>JASHPN010000315.1 GCA_030038175.1 Verrucomicrobiia bacterium
TATTTTCCCTCGTCCAAACAATTCTTAATTTGATTCAGAATTTGCTCAAGTGCTGCCATATTCGGCGAAAGCTTATTCCGTCGGCTCCATTTCAACAATTCATTTCAGCTTTTAACGTGTACCCTCAAAATCTCCGTCTCACACCTGACCACATGCGTCGTCTCGCGCTTTTTGCCGGTGGGCGTTTTGGCCCAGGCTTCCTGGAGGCTGACGTCAACCGTGGTATGGACGACTGCGCCGCGTTCGACTTCGGCGCAGGAGAGGAAGACGAATTTCGTCTCGTGAAAAATGCGCTCGGTCGGCAGTTGCGGTTTGTCGTCCACGCGTGATCCATTGATCGAAATCGGAAACAGATCAAGATCAATTTGTGAGAAATCAGAATGCCCGGCGGGATACGCCGGGCGGACGCCGCGGCGCGGCGTCCCTACCAGCGATACGGTTAACGTCACGCGGAAATGGCGGAGCCAGATGGAGATGATTTCGTGGTCGGCGCGTTTGGCGGCCAATGTGATGTGAATCAAATCGGCTTCGATGCCCAAGCAGCGGCGATTCAAACGGATTGCGGCGATGGCGGTGGTGCCGCCGCCGAGGAAGGGGTCGAGGACGAGGTCGCCGGGATTGGTTGAGGCCAGGAGGCAGCGTTCGATGAGGGCGACGGGTTTTTGAGTGGGATGTTTGCCGTGCGTTTTTTCGTCGGAACCGGGGGCGGAAAGCGTCCAGACGCTTTCCAGCGAAGATGGAGAATCGAGAATTGAGGATGGATCATTCGTACTATTTTCTATCTTCAACCCTCTATCCTCGCCGCCCACGTGTCTCCAAACGGTTTTCATTTGTTTGCCGGTGACGGCGCGCATGGCGTCGTAATTGAATATGTGTTTGCTTTTTTCGTCGCGCGCGGCCCAGAGGATGGTTTCGGTGGAGTGCGTGAAGTAACGGCAGCTCAGGTTGGGCGGCGGATTGGGTTTTTCCCAGGCGATATCGTTCAGGATTTTGAATCCGAGCTGTTGCATGGCGTAACCAATCGAAAAAATCACGTGATGCGTGCCGCTCACCCAAATCGTGCCATTCGGCTTGAGCACGCGCTGACAGCGCGCCAGCCATTCGCGATTGAATTCGTGGTTTAACTCGGGTCCGCGCGATTTGTCCCAATTGCCTTTGTCCACTTTGACCATGCGTCCGGCGTGGCAGGTAATGCCGCCGTTGGACAGGAAATAGGGCGGATCGGCGAAGATGGCGTCGAAACGGCCCTCCGGATATTTGACGGCGATGGCGTCCAGGAGTTGGAAACAATCGGCGTGGTAGAGGCGGATGAAAGGATTTTCGTGTTTAAAGATTAAGGTTTGGGTGTCTGGAGTCCCGGGTCCGGAGTCCACAGTTTTCTGGGCGGAGTCAGTAGTCAGTAGTCCGTGGTCAGTAGCTTCTCGTCCGCTGTCAGGCGTATATTCAACGGTCCAATCGTCGCGCAATACAAAATGGGAGGACTTAATTTCGTGGAACGAGGCGTCTTGGCGCCCTGGCGTCTTTGCGTTGGCGTCCGGGGCCGGCGGTCTGCGGCGGTAGGAGGTTTTCGGTTTGGGCGTTTTTGGTTTCGGCACGCCCAGATCAATTGATCAGAAGAGCGGATCGGATCAAGCACAGAATTAAAAAGGAAAAAGGAAAGAGGAAAGAGGGGGGGCAAATCCTGAGCATCTCTGCCTGCCTTGCCGTAGTTTCTGAGCGCAGGCAGGTTGAACTTTTCGTGTTTGCCCTTGAAAAATCGGTTGACAAGCCAGGTGATGGGAGGAAAATCGTGGAAACGATCAGGCAAAGCTCAATCTGACGCCACGAAAAACGGGTCAAACGGGAAATCTCGGATGAAAACGACAGGGCTGGAATACAAGAAAATCGGCGGGTTCACGCTCATTGAGTTGCTCGTCGTCATCGCCATCATCGCCATTCTGGCGGCGTTGCTGTTACCGGTAATATCCAAATCGGAAGAACAGGCGCGCGTCATCCAGTGCATCAATAATTTCAAGCAACTGGATCTGGCCTGGGCAACGTATGTCAGTGACAACAACGATTATCTGCCGTTGAACTGGTTATACGGCGACACGATTGCGCCGGGTACGCCGCGCTCGTGGTGTTTTGGAAACGGGAACACCGGAGATATGATGGATAATCCACAGGACATTACCGGCATTACCAACGGCACCCTGTTCATGGACGTGAAGTCCATTGCCATCTATCATTGTCCGGACGCGCACCTGGTGAGCGGCAATAAAGTGGAAACGCGGACTTGCTCGATGCCGGACCGCGTCAGCGGCGCGGATACCGCCGAGTCCATTCAATGGAGCGTCTATGACAATGGCCAGGACATGAACGGAGCGCTCGAATACGAATTTCCTTTGTTCAAGAGATTGGCGCAAATCCGGTCGCCCTCTCCAGCCGAGGCCACGGTTTTTGTGGATGAAAGCCAGAATACGCTGGATGATCAAATGTTGGGGATGGATTGGGAGGACTGGAAAAACTCGCCCTCCGACCGTCACAACTACGGTTGTGTGCTTGCCTTTGCCGATGGGCATGCCGAACGCTGGCAATGGCTGGGGATGAATACCGACCAGGGCGGCGATTACACGCCGCAAAACGCCGCCCAATGGCACGACCTGAGGCGGTTTCAGGCAACCGTCGTGGTGACAAACGCATATTAAATAGTTGATTGTTGAGGGTTGAGGGTTGAGGGTTGATTCGGAGTTCAGCGTTCGAGGCCTGCCGCGCCATAGTCCCGCTCCGAGCGGGACGCCTGTGCCACTATAACGAATTTGCCTCAAGCGTCCGGCAAATTTTGCCGATTAGATAACGGGTGCAGCAGCCTGGACCGGAGATCTCCGGAAAAAGACAAAAATTATTGCCGTGTTTAGTATTTTAAAAGTGCGATTCGGGAACACCGCCAGGTTGGCGATGGCCGCGGGTTCTTTGGCCATGCAAACCGCGGTTGCCGCCGGGCCGTATCTGAAAACGGTGGGTCCCGCGCCGTTGCGGTTTGAGGCGGTCAGTGCGCCAAACCCGTTGATTTTGGCGGAATTGGCGTTGCCAAAACCTGTTGTTGTGGAAACTCCCGCGGTGCCGATGCCTGCCAATGCGCCCGCTTCCACAATGAACCGCGGCGCGGAAACCTACACGGCCGGAGCGCCGATCCTGGGAAATAATTCAGCCGGCATTTTTGGCATACCGGCAGGAAATGCAGCCAAAGGGTTAAACTCGGCAAGCGATTTGCTTAACGTCACGCCGCAGATGATTGACGAATACTTTAAATCAAATCGCGGCGAGGGCCCGCGCGACGACTCAGGGGAATATCAGCATGGCCAATCGATCCTTGTGCCTGCGGAATTGGGATTCGTGCCGCCGATGCCGGCCCAGAGCCACGCGAGTTATCAAAGCCGATGACCGGTTTTATTTTCCCGATCGCGCGCGGCGCACGGTGGGAAAAACAGGAAGGGCAGAAGGGCAAGGCTCGAAAGGGCGGAAGAGCGGGTGGAAAAGTTTGGGTTTTTTGCTTTTGGTTTCCTGTTTTTTTTCTGGCCGTTTTTACGCCGGCGGGGCAGGGCCAAACGGCGGCGAAATCCGATTGGTCCAGCCTTGAGCCTCCGCCCGGCGCAGTGGATACCAATTCATTTCGGGCGGACCTTGGCCTTACCAATGTTCCTCCAGGTGAAAGCGCGAACTTTGCCTCCCTCATCGCTCCCGATGGAACCAACACCGTGGCGAGCGACCTGGCGATGGCCGCCTATTATAAGAGGACGAGCCAGCCGGAAAAGGCCGAGCCGATTCTCGTCGGTTTGCTGGCGTCGAATTATCCGGATTCGGTCCAAAAAGCGGCTTTGATGGCATTGGCAGACGTGGTACGGGGCGAAAATGACCTGCCGCGCGCGCAGTCCATTTACGCGCAATTCCTCGAGCGCTGGCCGGATGACCCGACCATTCCCGAAGTTCTCTTGCGGCAGGGCGAGATTTTCCGCCAGATGGGTTTGACCGATTCGGCCCTGGGGAAATTTTACAGCGTCATGGCTTCGGCGATTGATCTGAAAAGCGACCAGTTTGGCTATTATCAAAAGCTGGTCCTGCAAACCCAGGTGGAAATAGCCGAAACCCATTATTTGATGGGGCATTATGTGGATGCGGCGGATTTCTACAAACGGCTGCTGGCAAACTCGGACCCGACATTAAATCGTCCGCAAATGCAGTTTCGTCTGGTACGCTCCCTGACGATCATCCGGCAATACGATGAAGCGGCCAGCCAGGCGCAGGATTTTCTTTCGCGTTATGCGGACGCGCCGGAAGTGCCGGAAGTACGGTATTATCTGGCGCAGGCGCTGAAGGCCCTTGGCCGGGACGATGAAGCGCTGGAACAAGTCATCCTGTGCCTGAAACAGACGAAGGCGCAGACCAGCGCGGATCCGCAGTTGTGGCTTTATTGGCAACAGCGCGTGGGCAACGAAATCGCCAATCAACTTTATCGCAAGGGAGATTACACGCGCGCGCTGGAAATTTATACCGATCTTGCGCAATTGGATTCCACCCCGGCGTGGCAGATTCCCGTGTATTACCAGATGGGTTTAAGCTATGAAAAGCTGTTGCAGCCGCAAAAAGCGGTGGACGCCTATAACCAAATCCTTGCGCGCGAAACGCAAGTGGGCACCAACGCCAGCCCGGGGATGCAAGCGGTGTTCGACATGGCACAATGGCGGATCAATTTTCTGAAATGGCAGACCAATGCCCAGGCCGTTGACCAATCGCTGGCGGCGGCCGCCGCGGCGGCCGCGGCCAATTTCAAAACCAATTCAACACAATGAATGATGCTTTTGCGCCCCGGGTTGCCGATTCGCTTTTCGCCGATTTGCAGGCGTTCGCGCGAGTTTGTGAACAACTTTTATCGCTGGCCCGGAACGAACATCTGGCGTTAGCCGGACGTGGCGGTTTGGATGGGAAACCGCTCCCTCACGGTCGCGGCTCTGTGGCTGGCAACACTGCGGTGTTTGACGAAAAGCGGAAGGAACTGCTGCCGGACATCGAGTCGCTGGTCAAAAAATTCCGCCGTCATCGCATGGCCTGGCAGCAAATTTCCGAAGCGCGGCGGCAAGAGTTCACGGAATTGAGGCAATTGTTTCAAAATATCCAGGGGCTGGTGATGAAAATCCTGGCGCTGGACCGCGAAAATCAGCAGGCCATGCTGAAGCGCGGCCTGGTGCCTGTGAAAAATTTGCCGGCCGCCGCGGCGCAGCAACCTCATTTTGTGGCCGATTTGTACCGGCGAAACTCATCCGCTTGAAGCGCCGCCGGACAGGTTATTCCCATTTTCCGGGCAAAAGCGCGGGTAATATGTGAATAACATGGCAGTAAGTGGAAAACCGGTGAATAACCGGGAGCAGAAGGAACATTTAGTGAATAGTGTGGGCAAGATTTTGGTTCTATTTCTTGCCGCGTTGCTGAACGTTTGTTTTTATCGGTTTATCAGACGACATCATGGCCATTGAAAAAATAATTATTTTGGAGGGGGACGCGGTTGCCCGCGGCAGCCTGGAAAATTACCTGCGGCGGTGCCGCTGCGATGTGGCGTCCACGCCGTCGGCGCCGGCGGCCCTGGACTATTTGAGCCGGGACACGTTCGACATTTTCTTCATGGACCTGAGCCTGCGGAACGATCGCGGCATGGATTTGCTGCGGGAGATCCAGATGCGCGCGCAGCGGCCGCTGGTGATTGTGACGACGAGCATGGGTTCGATTGAATCGGCCGTGGATTGCATAAGGAACGGCGCGTTTGATTATCTGATCAAGCCGTTTTCAAACGAACAGATTGAAATTGCGTTGCGCCGGACCGAAGAATTCTCCCAATTAGTGCGGGTCAACCGATTTCTCAGCCAAAGCGATCGTTCCTCCGAGTTGCTGGGGTGCAGCCCGGAAACGGAAAACATTCGCCAGCTCATCCGAAAAGTGGCGCGGACGCACGCGACGGTCCTGATTCAGGGGGAGAGCGGAACGGGCAAGGAAGTGATTGCCCGCGAGATTTACCAACAGAGTTCGCGCGCGACCGCGCCCTTTATCAGGGTCAATTGCGCGGCGATACCTGAAAATTTGATTGAAAGCGAGTTTTTCGGCCATGAAAAGGGGGCTTTTACCGGGGCACTGAGCAAACGAGAAGGCCGTTTTGAATTGGCCCATGGCGGCACCATCCTGCTTGATGAAATCAGCGAAATCTCCCCCGGCACCCAGGCCAAACTGCTGCGGGTGTTGCAGGAACGGGAGTTTGAGCGCGTGGGCGGCAACCGGACGATTAAGGTGGACGTGCGGGTGATTGCCACGACCAACCGCAATCTTCAGCAAAGCGTGGATAAAAACGAGTTCCGGCAGGATTTGTTCTTCCGCCTGAATGTCGTGCCGGTCTATGTGCCGCCGTTGCGGGAGCGCCCGGAGGACGTGCTAGTGCTAAAACGCGAGTTTTTGCGCAGTTTTTGCCGTCAACACGGCATCAATGTTCGCGGCTGCACCGAGGAGGCGATTCGAGTATTGACGAACCATTCCTGGCCGGGGAACGTGCGTGAATTGCAAAATGTCATCGAACGGGCGATCATACTTTGCGGCGACAGCGCAATGCTGGGTCCCGAACACCTGGGCCTGGGGATTCCTGAAAAGGCCGCTTTGCCTCCGGTTTCGGGCGGATCGGGGGCGCCGGACGACAAAAAATTCCTCACCCTGGCGGAGATCGAGAAAAGTCACATTTTGAGCGCTCTGAATTACTGCAAGGGCAACCGGACGCATGCCGCGGATTTATTGGATGTGAGCATCCGGACCTTACGCAACAAACTCCACGAGTATAACGGCACCGCGCCCAAGCCGGGAGGCGGGGAGAAGCAGTTGGCGCCGGTTTAAGGGAGCGCTTTCACCCAGAGAAGATAGAAGATGGAGGATTGAGGATAGAAGATGGCCAGAGCCGTAGATTACGACAATCGGTACGTTTTTCGGATGGACTGAGTCACAGAAGATGCCGCTCCTGACGGAGCTTGCGGTTCGTTTGGGGTTGGTTTTCTACAAAGATGGCAGCCCTACGGGCTTCAGTTAGCGGCGGCGCCGGATGACGCAGCAGGAACGTAATTTCCCACCAGGGGCAAGATTTTCCCCTTTTCAAATCCGCCGGCCAAAAAAATGGCGGTTTTGAGCATTTTTTTCCGCTGGCACTGTCATTGCTTAACAGGCTTGGACAACTATAAATGATCGAAGCCCTGTTCAGTCAGCCCAATTATCTGGCGGCCAAAAAGACGCTGGACGCCGTGGTGCTTCGCCAGGAAGCGATTGCCAATAATATCGCGAATTTGGAAACGCCTGGCTACAAGCGCGTTGATCTGGCGCCATCATTTGAAACGGAACTGGAGCGCGCGGCGGCCTCGGGCGACCCGGCGCAGATTAACGAGCTTAAACCCACCCTCGAGGTGGATTCGACCGCGGCGCCCAGCAGCCGGGACGGCAATACGGTCCACCTGGAAAATGAGTTGATGCAAATGAACGAAAACGCGGTGGAACATTCGCTGGAAACGCAGCTCATTAGCGGGATGTTGGGCCGGATACAAATGGCGATTACCGGAAAAGACTAAGGATTATGATTCAAATACTGACCGGAATCCAAAATACGGCCGCTGCGTTGTCCGCCGAACAAACGCGCCTGGACGTCATTTCCGAGAACATCGCCAACGCCAATACCACTCATGGACCGGATGGCAAACCTTATCAACGCCAGGTGGTCGTGTTTGAATCCGCGATGCAAAAGGCCATGAACAGCGATGGAGGCGTGCAAATGCCGCCCATACAAGTGGCCAAAATTGAAAAGGACAACACACCGCCGATTAAAATTTATGACCCGGGCAATCCTGACGCCGACGCCAACGGCATGGTGGAGACGCCGAACATCAATATAAACGAGGAAATGGCCGACTTAATTTCCGCCTCGCGGACTTTTGAAGCGAATTTGGCCGTCGTCAAAAACGACCGCGCCATGGCCCAGGAAACCCTTTCGATGGGCAAACATTGATTTAACCGCGCGCTAAAACCATGTCACCGATTACAACGATAACGCCGGCGGGGGCAGGGGTTTTGCCTTATCCGGATGTGACGACGCCCGGGGCGGCGCCGTTGCCCTCCACCGGCATTCAGATGCCGGAGGAATTGGCGCAGCCGCAGGCGCCGGGATCGGTCCAGCCGGGAGCCGATTCGTTTGAATCCATGCTGGGCCGGATGGTGTCCGATGTGAATGCGCAACAACAGGTTTCCGCCCAGACGGTCAGCGCCTTGCAGGGCGGCCAGAATGTTCCCTTGCATCAGGCGGTCATCGCGATGGAAGAGGCAAATATCTCGTTTCAATTGATGGTGGAAGTGAGGAACCGGCTGTTGGACGCCTACCAGGAAGTCATGAGGATGTCGGTTTAAAAAATTTGAATGAACCAGAATCTTTCCAAATTGCTTTTGCAACTGCGCGCGATCTGGAGCCAGTTGGGCGCCAGCCAGCGCGTCAGCGTGGTGGCGGCCACGCTGGTGCTGGTCGGCGCGCTGGCCGCGCTCTCGGTGTGGTCGGCGCGCACGGATTACGCCCTGCTTTACGGCGGACTGTCCGACAGCGAGGCCGCCAAGGTGGTCGCCTCGCTCGATGACGCCAAGGTTTCCTATAAGACCGGCAACGGCTCGATTTATGTGCCGGCGGACAAGGTCTATACGTTGCGAATGCAACTGGCGGGCAAGGGGATTCCCAGCGGCGACGGCGTGGGCTTTGAGATCTTTGACAAGCCCAATTTCGGAATTTCGGATTTCGTGCAACATGCGAATTATGTGCGCGCCGTGGAGGGGGAATTGGCGCGCACCATCAGCCAGCTCGATGAAGTGGAGGCGGCGCGGGTGATGATAGTGATGCCGGAAAACCGCCTGTTGCTCGACAAGGACACGTATCCAACGGCATCGGTGTTTGTGCGCGTGCGCGGCAATTCGCAACTTCAGCCGCAGTCCATCAATTCCATTCGTTTTCTGGTGGCCAATTCGGTTGAGGGCCTCAAGCCCAACCACGTTGCGATCGTGGACAATATGGGCAATGTGCTCGCCGAGAATACCGACGATGGCTCGCTGACGGGCCTCTCGGACACCCAACTGGCCGCGCGGCGGAATTTAGAGCAATACCTTGGCAAAAAGGCGCAGGACATGCTGGAAAAAGTCCTTGGCCCCGGCCAGGCCATTGTCCGCGTTTCGGCGGACATCAATTACGACACGCTGACGCAAACCCAGGAAAAATACGACCCGGACGGCCAGGTGGTGCGGACGGAAACCAAGAACACAGAAATAAACAATTCCACAACCACGAGCGCGGGGTCCGGGCCCGTCGGCATTACCGCCAACGTCAGCACGAATCAAAGCACCGAGACCGCCAGCTCGCCGGTCAATAACACGCAGAACCAAAAAACCACGTCCACCACCGAATACGAAATCGGCAAGACGACCAGCAACATGGTCGAGGCGGCCGGTGGGATCAAACGGTTGACGGCTTCCGTGACGGTCGCGCAGCAATGGCAGGGCGACGGGGCGGACCGCAAGCTGGTGACCCGCACGCCGCAGGAATTGGATGAGTTGAAGAGCCTGGTGGCCAGCGCGCTGGGAATTGACGCGAGCCGGGGCGACAGTATTTCCCTGGAGGAATTGCCCTTCAACGACACGTTCGCGACCGACGTCACGCAGGAATTGACGCAGGAACAACACCGGGACTTTTGGCTCAATCTCGGGCGCAATGCCGTCTATCCGGCCCTGGGGATTGCGGCTTTGTTTGTTTTATTTCGCCTCTTTCAACGCACGCCGGTCCAGGAAATTCCGATCGGCGTTCCGGTGGGCCGGCTGATGGCCAGGCAGAACGGCAATGGCAACGGCAACGGCAACGGGCACCGATTCGGCGAAGAGTATGAGCCTCAACCCGGCGTTGTGACCGTGGAGGTTCTGAACCGTTTGATTAAGGAAAATCCCGCGAACATGACCCAGGCCATTCGCGATTGGATGAACAAAGGCCGGACGTCGGAAAACTGAAAAATGCCAACTGCAACTGAAACCACTGAAGCCGCGGCCGATGCCGGCGCGCTCAACAAGACCCAAAAGCTCGCCGCGCTGCTGGTCATGCTGGGGACGGAAAGCGCCGCGGTCATTTTAAAACAATTTCAACCGCGCGAAATCGAAGCGATCTCCCGCGAAATGGCGCGTTTCAATCTCATCACCCGCGATCAGCAGCAGGAGATTCTGATGGAGTTTTCCGGCGTGGCGGTCGAGGCGAGCACGTCCGTTTCGGCCGGCGTGGAAGTCACGCGCAACACCCTGGAAAAAGCGCTGGGCAGTTTCAAGGCCAGCGACGTGCTGGGCCGGGTTACTCCTTCGCATACGGCGCCGACCGGCGCCATGCAGGGAATTGCCGACATGGATCCCCGGCACATCTTCAACCTCGTCCGCGACGAGGGAGTCCAGGCGACAACGTTTATCATCAGCCATCTCTCACCGGAAAAGGCGGCGCAGGTCCTGAGCCTGTTGCGGCCCGAACAACGCGACCAGGTGATTGAACGGCTTGCGACGCTGGCGCCGACGCCTGTGGAAGTGGGCGAGAAAGTCATGAACGTGCTGAATGCCAAGCTGGGCATTAAACAGACCCGGGCGATGGCGCAGACGGGCGGGATTACCAGCGTAGCCGACTTGCTCAATGCCATGGATAAAACCGTGAGCCGGGCGCTGCTGACCCATATCGAGGAACGCAACCCCGAACTGTCGCAGGCCATCCGCAAAAAGATGTTCACCTTCGAAGACCTGTTGCTGCTGGATCCGCCCTACATTCAACGCATCATGCGCGAAGTAGACATGCGCGACCTCACGCTGGCGCTCAAGAAGGTCAGCGAACCGCTCAAACGCCTCCTGCTGTCGAATATTTCACGCCGCGCCGCCGCGTCGGTCCAGGAGGAAATGGCTTTTCTGGGACATGTCAAAATGCGGGACGTGGAGGCGGCGCAGTTCCGGATCATAGACGCCGTCCGCAAACTGGAAGCGGAGGGTGAAATCGAAATCAACGCGTCGGGTCCAGCCCAATCCGAATATGAAATGGTCTGACTCCATTACGCTCAAGCAGCCGCTGCGCGACGCGCAATTGCTGGTGAACGCGCCGGCATTGGACTGGGAGACGTATTTGCGCGAGCGCGAAAAGGCCGCCTACGAGCAGGGCCGCCGCGACGGCGAGGGCGCCATAGACGAGCAATTAAAACAGCAACGCCAGGAAATGGCCGAGCTGCAAAACGGCGTCGTCCGGTCGCTCAAAGAAATGCTCCCGCAAATGGGCCGGGAAATGGAATCGGTCCTGATTCAGCTTGCCTTCGAGTCGGCGCAAAAGCTCGTCGCCGGCCTGCCCATTAATGCCAAAATGGTTCAAGCGGTCGTGCGCGAGGCGTTGAGCCAGGCGCACGATCTGACCGATATTTCGATTCGGATTCACCCGGACGATCTGGCGCTGTTGCGCAAACACAAATCTCCGCTGCTGGCGGGGTTGCCCGAAACCGGCCCGTTGCGGTTTGTGGCCTCTTCCGAAGTCACCCGCGGCGGTTGCGTGATCCAAACCCGCTTTGGCCTGATGGACGCGCAGCGGGAAACCAAGTTGGAGCAGCTTCGCAAGGCGGTGAATTTATGACCGCGACGATGCCATTTCCCCAAAGCCGGCTGCACCATGCCATCCAGCGAGTGCGGGACGCGCGTGTGACCGAAACCGCCGGGCGGGTGGTCCAATTGATCGGCCTGGTGGTGGAATCGGAGGGACCGCTCGCGGCGGTGGGCGAAGTTTGCCACATTCAGTCCGCCCACGGCGGCAGCACGCTCGCGGAGGTTGTGGGTTTCAGAAATCATCATTTGCTGCTGATGCCGCTCGGGGAATTGCATGGCATTCATCCGGGCAGCGAAGTGATGGCCACCGGCGCGCCCTTGCGCGCGGCGGTGGGCGCCGCCCTCCAGGGCCGCGTCATTGACGGCCTGGGAAATCCGATTGACGGTTTGGGAGCGGTCGCGGCCGAGCACATGGTGGGCTTGAAACTGAGCCCGCCGCATCCGCTGAAGCGCCAGCGAATCACCAATGTCTTTCAGACCGGAATCAAGGCCATTGACACCTTCATTCCCTGCGGCCGCGGCCAGCGCCTGGGAATTTTTTCCGGCAGCGGCGTCGGCAAATCCACTCTGCTGGGAATGATGGCCTCGCAGGCCGAAGCCGATGTCAATGTCATCGCCCTGATTGGCGAGCGCGGACGCGAGGTCCGGGAATTTTTGGAACGGGATTTGGACGAGGTCGGAAGGAAAAAATCGGTCGTGATCGTCGCCACTTCGAACGAACCGGCGCTCAGTCGCGTCAAGGGCGCCTTTTTGGCGATGGCCATTGCGGAATATTTCCGGGACCACGGCCAAAATGTTTTGATGATGATGGACTCGGTGACGCGCTTTGCCATGGCGCAACGGGAAATCGGGCTGGCGGTCGGCGAACCGCCGACCACCCGCGGTTATACGCCGTCGGTCTTTTCGCTGCTGCCGCAGTTGCTCGAGCGGGCGGGCACGAGCGAGCGAGGTTCCATTACGGGGCTTTTCACCGTGCTGGTCGAAGCGGATGACATGAACGACCCGATTGCCGACGCAACGCGTTCGATTCTGGACGGGCACATTATTTTGACCCGCGAGCTGGCGACGCAGAATCATTATCCGGCGATTGACGTGCTGGAAAGTGTCAGCCGTTTGAACCGGGATTTGTTAAAACCCGAACAACTGAACCTGGCCGTTTCGGGCCGCGAACATCTGGCGGTTTATCGCAAGAACCAGGACCTCATCAACATCGGCGCCTATCCGGCGGGAAGCAGCGCCATGATTGACCAATCCATTCGGCTGCGCGAACCGTTAAATCGCTTTTTACGGCAGGATGTCCGGGAGGGGTTTCCGGTGGAACAAAGCTGGAAACTGCTCGAGACCACCCTGGCAACGCCGGCAGCCAATGGCAAGGTGGCTAATTCAAAGGGTAAATCGCCATGAGAGCCTTTCGTTTTCCCCTCGAACCATTGCGGGTTTTGCGCAGGCAAAAGGAGCGCCTGGCGCAACAACGGTATGCGCAGTCGCTGCTCGCCTGCAACGCCGCCGCCGCCCAGTTGGAGACGGCATCCCGTGACCTCCAAAGCGCCCGCGATTTCCTGGTGCGCGAATTGAATGCCGGGATGCCCGCCGCCAAAATCATGAACCTTCGGACGTGGTGCCTGGCCCTGGAAATCAAACACTACGAACGCAAAGCCGCCTTTGCCGAGTCGCGCCGCATCTCGGACCTGGCGTTCCAGGAAATGTCCGCGGCCACGCGCGATCGCGAAGGGTTGGACCGTTTTTACGATAAAACCCGCCGGCTCCATGCCCAGGAGGCATTGCGCGAAGAGCAGAAGAATTTTGACGAACTGGCCATTCAGCTCAATGGCGCCCCCGGCCTGCTGCAATCCGCGGGCGCAAGTGATTTAACCGAGTCATGACCCGCTTTCTTCAATCCGGCTGGTTCGTCGCCCTGACGGGCTGCGTTCTTTATTTGGCGGTCACCGTCCTGGTATTGGGTCCGTCCAAATTTGCGGGCGCGCAGTTCCTCAAACCGGATTATTCGGCCGAGGACGATCCGTCCTGGAAATTCCGCAATCCCGAATTCAATGAATGGGTCGCGCAAATCCAAAATGAAAAGGAAAGGCTCGATCTGCGCCAGCAGCAATTGGATGAGTGGCAGACCCGCCTCAATACCGAATTCCAGGAAATTTGCACCGTGACCCAGACGGTTTCCCGGCTGCAATCGGATTTTGACCAGGATGTCATCCGGATTACGGCACAGGAATCGGACAACGTCAAACATCAGGCCAAGCTCATTTCCGCGATGTCGCCCGACGGCGCCGTTGACATGTTGGACCAAATGTCCGATGACGACGTCGTCCGTATTCTTTTTACCATGAAGGCAGACCAGGCGAGCGCCATTCTTGATACCTTGAGCAAAGCGGGCCCGGCCCAGGCCAAACGCGCCGCGCAGATTACGGAACGTTTGCACCAGGTCTTCCCCGAACCGGCGACCACCTCGGCCGCGACGCCCTGATGCCAACTTTTCCTCAAATTCTGCCCGCGGTGATGACCGGCTTGCCCGAAAAAGAGGGCGGGGCGGCCGGTTTTTCGAAAGAGCAGACCGGGGTCCCCGGCTTGTTCCAGGAATTAATCGCCCGGGCGCTGTCTCCGGCGTCAAATGAAAATATCTCGTCGGCACAACCAGATCAGCGGCCGCAAAAGAGCGGGCCAACCGGCGTCGGCCTCAACGCGCCGGCTGACGAAATGCCCGAGTCGGCGGAACCGTTGACGAATTTCCCGGAAACTTTTAGCCAGCGGTTCGCGGACTCGGCAATAAATGCTCTCCCGCTAACGTCGGGGAGCGGGAGGATTATCTTTCGACCGCCTGAAACGTCGAGCGACAGGAGCGGTCCAGGGGTTTCCGGCACTAATATCTCTGGGAACTCTCAGCCGATTCAATCCAGCGCCGGTGCGCGTCCCCTGGCCCTGCCGGCGGGTTCCAGGGCAGTCCGGCATACGGCGGAACAGACAACCGATAAAGCCGGCGAAAAATCGGCGAACGCAGGCGAACCCTCGCAGACACAATCCGAGACCTCATTTCTCAACGTCTCCGTTGAGGCGCTGGCAAATGATCCGCAGGCAGCGGCCATCGCACCGGCGAATCCAGTTGTCTCACCGCCTTCGGAAGTCCCGCCAGCCGCTGCGGCCACGGGGTCACCAGGCGCCACCGCCTTTGCCACTCTCGGCATCACATCCGGTTTGCCCCGATCCAGGTCGTTTCTTCGTGACCAGGAAGCCGTCGTCGGAAATTCGCAGACGGGGCGGTCTGTGGGATCACCCTCATCCCAGGCGTCTCCTCCCGCCGAGTTGGAATTGCCGGCCAACGGCTTGAAACTACAGGCAATGGCAGCGGTCCAGGATGGAAAAGCGGACCCCGTTTTGCAGGTTGAAACGCTCCCGCAACCGGCCAATGCAGCGCAGGCTTCCCAAACGGCCGCCGCCGCCGCGCCGGCGCGGGTATCGCCGAATTCCAAATCGCCGGACGATCCGAACATGGTTCAAACAGCCGGCGCACCATTCTCCTCCTTCCAATGGGAGAGGGCAGAGGTGAGCGAAAATCAATCGGTCGAAAATCATGCGCTGGTTCAAGCGGAGGTTGGGGAAAATGTGATAGTGAAAGGGCAGGAATCGGCGGCCCAAAATTCCACCCACGCTTTCGCCCATTCGCCGGCGCCAATGAATGCGTCAGTGGCCGTTTCAGCGACTCAAACTCCTCCCGCAAGTCTGTCGTTCACAGGCCAAATGGCAAGTCCGGTGATGGTTCAGAATGCAGCTCTGGAGAAAAGTGCGGCCCTCGCGACCCATCCGCCGGTGGCCGGTCCGGTTAAACCGGAAATGGCGTTCGTCTCAAAAAATCAGCCGGCTGAAGCAACGAGTTCCAGTACCCGAGCGGAGGCCGGAAGCGCGCCACCGTTGCCACCTGATTCCAATGGCACATCCATTGCTAAACAGGGTATGGCGATGAAACAGGCGGAAAAAACGAACAAAATTGCCGGGCAAACTGAGAAAGTTTTGCCGGGCAATGCCATTTCCTCGACGCGGATAAATTCGCCGCCGCTCATTTCGGGGTCCGGCGTTCAGGTTACGGCAACAGTCGTTGCCAGTTCCGTCACCGGCACCAACATCAATGCAGCCGCGCCGTTGCCGGCTGATTCGGCGGGCGGCCTTGCGGTGGCCGGCCTGCATGACCGAATTCTGGACCGGGTACAGGACATGGTGGCCGTCAATTCCATGCGTCTGGGCGATTCCGGCAATAATTCCATGCAGGTCGTCATCAAACCTGACGGCGGAACTCAGTTGTCCCTGGAACTGCGCCAGCATAACGGCGGGGTGCAAATTCAGGCGGTCCTGCAACAGGGCGATTTTAATCATTTGAACCAGCAATGGCCGGATCTGCAACATCGTTTGGACCAGCGTGGAATCCGGTTGGCGCCTCTGACGGACACCGCGCTCTCAGGCAACGGGGGCAGCAACGAAGGATTTCAACAGAAACAAAGTCCAGGGGCATCGCCAATTCCGGATCTTCCCTCTCTTCCAGTATCCGCCGCGTCGTCTGCGTCAATGTCGGCGCAAACTCAACGGCAAACTTATCATGGATGGGAGACCTGGGCCTAACGCTTAAAATTTATGTCAGCGACATCCTCCATCAATCCCATATACACAGATACGTCGAGCACCTCGGCCGATACCGTCTCCGGGGCGAACCAAACGTTGACTCAAAATGACTTCCTGCAACTTCTGGTCGCCCAGATGGAGAACCAGGATCCGTTGAATCCCCAATCGGACACGGAGATGGCATCGCAGATGGCGCAATTCACGTCGCTGACTCAAACCAGCGCGATGTCCTCGACCCTGTCCGACATGCAGGCCAACAGCCTGATCGGCAGCACCGTGACGGTACAAGACTCCAATTCCAACAGCACCACCAGCGGCGTGGTCCA
>JASHPN010000316.1 GCA_030038175.1 Verrucomicrobiia bacterium
ATGGAAGGACTTAGCAGCGTTTTCAGTGCAACCAAGCGCAAAGCCCGCGGCTATCGCTCTACCACCCACTTCATCACGATGCTTTACTTCATCGCCGGTAAACTCCGCCTTCCACAGTGCTGACCCTATTCCACCGAAAACAGCGAAGAACCATCCACATTCACGCCATGACTCATCCACTCTCACTTTTTGAAATGCGCCCGACCCAAAGACGCAGCGGCGCCAGGAGTTTGGAGGTTTTTCATCCGTGTCCATCTGTGTCCATCCGTGTTTACCTTTCCTTCATTCTTTTTCTTTGCGCTAATCGCCAAATGAAGTATCTATTTAGACATGCAAGATTTTCTCGTTCCGATTGTCGTTGAGCAGACCGGCCGCGGTGAGCGGTCGTGGGACATTTATTCCCGGCTGCTCGTGGACCGCATTATTTTCCTCGGCACGCCCGTGGATGACAACATTTCCAACATCATCATCGCGCAGCTTCTGTTTCTCCAGATGTCCGACGCCAAAAAGGACGTGCATTTGTACATCAATTCGCCCGGCGGCAGCGTGACCGCGGGGCTGGCGATTTACGACACGATGCAATATCTGACGTGCGACGTGAACACGTACTGTGTGGGCCAGGCGGCCAGCATGGGCGCGGTGTTGCTGGCGGCGGGCACCAAGGGCAAACGCTACGCCCTCCCGAACGCCCGCATCATGATCCATCAACCCTGGGGCGGCGTACAGGGCCAGGCCACGGACATCAGCATCCAGGCCAAGGAAATCCTGCGCCTCAAAGACCGCCTCAACAGCATTCTGGCCAAACATTCCGGACGCACTCTCGACGAAATCGAGAAGGACACCGACCGCGACCGTTTCATGTCATCCGACGAAGCCAAGGCCTACGGCCTGCTGGACAACGTTGTCGTTTCCCGCAAAGAAATCCCCGGCGCGACGGAAAAGACGTCGTTGATTACTTAGAACTGGACGCCTGAATTGAAGGGTCTTTTTCGTTGTGGGTTGCGGCGCTTTAGGTCACCGACTCTCCCTCATCCGCCGTCGCCTGGCTATGGCGGATGAGGGAGAGTTGTCGGAATTCTCTTAAGGGCCCGTGTTAAAACAGCCTCCAAAAACAACACTGATCGGGCTTATACATCTTCGCCGAGTTCCACGTTCCAGTAGGCGAGGTCAATGAAATGTTTCCAACTGTCGTGCCGATGCAGGCTGAAGTTGATCTGCACAAACGGACGCCACTTGGGCCGCTTGGGTTTGCGGATCAAATTCAGGCCGGCTTCCTGCGGGGTCCGGTTGGCCTTCTTGGTGTTGCACTCGATGCAGGAGCAAACGATGTTCTCCCACGTGGTCGGGCCGCCGCGATCGCGCGGAATAACGTGGTCCAAATTCAGGTCTTTGCGCTCGAAAACTTTGCCGCAGTATTGGCACATGTTTTTGTCGCGCTCGAAGATGTTGTGCCGCGTGAACTTCACTTCTTTTTTCGGCAGGCGATCGTAAATCAACAGCAGAATGATGCGCGGAATACGAATGCGAAAGGAAATGGCCTGAATGGCTTCGTCCCCGGGCGCAGTCCCGGAAAAATCGCGCCACTCGGTAAAATTGAAAGTACGGAAGGAGCCGTCGGGGGCATTGAAAACGGCCTGGGCGTGGCCCTGAAAAAGCAACGTGAGAGCGCGCCGGGCTGTGCAGACATTGACCGCCTGCCACAACCGGTTCAACACCAAAACGTGCTGATTTAATAGAGCGCTCATGGCCTTGGACAGTGAAAGTAGCAAAAATGATGGATGCGTGTCAAGGAAGCTCCAAATCCCCAGGAAACAGACGTGTTGCGTGTTCCGTATTGCGTCAAGTATGGATGAACGATGGACCGCGCATCTGCGTGGCAGCCGCGAAGGCCTCTGGGGCTCTGACTAAATCCTGGTTCAAAAAAATTTGAGCCTCGTTACCTCGGCTCCTACGCAATACTAACTCCTACTGCACATTTTCACACGTAAAATCGTACGCGCCCGATTCCACGTCCGCCGCCACCGCGCCGCCTTCCGTTCTCACCCGCCGCACGCCGCCGGCCTGCTTTAGCGGCAGGCCGCTTTCCGTGACATCGTCCGGATTATGGGTCGGCAGATAAATCGTGGCCGTCGTGTTGGCGGGCACCCTGATTTTCCATTCGAATTCGTTTTGGTCTTTGGTCCAGTCGCTGACGATCCATCCGTAGGGAGACAAATGAGACGCTTTGACATATTTCAAATCGCCCGCGGGCATGGGCCGCATGATGATATGCTTGAAACCCGGTTGTGCGGGGTCCGGTTTTATGCCCGCCAGATCCTCATACATCCAAATACCAAGGTCGCCGATGAGCATCACGTGATTGCCCGAGTTCATGGCTGGATCCGCGGTGTCGCCGTTCCACAATTCCCAAACCGTCGTGGCGTTGTGCTCCACCATGTAACCCCAGCCGGGATAATTCGTTTGGGTCGCAATCGTATAGGCCAAATCGGGCCGCCCGTTGTCCGAAAGCACGCGCATCAGGTATTTGCCGCCGACCAACCCGGTGCCGATGTGGCTATGCCAGGTTTCTGTGAGTTTATTGACCAGGAAATCAAATACTTTGCGCTGCATGCCGTCCGGCACCATATGAAACGCGAGCGGGAGAACGGAGGACGTCGGCGTGCCGTTGTCGTATTGGCCCGTCTGGCGATTCAAAAACCGCTGGTTGAAACTCGTTTTCATCCGGCCGGCCAGTTCGCCGTATTCCGCCGCATCTTTGGTTTTGCCCAGTTGCAGCGCATAACTCTGCATGAGCCGGAGGTCATGATAGAAGAACGGCGTGGCCAGCAACGCCTTATGAGTGATGCGCGCGGGATCTTCGGAATGAATGAGTTTCGGATTTTCCGGAGGCATGCACCAGTCGCCGTAAACGTCCCGGGCAATGATCCCGTTGGTGATAAAACCCTCCATGTGTTCAATCCATTTTCGGGCGGAATCGTAATGGTCCGCGACCGCCCGTTCATCGCCAAATTCGTCGCGCAGTGTCCCGGGAATAATGACATTTGCGCCCGCCCAGGTCACGTCATCCACATAGACATGCCAGTAGGCCGGGCAAACACTCGGAATGCTTCCGTTCGGCTTTTGGCAATCCGCCATGTCACGCAGCCACTTGGCATAGAGGGCGTCGTTGTCGAAGAAATAGGCTTCGCCGCGGGATTCTTCGGCCCGGTCGCCCAGCCAGCCCTGGCGTTCGTCGCGTTGCGGACAATCCGTCGGAATGCTGCGGTAATTTCCGCGCACGCCCCAAAAGATATTGTGATAAATCCGGTTCAACAGCGGATTGGAGCATTCAAAATGCCCGGTGACCGGCAAATCATCACCCACCACGCATCCGGTCAATGAGTTGAGCGTGGGCGTGCCGGGGTAACCGCATAATTCGACGTAACGGAATCCGTGCAACGTGAAGCGCGGTTCCCACACTTCCTCGCCATCTCCCTTGAGCGTATAGACGTCCGTCGCCCTGGCGCTCCTGAGATTGTTGGTGTAAAGGCCGCCGTCGGATTCCAGCGTTTCGGCGTGGCGCAGCGTCACGCGTGTGCCCGCCGGCCCCCGCACCTTCAGCCGGCACCAGCCGGCCATATTTTGGCCCATGTCAAATATGTAAACGTCGTGCCCCATGTCCTTCATGGTCACCGGCCGGATTTCCTGGGTCACGCGGACCGGGGCCTGGCGCATTCCGCAGAGCGTGTCGTCCGGGGCGGCCACCCGTTGCGCCGGCTGCCATTGGGAATCGTCAAAGCCCGGTTTGCTCCAGCCCGGAAACTCCTTGCGGGCATCGTATTCCTCGCCGTCATATTCGTTGTTGGCGGTAATCGGACCGTTGGTGGTAAGCTTCCACGATGCGTCACTGACGATGTCGGTCGCGGCGCCGTCGGCAAATTCGAGGTGCAATTGCAGGAGCAGTTTGGGGAAACCGGCGTTCACCGCGTTTCCGCGCGGCGCGTAAAAGCGTCCATCGCCCAGCACCACCCCCAGGGCATTGCCGCCCGACCGCAGTTCGTCCGTCACCTCATACGTCTCGTAATACGCGCGTTTGGGATACTCGCTCAATGGGGGCGAGAGCACATGATCGCCGATTTTTTTGCCGTTGACATAAAGTTCCGACCAGCCCAGCCCGGAAAAATAGACCGTGGCCCGCGTGAGGTCTTTCGATACGGCAAATTCCTTGCGCAACCAGCGCGCGGGCAGGGTGTGTGAATCGTTCGTGCCGGTTCCGTCGTCTCCGATCCATTTCGCCTGCCAGTTGGCGGCATCCAGGAGGCCCACCGTCCAAAAGGCGGGCGCGCTCCAGCCGGACGCCGCGCCATCGGTGTCCCAAACGCGCACGGTCCAAAAGCAGTCAGCGCCGGGCGCCGGGGATTTGCCGGCGTAAGGGACCTGAATGGATTGGCTGGACTTGCGGAGGCCGCTGTCCCACAAATCCGCCTTGCCGGGCGCGAGGTCTTGCCGCGAAGACGCCACCAGAATTTCGTACGCCGCCTGGTTACACCCCCGGACCGTCGAATTTAAAATCCAACTGAACGTGGGATGCGGATCGTCAATGCCGGAGGGATCGGTCAAATCATCGCACTGCAAATCCACTGGCGGCGCCGCGGCCTTTCCGGAAGAGCCGCTGGTCGAAGTGGAACGACAGCCAAAGTTGGCAGCGGCAAGAAATAGTCCGGCTAACCCGCAAACAAAGACTCTGAAAGCGCGCCTGCTCATAATCAGTTTTTTTTGGAACGGGCGGATTTTAAACGGACGGGCGCCGAAAGCCAAGCGTGGCGTGGGCAGCGTGTTGCGTATTGCTGAAAGGAGTTAAATCGTTAAAAAGGTTAAATGGGTTAAACGGGGAGGGACGCGCAAAAGCATCGGCCGCCGAACGCCATTGAATCCGGCCCTGGCGCACACATTTGTTGTGCGTGGGTTTGGCAACGGGGAAACGAAACCAGCAGAGCCGCGACCGTGAGGGAGCGGGAGGGACGCGTCCTCGCGCAAGGCTGTGGGTATCAGGCAGGATGACACGCACATTTCTTGTGCGTGGGCTTGGCAACCGGGAAACGAAATTTGAACGGGTTAAATTGTTGAAAGGTTAATTCGTTAAATAGGTATGAAGACGGGCAATCAGACGGCAGACGGCAGACGGTGAGGGCGTGCACATTTCTTTTGGGTATAGGGTGTGAACGAAGTAAACGAAGGACTTTTTAGGCAGCTTGATCAAAATTAGTTGTTTGTTGATAGATAGTTGCGACGCCAGCGCGGTCGGCTGGCCGGTGTGAACGAAATTTCAATTAAAAGTTAAAAATGAAAAATTAAAAATTTCAGATGGAAACGGTTAAATGGGTTAAATGGGGCGGCGGAAAGTCTCACGCAAAGGCCGCGAAGGTCGCGAAGCATTGGAAACGACCTGCCTTCGCTCGGAAGCTACGGCAAGGCAGGCCTGCCTTCGCTCGGAAGCTACGGCACGGCAGGCCTGCCTTCGCTCCCGCCGTCGCTGCGCTTTGGCGCGGCAAGCAGAGCTACGGCACGGCGCTTCGCGGAGGTCAGGGCCATACGCACACTTTTTTTGTATCTAAGCGCGTGAACGGGGAAACGAAGCGGGGGGAGGCAAACACATTGATTTTATTGGGGAATTTGAGGGTTTTTTGAGGGGGTGGATTTTTCCGGTGGTCTGATTTCGTTTACAGGCCGGGAGGGCTGCGGTGACCCGCCTGATGGGCGGCAGGGTGACGACCTGCCTTCGTTCCGCTCGGAGCCGGACTACGGCAAGGCAGGCGCGCGCGGCTCGGTTGCCGGAATTCTGCTGTCATGTTCCTTTTGCCAAATTCCCGGCAATTGATTACTTTCGAGTCCATGAAATATCTTGCTGTTCTTGCCTTTATTCTCTTTCTGGCAATTCCCGCCGCCCGCGCCCAGCAAAGTCCCGATGACCAATACGTCATCATTTACGAGCTGATCCAGCAGGGCGACGCCAACGTGGTCGCCAACCAACCGCAGCAGGCGCTGGAGAACTACGCCGAAGCGCAGCGCGAATTGCAAAAATTTGAACAGGTTTATCCGGACTGGAACCCCACGATTGTCAATTTCCGCATGAATTACCTGGCGCAAAAAATCGCCGCGCTCACGCCGTCCGCGCCCGCCACGAACGCGCCGCCCGCGAATGTAGCGGCGCCCACGCCGGCGGACTGGCAATCGCAACTCAATGCGCTGAACGGGCAAGTCCGCAAATTGGAGGGAGACAACGAAACGCTGCAAGCCAAACTCAAGGAAGCTTTGAGCGCGCAGCCGGCCACGGTGAGCGCCGATGCTTACGCCCAACTGCAAGAGCAGGTCCGCGACCTGGCCAAGGAAAACGACCTGCTGAAGGCGACGATTGGCACCAATGCCATGCCCGAAAATCCCGGATTGCAAAAGGCGCTGGCGGAACAAAGCGCGCAGGCCGTCCAGCTTGCGGCGCAAAACCGGGCGTTGCAGGCACAGGTGCAAACGTTGACCGTGGATGCCAACGCCGCCGAGGCGTTGCGCGAGGAAAATGCGTTACTGAAGAAACAATTGGCCAATGCGGCCAATGCGGGAAATGCCGGTTCGACCGCCGCCGTTGCGCCCGCGCCCGAGATGGCCGCGGCCAGCTCGGAACTTGAACAATTGCAATCGCAGGAAACGGCGGATTGGCTTGAAAAAACCGCCCTGGAAAACCGTCTGAAACAATGGGAGGAAAACGCCGTGACTTCCGCGTCCGCAGGGGCCGCGCCGGGAGGAGCGGACTTGCAATCTCAAGTCCGCGAACTGACCCTGGAGCGCGACAATTTGCTGGCCCAACTGGGCGAGGCGAACAAACAGCTTCATGGCCGGAAAAACACGGACATGGCCGCCCGCCTGGATGATCTGGCGCAGCAGGTGGAAACCCTGCGCGCGCGCGTGGAAGTGGATGAAGCGCAGACCGTTCCCTATACACCGCAGGAACTGGCGCTCATGGCGCCGGAACCGCTCGTGGCGAATCCAAATGCCGAGAAAAAATCCATGCGGCAGCTGCCCGGCGGCTCAGCGGTGCTGGTGGCCGAGGCCCAAAGTTATTTTACCAACCGCGAATACGACAAGGCCGCCGCCGATTACGAGCAAATTTTGCAGCGCGACCCAAACAATCCCCTGGCGCTGGCCAACCTGGCGGCCATCGAATTGGAGGAAAATAAAACCGCGGACGCGGACAAACACATTCAGGCGGCCCTCGTCCAGGCGCCCAATGACGCCTTCAATTTGACGGTGCTGGGGCGGGTCAAATTTGAGGAGGGCGACGATGACGCGGCGCTCGATGCGCTGAGCCGCGCCTCAAAATTGGACCCGCAGAACCCGCGCATCCTCAATTTTCTCGGGGTGGCTCTTGCCCAAAAGGGCCTTCGAGTCCAGGCCGAAACCGCGTTCCGGCAGGCGATTCAAATTGACCCCGAATACGGCGACGCCCACAAAAACCTGGCGATCGTCTATTTGAGCGCCCATCCGCCCGCGGTGGAATTGGCGCGGTGGCATTACGAAAAGGCCCTGGCCGCCGGCGTGCCGCCCAATGCGGAATTGGAAAAGATGTTGAATGCCGATGGTAACACAAATACATCGCAATGACCGGTGGCTTTATAGATCGGGCGAGGATTGTGAATTTGGCCGCATATCAAATTCGCGCTATCGCGCGGCTTCGCAATTAGCGGCTGGATTCTTGAGGCTTATTACCCAGGGCGCTGCGCTCGCCGACTCGCGCTCTGCCCTGGGCTATTATATGTCACCCTTACAGGGTTTTAGGTCAGCGGCTGCGCCGGATGTTCCATTAGTTCATAATTCCAAGGCATTCTCAAAAAGGAAATGGGCTTTCCATAAATCGCCATGCACGTTTAGACCAATGTGGGGACGGGCTGTCCCCACCCCGAATCATGGTTTTGGAAATTTTTGAGGCAGCCCCATGTTTCGCCAGGTTTTTCATGAATTGACCGTTGTCACCAGGGGCCGCGGTCTTTATGAATTTACGGGCGAAGTGGAGCATTGGATCCGGAAGAGCGACTTTCGCGATGGGCTGGTGACGCTTCATTTGCAACACACGTCGGCTTCCCTGCTGGTGCAGGAAAACGCCAGTCCCGAGGTCCGGCGCGATTTTGAAAAATTCTTCGAACGGCTTGTGCCCGACGGCGATCCGCTTTTCGAGCATACCCTGGAGGGCGAGGACGACATGCCCGCGCACGTTCGCACCGCGTTGACCACGGTCAATTTGAGCATTCCCGTTCGCCATGGAAAAATGGCGCTGGGGACCTGGCAGGGACTTTTTTTATGGGAACATCGCCGGCATGGCCATTCCCGCCGCGTGGCGCTTCATTTTATTGGGGAATGAATTTCCGTTTGGGGCAAAGGCAGGAGGCCTGTGCCACTATAAGTTTAAGTTCATCCCTCCACCTCGCCGGCCGCCACTATGGCGTGGCTGTGAAAATCCAACTCGGAAAGTTTTTGGTAAATTCCGCCGCGCCGGACCAGTTCTTCGTGCCGTCCAGTTTCGACGATGCGGCCTTGATCCAGGACCACAATCTGATCGGCGTGCCGGACCGTTGACAGGCGATGGGCGATGCACAGCGTAGTGCGGTCTTTCATCAATTCGTCCAGGGCGGCCTGAACGGCGCGTTCAGACTCCCGGTCCAGCGCGCTGGTGGCTTCGTCCAACACCAAAATGGGCGCATTTCTGAGCACCGCGCGCGCAATGGCGATGCGCTGGCGCTGGCCGCCGGAGAGCATGATGCCTTTTTCGCCGATGACGGTGTCAAATCCTTCCGGCCTGGCCATGATGAAATCATAGGCATACGCGTGGCGTGCGGCGGCGATAATCTCTTCATTGGTCGCGCCGGGCCGGCCCAGTTCGATGTTCCGCCGCACGGTATCATTGAACAAAATGACTTCCTGTGAGACGACGGCGATCTGATTTCGCAAATCGGCGGTGGCCACTTCCCGAATGTCCACGCCTCCGACGCGGATGGCGCCCTGCTGCGGGTCATAGAAACGGAGCAACAGGTTCGCCAGGGTGGTTTTGCCGGAGCCGCTGGCGCCCACCAGAGCCACCAGTTGGCCGGATTTGACGGTCAAGCTGATATTTCGGAGCACCGGCTTGTCGCCGTAGTTGAAACTCAAATTGTCAAAATCAATGTCCGCGTTGGCCGCGTTGAGCTTTTTGGGGCGCGCGGGTTCAGGAACGGTGTTTTTGGTATCGAGAATTTCAAAAACGCGTTCGCTGGCGGCGCGGGCCTGGGTCAGCCAGTT
>JASHPN010000317.1 GCA_030038175.1 Verrucomicrobiia bacterium
GACACCGAACGTGAATTGGGGCAGCGCCTCAGCCGACGCGCCCCCCTCCTACGACGCGCCTTAAGTATTCGGCGTTCAAGCCAACTCCGGATGCCGTCGGCGCAACCGCTAACCGAGTGCCCTGAAGGGGGACAGGAAAATAGCCGGGGGTAAGCGAGTCTTCGCCCGTCGCGCCGCAGTCCCGCTCCGAGTGGGACGAAGGCGGACGGGAGAAGGCAGGGGTGAGGGAGCATCGTTCCCGCGCAATCTCCCCGCCGAAATCAAGAATAGTGTATGGATGCGCCCAACTCGATGTGCCGACCGAAGTTGAAATTGCCTTTTCTCCCTGTTTCGGCAATTATTCTGTCCGTGTTTTCTGGGCCTGTAGCTCAGCGGTTAGAGCAGGCGACTCATAATTTACCGGGTCAGCAAATACTGCTGTTGGTAATTAAGCGTTGTCGGATCCAGTGAAATTTGAGAGAAGAGAGTGCAAACCAGGAGGAAAGCGTCGCGATTGTAGCTGTTGTATCCGTCAGGCCACTCCTTCTTAGGATCCGTGATTTCGTAATGCTCATCCTCATAATCCGCGGTGACCACCGGGTGAAAGCGCGGTTCCGAATCGCCGCTCCAATCAATCTGGAGGACCGGGCGGAGTTGCCTAACAGGAACTTCATTAGGCGTGAACGCCGGATTCTGTTCCAATTGTTTGAAGGCCTCCTGTTCCGTCGCCATGCCTTGAAGCGTAAAGAGAAACGACCTCAACGGAGCTTTTGCCGGCTCGGCCTTCGTAGCCGGCTGGAGTATGTATATCAGCCGTTCCACTTGATCCGGATGGTTGTAGGGCGGAGGCGCATGCGGCAACTTTATCTGGTCCTCCAAAAAGCTCACGCCATCCTGCGTGATTTCAAATGAAACAGCATTGGTGCGTGGCAGTTCCCGTTCGACACTCCAGCCTCTATTCAAATGCTTCCAATGGTATCCCTGGCTGGTGGTGCTGAGTATCAACTGGGCATCGAGGTTAGTCACTAAATCATTTGTGAAATCCATAACGGGCTGAAAAGTGTTTGTGCTGGTCTCATATTCTGCCAAGTGAAGGTCGCCTCTATCCTGCAGGTCGCGGAGCATATCGCAAAGGCGCAGAAATTCCGCGTAGTTGGTGACATTATCAACTGTGGGACTGTTATTCAGAGTGAAATTGGTTTGGCCGACAGTAAATTGAACCTGCTGAATCAGACTGCGCATCAGGATATCGACGGGAAAGCCTTCACGAAAAAATGCCTCGAATGCGTCCGGAGGCGTGGGAGTAATCAAGTGTGCCGCGAATTCACCGCCGACCAGCGGAACAAAATTAAAAGTGGGCTGTGATTCTCGGGTGCCTGTCATGCTGAGACTATTCCAGAGCCAGTTGTAAGGCCCCAGATAAGCACTCCCTGGTGTTTGTCCTGCCGTGGCACTCACACCTCCACTAAATGTGTAATTAGCCTGAATGTTTCCAGATTGAAAGAAATACGGCGGAGCATGTTGAGAAAGCCGGGCGAGGTTTAGCAGCATCTGATGGTTCTGGCTATCGGCATACACCTCGCCATACTCATTGAAAGCTCCCCGGTAAGTGATTGGAGCGCATCCCGAGAGAAAAAGCGTCGCTATAGCGATAGGACAGGTCCCAATTATGCTGAAATTTGGTTTCGTGAATTTTGTGCTCATAGGCTTAATGGGTGTTCGATTAACCTGGAGGAAAAAACAACCGAAGAATAAATCCAACCCCTTGGCTCCCGCAGAGGTTTCGTTCGCGTCCTCTGATCTGCGACCTTCATGACAAAATGGTGATAGCAACTCTCGCGGAAGATGGCAAGAACATTTGTCTTGATCGGAAAGAAGATTTTTCATACGCAATGCGTTTGTGGCACCTCGTCCACTTATCTTCAACTCCGCTGTCAGCAATGAGCTGAAAAGCGTGCGGCAGCTTATCTCCAATACGCTGCAATTCCTCGGCTACGAACCGGTCTGGCGGGACATCTTTGGTGTCGAACAGGGCAATTTGCGCAAAGCTTAAATGACTCAGCAACGATGAAAACCATCCGCATTTTTATTTCTTCGCCGGGGGACGTGGCGGACGAGCGAGACCGGGCGCGGCAGGTGGTCGAGCAATTGCGCCGCCGTTACGCCGGCCAATTCAATCTCAAGGCGGTGTTGTGGGAAGACCTTCCCTTGCAGGCCGATATGTCGTTTCAACAGGGCATTGACATGGTGTTATCCAAAGAACGCGGCATTGACATTGCCATCTTTATTCTCTGGTCCCGTTTGGGCTCGCCCATCGGTGCTGTCATCCGCAAGCCAGATGGTTCGTCCTATCGCTCCGGCACGGAACGGGAGTTCGACCTGATCCTGGCCGCCCGGCGTCAAGGCGGAGTAGATTCCCCCAAAATCCTCGTCTATACCCGGCAGGACGAGGCGAGTTTCGACGAGAGCTTGCGTGGCAAACCCACCGAGGAAAAAACCCTGCTGGTTGAGCAGAAACGCCTGGTTGAATCGTTCATCCAGGAGGAATTCCACGATGCCAATACCAAGACGAACGTCCGCGCCTACCACAGTTTCGATTATCCGGTGACTTTTTCGCATCGATTGCGGGTGCATTTGCAGGAAGTCCTCGATCCGCTGGCCGGTGATTTTGTCGGCGATCCGGTGTGGGACATCGCGAAGAAAGGCTCGCCCTTCCGCGGACTGGAGGCGTTTGAATTCCATCACAACGCCGTCTTTTTCGGTCGCGAGGACGAAGTGCTGGAGGTGCGGCGCGCCTTGCAACGGAAGGCGCGGGAAGGCTGCGCGTTTGTCTTGATCTCCGGCACCAGCGGCAGTGGTAAATCCTCGCTGGCCCGCGCGGGCGTCCTTCCCACCATCGTTGAATACGAAGTGGACAGCTCCGTACTTGGCTGGCGCTACGCCGTCTGCACGCCGTCGCAATTAGGATCGGACTTGTGCGCCGGGCTGGCCCGGCTGCTGTGTTCGGAAAAACCGGAAAAAGTGCTGCCAGAATTGCGAATCGCCGGAGATTCGGTAGATGTTCTGGGCCGCGGTTTGAACACCGCATCGCAAGCAACGGTGGAACAGAGTATTCGGCCCGCGCTGATCCGCGCGGCGCAAGGCAAACCGGGCTCCGTTCGCCTCTGCCTGTTGGTGGACCAGTTGGAGGAAATTTTCACCGACAAACGTCTGTCGGATGACGAACGGGAACGGTTCATCACCGCATTGGAATCATTGGCGCGCAGCGGTGGCGTGTGGGTCCTGGCCACGGCGCGGAGCGACTTCTACCAACATTGCCAACGGCTGCCTGCGCTAATGCGGATGAAGGAAGGCCACGGTCAGGTTGACCTGTTGCCCCCGACTACCGACGGACTGTACCGGCTCATTGCACAACCGGCCCTGCTGGCGAGTTTGATTTTCGAGACTCGCGACGGCGCATCCCTGGCCAATCGCATCCTGAACGATGCGGCGGCTCACCCGGAATTGTTGCCATTGTTGTCTTATTTGCTGCGCGAACTGTTTGAGCAACGGACCAACGCAGGCGTTTTGACCTTCGCCGCCTATGAACAACTGGGCGGCGTGGAAGGCGCGCTCGCCAAACGGGCGGAGACGGCTTTTTCCAGCTTGTCCGATGCTGCACAGCGCGAACTCGGCAACGTGTTGCGCGCGCTGGTCAATGTGAGCGGCGACGAGGAAGAGAGCGTCGTCCGACAGCGGATAGCATGGGAAACATTTCCCGCCGGGAAACCGGCGCGAATGTTGGTGGACCGTTTCGTAGCCGAACGGTTTTTGGTGACGGACGTTGATTCCGGCGGCAAAGGAACCGTTGCGGTGGCACATGAATCCTTATTGCGCGTTTGGAACCGGGCGGCGCAATGGATATTAGACAACCGCGAATTTTTGCGC
Organism: Verrucomicrobiia bacterium; assembly: GCA_030038175.1. Taxonomy (GTDB): domain Bacteria; phylum Verrucomicrobiota; class Verrucomicrobiia; order Limisphaerales; family UBA11358; genus UBA11358. The sequence goes on from JASHPN010000317.1 coordinate 3,907, forward strand.
GTGAGGGCGCGGGTAGCAGCCCGGATGAAAGAAGGGAGCCGCCTTTTGGAAGGCGATCCGCTGTTGGAGTTGGTGCGGTTTCACCTTGCCACTACACCAAATGGATTCACGCCGGAATTGAGGGGCTTCATTGAAGATTCGGTGCGCACAGTGGAGCAAGCCAAACAAAGACGGGAACGAGTTCGAAACAACGTTGTCATTGTCCTCGTGGCGTTGACTCTGGCCGCAATAGCAGCAAGCATCGTAGCAATCGCGCAAAAGCATCACGCTGAAGAACAAAGGCAAGAGGCTGAAAGACAAAAGTCCAGAGCGGACGCGGAAAAACAAGAGGCGCTCAAAACCCTATCTCAATCGGATTTTTTACAGGCGGAACAACTAATCGCCGCCAATCGCCAGGATGAAGCGATTACCTACCTGTTGCAAAGTTTGTCTGCCAACCCTGAAAATGACGCGGCCTTGACCCGACTGGCAACTTGTTTGACCGAGTACTCATGGGAAGTGCCCACCCTTGTCCTGAAACACGACGACAAAGTTATTTCCGTTCAATTTAGCCCGGATGGCAAGCGGATTGTCACAGCCTCATGGGATGGCACCGCAAGGGTATGGGAT
>JASHPN010000318.1 GCA_030038175.1 Verrucomicrobiia bacterium
GTTACGAAATGCCCGTCCATCCACTTCCAATAGTGATGCCAAAAGCTCCGGTGCGCGCTGTAAGACTGTAGATTGACTACCGGCGGAAATCCCTCGTCGAGCGAGTGCCGCAATTCGCCATAGACCCGCCTCATTTGAGCCGTGCCCGTTTCCCCGCCTTGCAGAGCGAGACGTTCGCCCATGACCGGCGTTGTGCCGTTGTCTTTGAGCCAGTCGTTGATGAATGGAACCACGTCGCTTTCCCACATGCCGCCATTGACCAGAAAACGAGGTTGTTTCGGGGTGACGACGGATGGTTTGCCGCCGTACAGGGCGATCAGGGTGCGGACTTTATCGGCGGACGTATCGCCGGGGAGGGTCAAGGCGAGGCCGGCCAGCGTGGGACCGCCGAAGCGGAACGAGTCAAAAATGGCGCAGGGACCGCACGCGCAATCGCCCACGTTATTTTGGGCGACGACCTTCGGCCATGAATTTGATATGATTTCGTGTTGCGGGATCGCTCCCTCACCCGCCGTCGTCCCGCTCGGAGCGGGACTATGGCGCGGCAAGCGGTCGCGGCTCTGTTCCTGCTGATAGGCGGGCGACGCCTTGGAAAAAGGGAGAACTCCGGCCAAAGCCTGTCCCAACCCGAAAAATACGGACCCGAACAGGATACACAACACCACAAACTCGAATATCTTCCGTCTCACGAATGCCTGTAACAAATCGGTCACTTTATTTGCCAACGCACTGGCGACAGCAAAATGCCTGAAACCATTATTATTTTCTCACGGAAATTTTTTTGAGCAACGAAAATTGATCGTCGGAGGTGAATTTTTTTGAGCGTTGGGCTATGAATGTACAAATTGCGCTTGCGTTGTGGAGTGCGGCGGCAAACAAAGTGCGACGCCGCTTTCGGACGATATACGCTGTTGCAAATTCAATTTGTCGCCGTAAAAACAACAGCATTCCAAAGCGGTGTCGCAGCCACCGCACTCCAAGACCTTGCGGCTGTTCAATCGGTCCATGGAGGCTTCGACCTCCAATATTGGACGCACATCGGAACCGTGAACCGGCCTTTCTTGCTCGTCCTCGATTTGCTCTATTCGATTACGAGCACGAGGACGATTGCGGTACACGGAGAGCCTCCATCAGTCCTGCCGCGTCAATCGTCAATCATAAGTCGCAAATCCTCCGGCCACGGTTGAACCTGGGAAAAACAGGGAGTATGTTGGAGCGGTAGCGATTGGTTCTTGTTGTCTGCCCGATCGCGAAGGTCCTCGAAGCGGGACAACGGCAGGGGACCGCTAAAGCCCGTACTTCAACGTGCGGGCATTTTTTTGGAAAAAACTTGTTAGGGAATGCCTCACGCAAAGGCCGCAAAGGCCGCAAAGAGGAGAAGCGAAAACGCTTGCAAATAGGAGGAACAGGAGGAAATTGAGGAACAACCTATCGGCAAATCCGTGATACTCCGTCTTTCCAATCAAAGATGCCGGGCTTTGACCATCGAGGAGGTGGTCGTTATGGTATTTATTATCGGAATATTGTTCCTGGTGGCGACGATATTATTGCCGGCTCTGGCCGCGGCAAAACGTCGTGCCGCCAGGATAAACTGTGGCAGCAATTTGAAGCAAATTGGGGATGCCTTCTATATTTGGAAGAACGACAACCACAATGAATTTCCCATGAATATTTCGGTGACCAACGGCGGCGCAATGGAACCTATCGCTACAGGCAACGTCGCTTGCGTATTTGATGTCATGTCGAATGAAATATCCACAGTAAAAATTTTGGCGTGTCCGGCTGATGATAGAGTCGCATACCAGCCATACCCAGGGGCATTCGGACCCACTTTATGCAACAGCAATCTCAGTTATTTTGTCGGCATGGATGCGACGAATGAGGGTAATCCTGATATGGTTCTTGTCGGTGATGATAATTTCGCTCTCGGCGGCGTAACTTTAAATTCAGGAGTCTGGTCGCTTCCGAAGAACGATCCGATTATCTGGGGTTCGGGCCGCCATTATGACTCTCCCCGCCATTTTTGGACGAAGTTGCCTCCCGGGGGCAATATATGCTTCGCCGACGGCAGCGTTGTTGACGTTGGTGATTCCGGATTGCAAGCAGCGTTGGAGCACACCGGTCTCGCCACCAATCGCCTCGCGATTCCCTGAGGCTCTTTTTGTTCGCGTCAATCGTAAATCGTATATCGTAAATCCCCCGATTTCGCCGGTATCATCGAAAATCCCGTGAATTTGCCCCGGCAAATCGCTCTCCAAAATAATTTAAAAAATCCCTTGCAATGGATTCCGGGTCTGTTAGTGTATCCGCTCCGTTTGACCTGAAAGGGGCGACGGACAGCATGTTTGCGGACCGAGAACCGGGTTCCACCAGGAAACGGGAATGATGGCCCGCCAACTTCAAAGTCGCTGACAAAACTTTATAGAAAGTTTTATAAAAGCATTTTATGCCAGTTAAATCATTTAGACCGCTGACGCCGTCCACGCGCTATATTACGATCGCGGATTATAGCGATATTACCAAGACGACGCCCGAGAAATCGCTGGTTGTCATTCGCAAGAAGACCGGCGGGCGCAATCATTATGGCCGGGTCACCGCCCGCGGCATCGGCGGCGGCCACAAACAAAAAATCCGCCTCGTGGATTTTAAGCGCAATAAACACGGCGTGGAAGCCACCGTGGCGGCGATTGAATATGATCCGATGCGTTCGGCGCGCCTGGCGCTGCTCCAATACGCGGACGGTGAGAAACGCTATATTATTGCCCCCGTGGGCATCAAAGTCGGCGGCAAAATTTCCAGCGGTCCCGCGGCCGCTCCCGAGATCGGCAATTCTCTTCCGCTCAAGGCGATTCCGGTGGGAATCGCGATCCACAATATTGAATTGGCTCCTGGTCGCGGCGGCCAGATGGTCCGCTCCGCCGGCGGCGCGGCCACGTTGATGTCGCGCGACGCGGGCTATGCCCAAATCCGGCTGCCCTCGGGCGAAATCCGGCGAGTAAACGAAGAGTGCTACGCGACGATTGGCCAGGTGGGCAATACCGAGCATGAAAATATCCTTTTAGGCAAGGCGGGACGTTCACGGCATCGCGGCATCCGGCCGATCAACCGCGGCGTCACGCGTAATCCTGTGGACCATCCAAACGGCGGCGGCGCAGGCAAATCCAAGTCCGGCGGCGGCTGGCAACAATTGACGTCGCCCTGGGGCAAGATCGCCAAGGGCGGCAAAACGCGCCACAAATACAAATATTCGAACCGCTTTATCGTTGTGCGGCGCAATGGACTGCCGATCAAAATTAAGTAATTATTTATGGGACGCTCGATTAAAAAAGGACCGTTTGTAGATTTTCACCTTCAGGATAAAATCCAGAAGGCCAAGGACGCCAAGTCCAAGACGCCGATTAAAACGTGGTCGCGCCGTTCAATGATTACGCCGGATTTTGTGGGGCTGACCTTCAATGTTCACAACGGCAAGATCTTCAACGCCGTGTTTGTGACGGAAAATATGGTGGGACATCGGCTCGGGGAATTTTCAACGACGCGCGTCTTCAAGAAACACGGCGCGCACACGGCCAAGGCGGAGGCGAAATAACTTTATGGAAGTCCAGGCGATTACAAAAAATATTCCAATGTCCGCGCAAAAGATGCGCGAGGTGGTGCGGCAAATCCAGGGGATGCCCGCCCTCCAGGCGCAGGCGGTGCTGGCGGTGGTCCCTCGCAAAGGCGCGCGCGTCGTTTCCAAAACCCTCAAATCCGCCATCGCCAACGCGGAAAACAACAACAAACTCAAGCCGGAGAGTTTGCGGATCAAGGAAGCGGTCGCCGGCACGGCCATGAACATCAAACGGTTTACTCCCAAGGCGCGCGGTTCGGCCGGACCCATCATCAAGCGCCGTTGCCACGTAAAAATCACTTTGTCGGACGAATAATATGGGCCAAAAAACAAATCCAATCGGTCTGCGCGTTGCCGTCAATAAAGACTGGCGCTCCAAGTGGTTCGCCGGAAAGAAAGAGTTCGGCCAATTGCTCAACGAAGACCGCGAGATCCGCGATCTGCTCAAGAAAAAACTGGAAACGGCGTCCGTGCCGAAGATTCTTATCGAGCGCGCCACCAACCGCTGCCGCGTCACTATTTTAACCGCCCGCCCCGGCGTCGTCATCGGGCGCAAAGGCGCGGAAATTGACAAGCTCAAGGAAGAGCTCAGCCGCAAGACCGGCAAGGAAGTTTATGTGGACATCGTGGAGGTCAAGACCCCGGAATTGGACGCCCAGCTTGTGGCTGAAAACATCGCCCTGCAATTGGAGCGCCGCGTGTCATTCCGGCGCGCGATGAAAAAGGCCCTGCAGACGGCCAAGGATTTTGGCGCGGAAGGCATCAAAGTGCGCGCCGCCGGCCGTTTGGGCGGCGCCGAACTGGCCCGGGTGGAACAGTATCACTGGGGCCGCGTGCCCTTGCACACGTTGCGCGCGAACATTGATTATGGATTTGCGGAGGCGTTCACCGTTTATGGCAAGCTCGGCATCAAATGCTGGATCTGCCGCGGCGAAAACAAGCCCCAGAAGAAACAGGAACAGCCCGCGGAAGGTGCTCCGGCTCCGGCCCCGGCCACAACTTGATTTGAGATTTTATGCCATTACAACCGGCACGAGTTAAATATCGGAAAATGCATCGCGGCAGCCGCAAAGGGACCGCCCGCAGCGGCAACACCGTCGCGTTCGGCGAATACGGCCTGATGGCCCTGGAACGCTGCTGGATGGACACCAAGCAGATTGAAGCCGCCCGCGTGGCCATCGCCCGCAATATGAAACGCGGCGGCAAAATGTGGATCCGCATTTTTCCCCAGAAATCTTTTACCAAAAAACCGCTCGAAACCCGCATGGGCAAAGGCAAGGCGCCGCTGGAATCCTGGGTGGCCGTTATTCGCCCGGCCAACATCCTCTTCGAAGTGGACGGCGTGACGGAAGTCATTGCGCGCGAGTCATTGCGCCTGGCGGCGACCAAGCTGCCCATCAAGACCCGGTTTGTCTCGCGGCACGGTTTTTAACGGCGACAATTTATGAAGTATTCGGACACGAAAATTAAGGACGCGACGCTGGTGGAACTGTCGGCGCTGGGGCGCGATCTGCGCCACGAGATGTTCAACCTCCGGCTGCAACAGGCCAGCGCGCAGCTCGAAAAACCGGCCCGCCTGCGCCACTTGCGCAAGGACATCGCCCGGATCGAAACGCGAATTTCAGAATTGAGAAACAAAGCAAAATAAAGCGGAATAATCTACAATCCAATTTTTACCATGGCTGAAGAAACTACCACTACGCAGGCCGCTCCGGCCGCCGCCGCCAAAGGCGGTCATCGCAAGGAGCGCGTGGGCGAGGTCATTGCCAATAAAATGGCCAAGACGATTGTCGTCCGCGTCCAGCGCCGTTTTTCGCACCCGCAATTCAAAAAAATTGTGACCGCTTACAAGAAATTTTACGCGCACGACGAAAAGGCCGAGGCGAAAGTCGGTGATACCGTGCGCATCCAGGAAACGCGTCCAATGTCGAAATTGAAACGCTGGCAGTTGGTGGAAGTCGTCGAACGCGCGGAAATCGCGCAAACCGCGGCCGCCGCCTGATTTTATCACGATTTAACGTTTTAACCATTTACCCGCTTTAGCCATGTTACAAGTTCGTTCCAGTTTGGATGTCGCGGACAACACCGGCGCAAAAATCGCCTGGGCGATTGGCGTGCTGGGCCGCAACCAGCGCTACGCCGGCATCGGCGACGTCATCAAAGTCCATATCAAGGATGCCGCGCCCGATGGCACGGTCAAAAAGGGCGAGGTCCACGACGCGGTGATCGTGCGCACCCGGCAGGCGATCCGCCGCAACGACGGCTCGTACCTGCGGTTCGATCGCAACGCGTGTGTGATTATTGACAAGGAATTGAACCCGAAAGGCACGCGCATTTTCGGTCCCGTGGCCCGCGAACTGCGCGAAAGACGGTTTATGAAAATTATTTCGCTGGCGCCGGAAGTCATCTGACAATTTTAAGTTTTGAATTTTGAATTTTTAGTTCAACTCAAAACTCAACATTAAAAATTAAGAACAAAATGAAGTCTCACGTTAAGAAAGGCGATGAAGTAGTCGTGCTGTCCGGCAAGGAAAGAGGCAAGCGCGGCAAGATTATTGCCGTGTTTCCGAAGAAACAGCGGGCGATCGTCGAAGGCCTGCAAATGATCAAGCGCCATACGCGCAAGAGCCAGCAAAATCCCAACGGCGCGATCATCGAGCGCGAAGGCACTATCCACCTTTCCAATCTCATGAAGTCGGAGCACGCTCCGCAGCAGCCGGCCCAGGCCCAGGGGTGATTCGGCGAATTTACTAACGACGGCGCGAACGCAAGTTCGCGCCGTTTTTTATTGTTCGAGAATTTGCGCGAATGAGTGTGGCCATCCTCCGGATTGCTCCGCATTCCACAAGATCTCCCAAAAAAATCTAATAAATTTGCAGTTGCATTTTTTCGCCCGTCGCATGACAATGCACTCGCTTGGGCGATTTGTCGGTTCCTCACGACCAAGTTGAAACATGATGCACGGATATTTTTGTGTTGTCGTGGGGGCTGCTGCCGGTCAGTCCGATCTCCCCTACGTTTGGAATCAGGCGACGATTGAAGCCAAAGCAATCATCGTCTTCCTGATTTTTTTCTCCATCGTCGCCTGGTCCGTCATCGGCTACAAAGTCCTCCAAATGCGCCGCGCCAAAAGGTTGAATTATTATTTCAACGAGGAATTTCGGGCGCAAAAGAGCGTCATGGAGATTTTCGACCGCAAATTGCAGGTGGAAGGCTGCCCGCTCTACGAGGTTTATCAAACCGCCTGCGTCCAAATGGACGCGCGCCTGCGCGGTCCGGGCGGCGAACGGCACAAACAAACCGTCTCCATCAAAAACATGGAGCACATCAAGCGGGCCATCGAGAACGTCGTCGCCCAGGAATCGCTAAAGCTCGAGGCCGGGCTGATCTGGCTGTCCGTGGCGGCCAGCGGCGCGCCGTTCATCGGCTTGCTCGGTACGGTTTGGGGCGTGATGAGCGCGTTCGCGGGCATTGCCCAGGCTGGTTCCGCCACGCTGGCGGCCATGGCCCCGGGCGTCGCCGCTGCCCTCATCACCACTGTGGCCGGATTGCTCGTAGCGATCCCCTCGATGTTCGGTTACAATTGGTTGGTGCATAATTTGCGGACTTTTACGGTGGGCCTGGACAATTTTGCGCAGGAATTGGTTTCAAAATTGGAATCGGAATTTCTTGGCGATGACAGTCCATGAAACGTTTTTCACAACGCAGTCACCTGGTGACCGTGGCGGAAATCAACATCACGCCGCTGCTGGACCTGGCGTTTGTGCTGCTCATCATCTTCGTCATTACCACCCCGCTGCTCGAGCAAAGCATCAGCCTCAAGCTGCCCAAAGGCGGCCAGCCCGACCAGCACATTGACAAGCGCAACATCCGCACCGTCGAAATCAGCAATACCGGCGTCTATGCCCTCGATCGCCAGCGCATGAGCCTCAATAATATTCTCGACCGGCTCGCCTATGAATCGCGCAGCAATCCGAATCTCATCGTGTATATCCGCGGCGACAAAGACAGCCGGCTGGACAACCTCGCGCAATTGCTCGATGGCTGCCAGCGCTACGGCATTACCCGCTATTCGATTCGCACCGAACCGCCCAAATGAACCGTCTCCAAAAAAAATGCGTCATCGGCACCGCAGGGATTCACCTGCTGCTGCTGGTGATTTTGATTTTTGGACCGGGGTTCTTCAATCCGGCGCCCAAGGCGGACAACCAGATTCTCGACGTCATTCCCTCCAACCTGGTGGATAACGCGCTGAGCCAGGGCGCGCGGGACGCACAAGCGCCGCCGCCCGCGCCCGCTCCGCCGCCTATTCCGCAAAGATTGCTGCAAGGACCGCCTCCCATTCCGACGCCCACGCCGCAAAAAACGGTCGAACCTCCCGCGCCGGCGCCCGTGCCCGCGCCGTCATTTCTGACGCGCATGGTAAGGTATTTCCATACGCCGGCGAGGAGCGAACCGGCCGTTACACCGAATCTCACGCACGTGGAAAGAACGGAAAAGTCGCAAACGGACACCAGCGTCAAAGTCAACCTCACCAAAGTCAAACGGTCCCAGGTCAAAAATAATTCCAACACCCAATCCGCCGACAACGCGCGCGCGATCAATGCCACGCTCCGGAGCCTCAACCATAGCCTCTCGTCGGCCACCAAAGTTGACATGCCGGGGAATGCGGATGCGTCCGCCGCGAATTATCGCGATGTGGTGGAAAGTGTTTATTTCCGGGCGATTCTTGCAAATTTGCCCGGCGCATTATCGGGCAACAATGAAAACACCAGGGTCACCATCACCATTGCCAGCGATGGCTCGGTGATTGCCTCCACCATTGTTTCGCCGTCCGGCGATCCGGCATGGGACAACGCAGTCCAGCAAACTTTGAACCAGGTCACCTTTGTCGCGCCATTTCCCGCCGGCGCGGCTGAAAAAGAACGACATTACACACTTGATTTTAACCCCCAGGTAGAACGAGAACTTCAATGAATAAGACATTTCCAAATTTGTCCAAATCTTTATTGCGCAGGAGCCGCCGTGAGGAGGCTCTAACTAAACCGGTTGATGGAGAGCCTCGACCTCCAAAATTGGAAGCGCATCGGGGCTATGAACCGGGGCGCGACCTTCAGGTCGCTTCAACGTCCGGTGCTAAAGGGACGCCGAAGCGGCATGAATGCCGCGCCCCAAAGCCGGTTCATGGAGATTGCCGCCAAAGGCATGTTCGACTCCGCTCCTTTGCCATCCTGCTATCCGTTTTTCTCTTCACTTTCCTTACGGCCCGCGCCCAGGACCAAAACAGTCCAATCGTAATCAGGCCAAATATCGCCATCGGCCTCACTCCGCCTACCCCGATTTCCATCGAAGGCATTGGCGGCGAAGCTTATGACGTCCTGGATTTTGACCTCTATGTCCAGGGGTTCATCATCGTGCCCGCCTCACAGGCCACCTACCATATCTCCGGCAGTTCCGCGGGCAACGTCATCGGCCGCCTTTACTTCGGGTCCCGGCCGGTTTTTTCCCGCAGTTACTCCGGCGCCAGTCTGCGTGGCGAAGCCCACGCATTTGCTGATGACGTCGTGATGGCCGCCACCGGCCGCGCGGGCATCGGCCAGACCAAGATCACTTTCAAAGACGAACAACCCGGCGGCAACGGAGAGATTTACGTGTCCGATTTTGACGGCCACAATCCGATCCGTGTCACTACCGATAATTCAATCGTGGCCGCGCCCGCGTGGGTTCCGCACCGGCTGGCGCTCTATTATACCTCTTACAAACTCGGCAATCCGGACATCTTTTATCATGACCTCTCCACCGGCCAACGCCGGAAATTTGCCGCCTACGGCGGCCTCAACACCAGCGCCGCCGTTTCCCCGGACGGTACCCGAGTGGCCATGATTTT
>JASHPN010000319.1 GCA_030038175.1 Verrucomicrobiia bacterium
TCCGATGCCGCGGGGACGCCGAAGCGGCATCAATGCCGCGCTCCGCTTGATCGGCCCGACGCTCATCCAACATTCATTTTCCTTGCTGCCGCCATCGCCGCTCTCGCCATGTTCTCTTTCGGTTGCGAACGTAACCAGGCTGAAAATTCCGCGCGCGACCAAGGCAAGGTCGTGCTCTATTGCGCCACCGATCGCGAAATCGCCCAGGATTTGATTGACGAATTCCAAAAGGAAACCGGGATTCACGTGGAAGCCAAGTTTGACACCGAAGCCGCCAAGGCCGTCGGTCTCGTGCAGGCCATTCGTCAGGAGAAAGCGCATCCGCAATGCGATGTTTTCTGGGGAGGCGGCTCGTTCTTTTGCACGATGCTGGCCAACGACGGCTGCCTCGCTCCCGCGCCCGGCGATCTCATCCGCGCGCATGGGTCCGCGCCACGGGATGCCGAAGGACGCTGGCTCGGTTTTGCGGCCGCCTATCGCGTGCTGATCGTCAACACCAACAACCTTCCGGCCAATTCGCTCCCTCATTCATTTCGTGATCTGACCGATCCCCGCTACAAAGGGCACATCGGCGTTGCGAATCCGCTCTTTGGCGGGATGGCCGGCCACACGGCGGCGCTCTTCTCGATTCTCGGCGAGAACGGCGGCCGGCAATGGTTGACTGGCCTCAGGCAAAATGATTGCGCGATCTGCGCCGGCATGGCGGATGTCCGGGATCGGGTCGCCCTGGGCGAACTCTGGTTTGGGATTACCAGCACGATTGACGCTCACGTGGCCGTTGATGGCGGCAAACCGGTCGTCGTCGTATTTCCGGACCAGGCGCCGGGCGGGATAGGATGTTTGTGTGGTTATAACACGGTCGCGCTTATTTCGGGTGCGCCGCACCCAAAAGAGGCGGAACGGCTTCTTCGCTTTCTCATGACCACCTCCACGGAAAAAGTCCTGGCCGCCGGCCCGGGCCAATATGTTGGCATGTTGCCCGAGAGTGTGGCGCAAAATGTCGGTCCGGCATGGATCCCGCGAAATCTGAAAATCATGGACGTGGATTGGAGCGCAGCGGTCAAGGCGCACCCGGCCGCGACCACGGCGGTGAAAGAAATACTGCTCGCCCAATGAAGAAACGCTATGAATGGAAGCGCAGAACACTCGGGTTTGAGGAGCGCGGACAGCCTTGTCCGCGTGTTTCTAACGTGCGCATGTTCGCGCGGACAAGGCTGTCCGCGCTCCTTCGGTTACGGGTGCTACTGCTAGGCCAATGAGAGGAATCGCAAAAATATTCGCGCTGACTATCTTGCTGCTCGCGTCGGCGATTGTTTTTTCACCCCTCATCGCGGCATTGTGCGGCACGGGTTTGCAAACAAAGGGGTTGGGGGAGGCGTTTCGAGGAACGTCCGGGGCCTACGCCAGTTCGGCGGGGTCGGCGCTGGTCAGCGCGATCGTGTCGGTCCTGATTGGTGTGCCATTCGCTCTGCTGGTGGAACGCGCTCGGCCGAAATGGAACCGGACATTTTGGGCGCTGGGATTGCTGGTGCTCATGGTGCCGCCGTACATTGTCGCGGAAGGATGGATTGTTTTGCTGGGCCCGGCCGGTAAAATTTCCAAGCCGCTGGCAATCCTCCTGGGATTCGGACCGTCCTCGCACGATGCCCTTGACCTCAACCGCTTTCTGGTTCCGGCTTTTGTTTATACCTGGCCGGCCGTCGGTGTGGTCATGGGCGGTTGCCTCTTTCCTATTGTTGCGCTGGCCATCGCCAGCACCCTCCGGCGCACCGATCATCGCATTTTTGAGTCGGCGCGAATCGCGCGGGGAAGGCCAGGGATCCGCCGCATTGCGGCGCACATCCTCGTTCCCCCCGCCCTGGGTGCGGCGCTGCTCGTGTTCGCAGTGACACTCACTGAGTTTGCCGTGCCGCAGCTTCTGCGCGTCCGAACGATCGGCGAAGCAGTCTATGAATGGATTCAGGAGGGCGACCTCGCGTCGGCGGCGATTCTCAGCCTGCCGCTCCTGCCGCTGGTGGTGGGCGCCGGCGCTCTGGGAGCGTTCATGTTGATGCGTTCGCGCGTGGCCAGCCTGGCGGGACTGGAAGGCGAAGTGCCAAAATTTACGGCCGGCGAAGCCGGAGGCGCCGGCGACGTCCGCGCGGGAGTGGCAACGTTTTTTGCGTTGATCCCGGCGTTGTTGATCCCCGCCGCCTCGTTGATCTGGCTCGCCGTCACGGCCAGGCTCGCACCGGTCGTCGGCGCCGGAACGCACCGGCTCTTGCGGGCTTCCGGCTTTCTCAATTCCGTCAGCGGCGCGTGGGACCTGGCCCACAATGACGCCGTGCGAACCGTCTGGCTGGCGGCCTTGGCGGCGGCCATCGCGCTCGTGCTGGCGATGTTGCTCGTGCGTGCCGCTTTGCGATTTGGCTGGAGCCCCCTGTTGGGCGGGCTGGGCGCGGGCCTTGCGGTGCCGGCCCCGCTCATTGGGCTTGGCCTAATCTGCCTGTGGGACCATCAGTGGAGCGTTTGGATTTACGAAGGCCCGGCGATTGTTGTGCTCGCCTGGTTTGCCCGTTTTCTGCCATTGGCAATCTTCCTGGCGCACGGCGCGCTCGCGCGCGTGCCGCGCGAACTGGAAAGCGCCGCGGCACTCGCCGGGCGCGGACCCTGGGAACGTCTCTTTGCCGTCGTAATTCCGAACGCCCTGCCCGGACTGGTCGCCGCCTGGCTGGCCACCTACGTCCTTTCCGCAACAGAGTTCAGCGCCACCGTCTTGATCGCCCCTGCCGGCGCACCCTTGCTGGCGCCTTCGGTGATCAATTTGATGCGCCGCGGGCAGGACCCGGAAATCGCCGCATGCCAATGTCTGTTGCTGGCCGTCATCGCCCTGCCGCTCATCGCCATCGCCGCCGGCTTCGGCCTCCGCGCATGGTCGCAAAGAACGGCGACCTCTAAAATCGAACGCGCATTGAATCGTTGAACCACATGAGTCACCCGTCGTTTCAAACCATCTGCGCACGATCCTCCCTCTCCCAGCGGGAGAGGGCAGGGTGAGGGAGAGTCGTTCGCATGAAAGCGCCGCCCGATTCATAGAGAACTGAAAAAATGTTATGACAGAAATTTTATCCGTAGCCAATCTTGGCCGCTCCTTTGGAAAAGCGGAAGTGTTGTCCGGCATCAATTTTTCCCTCCAACCCGGCGAACGTCTCTGCGTGCTGGGTTCCTCCGGCAGCGGCAAAACCACCTTGCTCCGCCTGATTGCCGGGCTGGAAGAACCCACCACCGGGACCATTTCAATTGGCGGTACGGAAGTATCGCGCGCCGGTCAGCTATTGATTCCGCCGGAGCGCCGGGAGGTCGCTCTCGTGTTCCAGGGCCTGGCCCTTTTCCCGCACCTCAACGCATTGGATCAAATTGCCTTCGTCAGCCGTGGACGCGGCGGAATCGCGCGCGCCCGGGAATTGCTCGAACGAATCGGGCTCGGCCACCGCGCCGGCGCCCGCCTCGACCAGCTTTCCGGCGGCGAACGCCAGCGCGTAGCCCTGGCGCGCGCCCTGGCGCAGGAGCCCCGGCTGCTGCTCATGGACGAACCGTTTGCCAGTCTCGACGACGAAAAACGATCCGAAATGCGCGACCTGCTCCGTTCATTGCTCGAAAAGAAGGAAACCACCCTCATCCTCGTCACGCATTCACGCGAGGACGCGCTGAACCTCGCGCAGCAGGTCCTGGTATTGGAAAAGGGCCGGCAAATTTTATCGGGCGGTCTCGAAACCGCCGTCGCCCAGCCGGCTCACGTGGCAACGGCGCGCGCCCTGGGCCTCGGCCAGGTCATCGAAGGACGAATCGTCAATCCCGGCATCGCCGCGACCGCTTTCGGCGACGTGAAATATTTCCCGGACGCCCAATCCGGACCCGTGCGGCTCCTCGTGCGCCCAGGCCAGCCGCGCCTCTGCGCCAACGGCGAAGGAACCGAAGCCGAAGTCGTTTCGGTGGAGTTTCGTCCCTCCGACGGACGCGACGTCCGCCGCATCGCCATCATCCGCGCCGGTGGCGAATCTCTCCGCGTCTTCCATCACGAGCCCGCCCTGGCCGTCGGCCATCGCGTCCGCATCCGCATCGAAGGCGAATGCGAGTTTATTGGCGATTAACTGCCTGCGTTTCCAAGCCCGCAGGTTGGGAATGCTTGTACTCCAAGGCCCAAAATGACGCGCATCAGACCGTCAACGTCGGAACACATTCGGCGCAGCCGCTGACTTAAAACCCTGAAGGGGTGACATGTAATAGCCCAGGGCAGAGCGCGAGTCTGCGAGCGCGCCGCCCTGGGTCTGCGACGCCCAAGCTACAGCCGCTGACTGCGAAGCCGCGCGACCGCGCGAATTTGATATGCGGCAAATTCACGAGCCCCGGTTCATGGAAAACTAAACCAAAGAAACACCGAGCTCCGGAGGAGCGACATCGTCTGCCGCGTTCCCTTCTGCGAGCGACTCATAGTTGATGTTTTCGGAAAAACTCATGCGCGGCGTCGGAAAACGACAACGTGTGTTGCGGCTCATTATACTCCGACTCTCGCGGGACTGAAATCCCGTCACCGAAAACCCGCCGCAGCTGGGAAGAGAAATAGTCTTTGACCGCCAAATACCCCGAGAAGTCCAGCTTGTCAGATGCTAAATCCACGATGATAATCTCGCCAACAACTCTGGCCCCCGTTGAAAAACCGCCCTTGAAACTCTCGGAATAGCAATTTAACCCATCCAGGTTTCGTTTCTTTGTTTCCAAACCCGGGCACAAAAAATGTGCGTGTACGCGCTTCCAAGGCAGGAAGGCATTTTGCCATCCTCTATCCTCAATCATCCATCCTCGTTGGCAGTCCGCAATCCGCGATCGCCAATCCCAAGGTCACTCCTGCGCCGCCACGTCCGCCAAACGCCGGCCAATGGCCAGGTGCAGAATAACTGTCATGGTGACACAAAACAATGCGGCGATAATGAGCATCGCGGCCGCGCCGTCCGCACCGCCACGGAAGAAAAGCATGCCCATAAAGGTCATCAGAAATGAGCCACCCAGATACTGAATGGCGATCGCCAGGGGCATTGCGCCGCGTTTGATGACCAGCGACAAAAATGCCGTGAGATGGAGAAAAAGGATGAACTGAAGGATCGCGAAGATGAATCCGAAAGTACCCGCGGTGTCGCCGAACACGTCGCTCAGGAAGTCCCCAACATCTTTTGGAATGAGCGCTATGCCAATGATCGCCCCGATCAGGACCGGCAGGGTGCCCGCCAGCGCGCCGGCAACTTTGCGGTAGGCCAATTCGGGAATTGAAATGGGAAGCGTCACCAGTGATGACAGTGTCTTCCACCGGATTTCTTCGCGGAAAATCCGCCCGGCGTCGAGAGCCAGGAAAATGGCGGTTGCGAGGATGGAAATCCAAATCAGCAGTCCGCCCTCAAACTCGCGATCCAGGTTTTGTCCCAGCTCCTGAAAAAAGACATTGCAAAATAAGATCAGGACTCCCGCCACGCCGAACTTGATCAGCAATCCAATTCGGCCGCCACTGGTAAAAGTAAATTCCTTCCAACTGATGGCCTTGCTTCCGATAAGCCCGCGGGGGATGCGACTCTGCCTCGTTTTCGGGCCAATCCTCCAGCGCCCGCCCGGCGCATTTTCTTTTTCTTCGCGCGTACACGGCTCGAAAACCATCCACGACACAAAAAATAAAAGCACTCCGATGACGAGGTTGCTCAATACCTGAAAACTGATGACCGGGCCGGTAAATCCCGTTTCAAAGATTGTTCCGAGACGGTCCGATGGTGTCGCTTGCCGCCACAAGTCCACAAATTTATAGGGAACAGAAGAGATTCCGCCACGAGCGTGAATTCCGGTTGGCCATCCGCTGTTCTGCAAAAGATTGGCCAACCAAAAGTGCGCGAGGAGGAAGAACAAAAGAACGCCGAGGGTGACGCCCGCCGCCGTGGAGGTATTGCGGAATGCAACTGAAAACAGCAACGCCAGGTTGGAGACCAGGAACAAATAGGCGAGCAGGGTCGCGTAGGCAGCCGCAATTTGGGACAGGCCAACGCCGCCCAGCGTCACCGCCAAAAGCACGAAAGGAACCTGCACCACCAGCAGAAGCAGCGCGCCGACCAGGCGGCTCGTGGATTTGCCAAGCAAGATCGCGACCGGGCTGAGGTCCGTCATGCGGAGCAGTCCCAGCATCATTTCCTCTTTCTCTTCGGTGATGGCAGACGCGAAATAACTCAATCCCGCCAGCGTGATAAACACGAAATTGACCCAGGCCATCTCTTCAAGAAAATGCAGGCCGGGCGCGGCATAGACGCCCATTCTCGCCATGGATTGTATGGGCAGGAGAATGAACAGGATCATGATCAACAAACCCGCGCGCACCCATGACATCATGGGAGCGCGGGTTTCCACGCGCAAAGAACGTTCGAACAGGGCGAAGGCCGGAATTTTCACGCGGCGCCTCCCGGGTTGGGTGCTGGCGGCGGCGCGGCCTTCGCGGCATCCATCATCACGGGCGGCACGCCGGGTTCGGTCAAATCCATGAACGCCTGGTTGAGTTGACGGAGATTTTCCTGGAAGCCCAGAACTTGCGCCCCGCCATCGAGCGCCGCGCGCAACAGCAGATTGAGATCGGTCTCTTTCTTCCGGAAGGTCACCCGATATTGCGGGGCGTTGGCCGGTTTAGTGACTTCGATGACGCCGCTGACCGATCGAAGAGTCGCCTCGACGCCGGGGTGGTCTTCGGCCAGCGAGAGCAGATAGTCGCCGGTGTCCCCGTCCCGTTGATGCAATCCGCTGATGGGGCCGCTGTAGCGCACCGTTCCGCGATCGAGAATCGTGACGCTGTCGCAAAGCAAAGCCAGTTCCGAGAGGATATGGGAGCTGATGAAAATGGTTTTGCCCATGCGCTGGAGCTCGCGAATGATTTCCATGAGTTCGATGCGCGCGCGGGGATCGAGGCCGCTGGCCGGCTCATCCAGCAGGAGCAGGGCGGGATCATGGACCAGCACCCGGGCCAGGCTGATCCGTTGCTGCATGCCGCGCGAAAGGCCCTTGATCATTTCGTTCCGGCGCGATTCCATATCGGTCAAGGCCAGCACGTCTCCCACCACGCGCGTGCGCTCCTGGAGATTCATCCCGTATGCCGCCGCGAAAAAATCCAGATATTCCTGCACTGTCATCTGCCGGTACAGGCTGAAATGGTCCGGCATAAATCCCGTCTTGCGCCGAACGTCTTTGTAGTTGGCGCCGACGTCGAGGCCAAAAACACGGACCCTGCCGCGCTGCGGTTTGAGAAGCGTTGCCAAAATTTTTAAGGTCGTGGTTTTGCCCGCGCCGTTGGGACCGACGAAACCGTGGATGGCCCCCCGGTCCACCGTGAAGCTGATGCCGCGCACGGCCTGCTGCCGTTTGTAGGCATGGTGCAGGTCCCGGATTTCAATGGTTGGCTGGTTGTCGCTCATAGTTATTCGTTGGCTCCGGGCTTATTCAAATCGAAGTGATAAAGCGTGTAGCCGATTTCATGGCCAAATTCGGGTCCCGAGATGGAAAAACTGTCCGGGCTGCGGGCGAATAGGAAGAGTTGCGCGCGATCGCCGGCCGTCCGGCCCCGAGCGCGAGAGTCTGTGTAATCTTCAGTTCCAAAGCTCCATGCAATTAATGGTTTTACCATGTTCCGAAACTCCTTGTCCACGTCCACGGTTTCGCCATTCCGTGAACTATAATAATACGCAGGAAACTGCTGATAAGGAGAACCCGATATAAAACTCTCCAGGGGTTCATCCCCTCCAAATTCAAGCCTGTCCTTCATGGACTTCATGGTGTAAATCCGGCC
>JASHPN010000036.1 GCA_030038175.1 Verrucomicrobiia bacterium
CAGCCGCACGACGTTGTTGGGATTGCCGCTGGTCCATTGCCGTTTCGGACGTTTGCCGGGACAAAAATCCAAACCAGCCGTCGGTTGGATCGCGTGCGGTGAGCGGGCCTACGGAATATTGTTTGCCAGTGGAGCTCTTTCCATTGGCGCGATCAGCATGGGCGGGACAAGTTTTGGAATCCTTGCGTTCGGCGGAATTGGCTTTGGCCTGCTCGCGTTTGGCGGATTCGCATTCGGAGCGATCGCCATGGGCGGCGCGGCCGTGGGTTGGATGGCGTCGGGCGGTATCGCGCTGGCCTGGCTGGCCGCCGTGGGCGGAGTTGCCGGGGCGCGCGAATTTGTGCTCGGTGGCGGGGCGCTGGCCCATCACGTCAACGATCCGGCGGCGCAGGAGTTTTTCATGCGGCACTGGTGGTTGAATACCATGCAGCCCGGCCCCGCGTGTTTGTTTTGGTTGGCCATTTTTGCGCCGGTCTTTTTGCAAATATTCGGCTGGCGTTGGATTCAGCGGAAAATGTTAAAGCAATCGAAACGAAATTGAGTATTTCCGATTGGACGTATGCAAAAATCCACCTTCATCGCCTTTTTTTTCGCCGCCATCGCATTGCGCATGTCAGTTGCTAATGCAGAATCAATTTCGGATCGCATCACCGTGATTGTTCGCGGCAAAGGTCCGGATGTGGTCCTGATTCCCGGTCTCACTTGCTCCGGCTCTGTTTGGGACGCCACTGCCGCTCACGTCGAGGATTACCATCGCTTGCACATCGTCCAGATAGACGGCTTTGCCGGCTCGCCTGCCCGGGCAAATGCTCAAGGTCCCATCCTCCAACCTGTAGTTGACGCCCTTGACACCTATATCAGAACCAACCACCTCAAATCCCCCAAAATCATCGGCCATTCCCTTGGTGGAACGATCGGGCTGATGCTGGCGATTCAGCATCCCGAAGACGTCGGAGGATTGATGGTTGTGGATGCGCTCCCTTTTACAGGTTTGTTGCTCGGCAAAGACGATGTCGCGTCTGCGGAACCCATCGCCGCGGAATGGCGCGACCAAACCCTCAAAGAATCCCAGGAGGAGTATGCCCGCGGCGAAAGAAAATTCATTCGGATACTCGTTAAAACCCTCAAAGAACGTGAAACCGTCGCGCGCTGGGCCATCGCCTCCAATAAATCCGTCGTCGCCCAGGCTACTTATGAGGACATGACAACCGACCTGCGCCCGAGATTATCCCAAATAAAGGTCCCGGTAACGGTTCTTTATGCCTGGGACGCCGACAATGGATATTCTAAAGACATGACCGATGCCCTCTATCGGCAAAACTACGCTGCTCTGCCAAACAAAACCCTCGTTCGCATTGATAATTCCTATCATTTCATCATGTTCGACCAGCCTGAAGCCTTCCTGACCCAGGTGGACCTGTTTCTTCAGTAGTCCGGAGGATTGAAGACGTGCCATTCTAACCCGCTTGATGAGCGCAACTCTCGCTCAAATTCGTTGTTAAATGAATTAGGTTAGCAGTGGGACGTTTGGAAAAAATCCATCTGATTCAATTGCAGAGACATTAAGCACAATTGTGTTATGAAAATTGTAAGACCACTTCTGC
This sequence comes from Verrucomicrobiia bacterium, assembly GCA_030038175.1. GTDB lineage: Bacteria > Verrucomicrobiota > Verrucomicrobiia > Limisphaerales > UBA11358 > UBA11358. The sequence continues at coordinate 1,605 of JASHPN010000036.1, forward strand.
CGGTTTTCCTTTTCGCCCTGGCCTTTGTCATAGCGCCCGGCGTCCATGCCGACGGCATTTTTGTCGTGCCAAAGTTTGTCTGGGACAAACACAAAGACATTAATGAACCAACGCAAAAGGCCATTATCGTCTATGACCAGGGCCATGAGGATTTAATTCTGCAGGTCAAATACGAAGGTCCGGTGGACCAGTTCGGCTGGCTCATTCCCGTGCCGAATTTGCCAGCCGTCAAACAAGGCTCGATGAAATGTTTTTATGAATTAAGCAAATTCACCCAGGAACGCATGGAAGGGCCTCGCTTGGTCGAAGCCCACCGACCATGGCATATATTCAACGGGGTGATGGAGGCCAGCGACGGGGCCGTGGCGCCGCCCGTGAATGTTGTTGAGATCGAAACTATTGGTTCTTATGACATCGCCGTGCTTTCCGCAAATGACTCAAGCGCGCTAAAAGAATGGCTCGACGACCATCATTTTTATCTCCCGTTGAACAAATTTGACGTCATCAATGGTTATATCCAGAACCATTGGTATTTTGTCGCCGTCAAAATCAATCTCGATGAGTCCGCGTCCAGATTGCAGTCCGCTTCGGCCGAACTGGCGTCCGGCGAACTAAATCCGCTTCATATCAATTTTGCGAGCGAACGCTGTGTGTTCCCGTTAAAAATTTCCTCGATCAACAGCACGGCTTCGGAAGTTCAACTCTACGTGCTGTCACCGGAACCGATATTGGAAAAAGGAATGCTTGAAAGACGGTTGGCGGAGCCGGATCGGGTGCGATTTAATTTTCTGACCGGCCAACCGGAGGATCCTTTGCCGTATTTGAAAACCATCAGATCAGACCTGCCTGAATGCAACAAGCGCATTCACCAGTTTGGAAATAAATCGTGGTGGCTCACAAAGCAGACGTGGACCTTCAGACCCGAAGAGATGCGCGACCTCGTCTTCGAACCAGCGGTGAACGTTTTGGGTGATATGCTCGGTTCCCAATACGGCGCTTTCGCCGCCGAGAACCTTGCAAAACTCGGCTCTAATGCCGTTCCGGTTTTGATTGCCGCCATGCAAAGCAAAAATCCGGTCGTTCGCAGCAACACTGCTTCGGTTTTTCTTCCCGCCGATCAACGATTGGCGGAGGCGGCCCTGGCCTGGTTGAAATCTCCGGATTCTCTGGTCCGAGGGGCCGGTATCAACGCAATCGTCGCGTACGGTGACTTGAGTCCGAGATTTATTTCGCCCGTCGTCGCTCGCCTGGGCGATAACGATGCGGATGTTCGTGAATTGGCCGTTGCAGGCTTGCGGCAATTGCCCGACAAACGGGACGAGCTCATTCCTCATTTAGAACCTGTTCTCAAGGATACAGATCCGGACGTCAGAATCGCTGGACTTAAGGTGGCGGCTGCCTACAGCAGTATAAATACAAATTTTGGTCGGCTGGTCGTTGCCATGTTGCGTGATCAAAACGCTTCCGTCCGACAGGCCGCCATTTCGGATTGTCAGCAACTTAGCGGTGGCGCTGCAGAATACAGCCCGTTGTTCGGGCAAATCCTTAGCGACCGAGGCCCACAGTTAAGGATCGCCGGCATTGAGGCGATAAGCGGAAATTGGCAACCAGCCTCCACAGTGTTCGCATCCGCCAGCATGATCGTTCCATTGTTGCATGATCCCGACGAGGGAGTGCGCAAGGCGGCCCTTATCGGCATGCGAAAATATGATGGTTCGAAAAAATGCATCCCGGTCTTTCAGGAAATGCTGAAGGACAAAGATCCCTCCATTCGGGCTGCCGCTTTGGCCATGCTCCAGCATACGGACGCAACCATACCGGAGGACACTTTGTTCTCGTTTTTTACGTCGCCCGATCCAAAGGCGCAATACCGTGCGCTGTGGCAACTGCTGATTCAGCGTGATAAAATTTCCGATGACGATGCGGCCGGCTTTCTCCAAAGTCCCGCACCCGAAGCACGGTTGCTTGGCCTTGAAGTCCTGGTGCAAAACTGGGAAAAACAATCGGTGGATTTGGCCCTGCCGCTGTTGCGGGATCCGGACAAAACCGTGCGCCAGGACGCCTGGGAAACTTTGCGCGCGTTGACCGGGCAGAGCTTTACCGATCGACAGGTGGGCCAATGGACAAAGTGGTGGAACGAAAAGCGAGCCACTTTTGTCGTGTCGTTTCATCCTGCGGCCCTTCCATGAGCCGGAGAGCAAATTTATTTTCTGGAAACCGCCCATAAACTCAGGCAGACTTCCCATTCGTTAAATTTTATGGATGTCAAACTTCCCAAATTGGGCGAAGGCGCCGATTCCGGCGTTGTCGTCAACATTTTCGTCAAAGAAGGCGATACGGTCGCCAATGGCCAGCCGATTATCGAACTGGAAAATGAAAAGGCCGTCGCGTCCATTCCCTCGACCGCGGCCGGCAAAGTCGAAAAGATTTTCGTCAAGAACGGCGATCGCATCAGTATCGGCCAGCGCCTCATTGCCGTGGCCGGCGAAGGGCAGCCCGCCGCCGCGTCCGCCCCCGCGCCCAAAGCCGCGGCAACCAAAAAACCGGCCAAACCGGCTCAGGAACCCGAGGCTGAGGAAGTTGAAGAAGACGCCCCGGAGGAAGAAGGTGAAGTGGTAAATCCTTCGCCCGTGGCGTCGCCGAGCATTCGCCGGATGGCGCGTGAACTGGAAATTGATCTGCGGCAAATCCGCGGCAGCGAAGCCGGCGGTCGCATCGTCATTGCCGACGTGCGGAACTACATCAAGCGTCTTATGGCCGCCGCCGCCAGGGCAGGCCGTGGCAAAGGCGCGGCGCCGGCCAAATCCGCGGCGGAACAAATCAATTTTGCGCAATGGGGTCCCGTCGTTAAAAGGCCCCTGACACCGTTGCGCGAGGTCATTTCGCGCCGGATGCTTGAGAGCTGGACTTCGGTCGTGCGCGTCACACAATTTGACGAGGCTGATTGCAGCCGGCTTAACGAGTTGCGAAAACAATTCGGCGCGGCCTATGAGGCCAAAGGGGCAAAGCTCACCCTGACTCCGCTGATCCTCAAAGCGGTTGCGATAACGCTTAAGAAATATCCGATTTTCAATGCCAGCCTCGACGAGGTCGCCAACGAGATTGTGGTGAAAGAATATTTTCACCTGGGTATTGCCGTGGACACCGACCAGGGCCTGATGGTGCCGGTGATTCGTGACGTGGACCGAAAATCCATCCTTGATTTGGCGAGGGAGCTCGAACAGTTGGCCGCCAAAGCGCGTGACCGGAAGATTTCCGCCGAGGAAATGAAAGGCGGCACGTTCACGATTTCAAACCAGGGCGCTATTGGCGGCGGCCACTTCACGCCGGTGGTGAACAAGCCGGAAGTCGCCATTCTCGGCCTCGGGCGCGGCGCGATGAAGCCAGTCGTTCGTGGCGATAAAATCGAAGCCCGCATGATGACGCCGCTGGCGTTAAGCTATGATCACCGTGTGATTGACGGCGGTTCGGCCGCGCGATTTATGGTGGATTTGGTCGCGGCATTGCAGGAATTTAAAGAAGGGGACGTGAAGATTTAATCGTCCTCGTCGTCGCCCTCGTATTCGAAATGGGCGAAATCAAATTTTTTATGGATCCAATCAAAACTGAAATTGTTGTCGTTGGCGCGGGACCGGGAGGTTACGCCGCGGCGTTTTATGCGGCGGACCTTGGCAAAAAGGTCGTCCTGATCGAGCGCGACAAGGTGCTCGGCGGCGTTTGCCTGAATCGCGGTTGCATTCCCAGCAAAGCCCTGCTCTACGCCACCCACCAGATCGTCAATGCCCGGGAATCCGCCCATCGCGGTATCGCCTTCGCTGAGCCAAAGGTGGAATTGGAGAAATTGCGTCACTGGAAAAACAGCATTCTTGCCAAACTCACCGGCGGTGTGTCCACCCTGGCAAAAATGCGCGGCGTCCAGGTCATTCCGGGCCGCGGCTATTTTGAAGGTTCGCAAAAACTGCGCGTTGAAACCGACCAGGGCCAGCAATTTATCGAATACGACAAGGCCATCCTTGCCGTCGGGTCACTCCCGGCCATGCCCAAAGCATTTGACCTGGGCAATCCGCGCGTGATGACTTCCACCGAGGCGCTGGAAGTTCCCGACGTTCCTGAAAGCCTGCTCGTGGTGGGCGGAGGTTATATCGGCATGGAGTTGGGCTTTGTCTATGCCGCCCTCGGCAGCAAAGTCGTTGTCGTCGAGGCGCTGGAAAACATTCTCGCAGGCGCGGACCAGGACCTGGCCCGCCCGGTGGTTGCCAATGCAAAAAAGACCTTCAAGGAAATCCGGCTCAAAGCAAAAGTCTCCAAAATGACGACCGCCGGAAACCAAATCAAAGTAGCCATGGAATACAATGGCCAAAAATTGGAAGAACTTTACGACCGCGTCCTCGTTGCCGTCGGCCGCGTCCCGAATGGCGCGGACCTTGGCCTCGAAAATACTAAAATTCAATTGGATGAGCGCGGCTTCGTCAAAACCAACGAACAGCGGCTGACGGATGACCCCAATATTTATGCCATCGGCGACATCGCCGGCGGCATTCTTCTGGCGCACAAGGCGCACAAGGAAGCGCGCATTGCCGTGGAAGCCATTTGCGGCGGAAAAGCGGGCTTCGACAGCGTCATTCCCGCGGTCGTTTTTACCGACCCGGAACTGGCTTGGTGCGGCCTGACCGAAACCGAAGCGAAAGAAAAGGGAGTTCCGTACGAAGTTGCGAAATTTCCGTGGACGGCATCCGGGCGCGCCCTGTCGTTTGATCGGACTGACGGCGTGACCAAAATCATTGCCGATCCCGATACCAACCGTGTCCTGGGCGTCGGAATCTGCGGCGCCGGCGCGGGGGAATTGATCGCCGAGGCCGTCCTGGCGATCGAGATGGGTGCAACCGTCGAGGACATTGCCGAAACCATCCATGCCCATCCAACGCTGTCGGAAACGGTGATGGAGGCAGCCGATGCTTTCTACGGTCACGCGACGCATATTTTCACGCGCAAGAAAGAGGAACCGGCAAAGGCGTAGCGGCAGGCATCCGGCCTGTCGTCGAGGGCGTGCTTCCAGCCGCCCGGAGAAACGATCCATTACACAGCCTGGCCGTGGCAACCATGCTCTCCGATTGTTGATTGTTGTGCGAATCTTCCGCCGCGCTTGAAGCGGCGGCTCTACGGCAGGCATCCTGCCTGCCGCCACACTACTGCACCAGGACGGCCGCGCGGTAAAAGCAATGCGGGAACATTATGCACGAATCGGTGAATGTGCATGGCGCCGTATCGGTGCACACGGTCGCCCAATCAATCATGTTGGTTGAGACTTGGATAATAACGGGGGAAGTGCAATTGGTCACCATCACCTCAACCTTCCCATTGCAGAGGGCCTCTTCCAACAGGGGCACCGGCGTGACGCTGATGCCGGTTACGCCAAATTCACTTTGGGTGTCGGCGTAAATCAGAAACGCCAATTCCGTATCAAGCGCCGAGGCCGTCAGGCTGAAAGTGAAATTCGTCCACCCATTGTACCACTCGCCGGGTCCGATGGAGAAGGCCGGCCCAAGGTTTTCCGTGACGTTGCCAAAGCTGAAATCGGTTTGAAAATTGTGGCCGGCGCCGTCCTCCGCGTAAAAGCTAATCTCATAGACGTCTCCGGGAATCGTCGAGATGTTTTGGGAAAGAACATCCTCACCCCCATTCTCTTCCGACAAAAAACGCGCGTAATAGGGATCACCGGACGGGTCGCCGGCGCCGCCATTATAAATCATTGGGCTAGAGCTTGAATAATTTGTGTCGGCGTTGGGATGACTGATTTGCCAGCTCTCAAAACTGCCGCCATCGGCGCTGAAATTCCCATTTTGGACGAGATTTTGGGAAAAAATTGAAAAGATAGTGAAAAAATAAACAACAACCGCCGTCGTCACCCAACCGCTGCTGCAACCCTTTACACTGCGACCCTCTAAACCCGACTCCATGGGTGACCATAACCCAGGTTTTCATTTCGTCAAGTTCATGAAGAATTTCGACCTCCAAAATCGGACGCGCATCACAGCCATGAACCGGGGCGCGGTCCCGCCTCCTGCGGTCCCGCGCTCCAATGCCATTGCGAATGTGCTCACGCGCGCTCTTGCGCCCTGATCTGACTCTGCGCCGAATGTTTGGCGGCGTGGTTTCGCAGCCGGCCAAAATCGCCTTCTTCGCAGGCCGCCACAAATCCTTCGGTGACGGATTTCAATTCTTCCCAACGGGCCCGGATTTGAACCGCTTCCGGCGGCAGGATGTGTTCATCCGCCGTCGCACTGGCAATCACATGCAAAAGATCGGCAAATTCCTGCACAATTTGATTTGTCGCCGGAATGACATGGTGGGGATGCGGCGTGTTTTTGGGATTTAAAATGAAAAATCCGCCGGCGCGCTCACAAATCCATTGAACGAGGCGATGATCGCCGGTGCTCTTGAGCAGCGCCTCGATGCGGTCCAAAGGATTGCTGATTCCGCTGCCGGCCGTGTCCGGTTCGCCCCACTTGTAGATCATGGATGAAGAAAGGCCCAGATCGGCGGCGATTTCCTTCGGTTTCTTTTTCTCGAAGACTTCCCGTAACAACTCAAACGATTGCATGGTTAAACGATGGGCGCGCGCGAAAAAATTGGCAAGCGTAAATGTTTTTTGGAAACGGCTGATTCGGAAAGGGTTATCAACAGACTTTGTGGCGTGATTTCTTTTGATTTCTTTTGATTTGACTATTCATTTACTCTTTGGCAGCATTTTTTCAACCGCAAGAGGTTTCTCCGCACTCGTGGCAGAGCCATTGCGGGTTGTTTTTAGGGATTTTTATGGGCGAATCTTACATTCAAAATCTATTTTCCGACCGGATTGGCGGCAGCCAATACGGTAAGTCACAGAACATTTACAAATTTGAAAAAATCAAGCGCGCCAAACGCGCCGCCATGGCGCTGAACCCGGGCGCGGAAATCATTGATTTGGGGGTGGGCGAGCCGGATGAAATGGCTTTTCCGGAAGTTGTTTCCCGGCTGTGCGAGGAGGCCGCCAGGCCGGAAAACCGGGGATACTCCGACAATGGCGACGCGGTTCTCAAGCAGGCCGCCGCGCGGTATCTTGATTCGGTTTTTGGCGTGGCCGGGATCAATCCGGAGACGGAAATCATTCATTCCATCGGCAGCAAGGCGGCGCTCTCGATTTTGCCGGCGGCGTTGGTCAATCCAGGCGATTTCGTGCTTATGACTGTGCCGGGATATCCGGTTTTTGGCACGCATGCCCGTTATTATGGCGGGGTCGTTTATAACCTAAAGCTCACCCCGGAAAATAAATATTTGCCGGACCTGCACACCATTCCGGGAGAAGTGTTGCGCAAGGCCAAAGCGCTCGTCTTGAATTATCCCAACAATCCAACCGGCGCGAGCGCAACCCCGGGATTTTTTGAGCGCGTGGTTGAATTTGCTCACAAACATAAGATCGTGGTGATCCATGACGCCGCTTATGCGGGCCTCATATTTGAAGGCAAACCACTGAGTTTTTTGGCGACGCCGGGAGCCAAAGAGGTGGGGGTGGAACTGCATTCGGTCAGCAAATCGTTCAATATGACCGGCTGGCGGTGCGGATTCGTGGCGGGACACCCGCTTTTGGTCAAAGCCTACGGCGATGTAAAAGACAACACGGATTCCGGCCAGTTTCTTGCCATCCAACATTCCGCCGCCTATTGCCTGGAGCACCCGGAAATCACTGAAAAAATTTCGGCCAAATACTCGCGCCGCATGACCGGCCTGGTCGGAGCGCTGCAAACCGCCGGCTTTGACGCCATCAAGCCCAAAGGTTCGTTTTTTCTCTACGTCAAAGCGCCGAAAGCCGTGCGGGTCAAGGACGGAAAACAAGTTCAGTTTGGCAGCGCCGAAGACGTTTCCCAATGGCTCATTACCGAAAAATTCATTTCCACGGTGCCATGGGACGACGCCGGAGCCGCGTTGCGGTTCAGCGTCACGTTTGCCGCCAAAACCATTGAGGATGAAAACCGGATTTTGGCGGAAATCGGGAAGCGCTTGAGCGGCGTCAAGTTCGAGTTTTGAACCTTTTCATTGTCCGTGGCCGCGATTTTGTTAGGCTGCTCGTGATGCGAAGGTTCGTTTTTTATCTTTGGCTTGCCTTGGTTTTCCCGGCCGCGGCCGCGCAATTGAGTATCAATTTTGGGGACTTTTCAGAAAATCATTCCCTCACGAATGATTTCCAAAGCGCCCTGGCCGGCGGGGGCAATCCCGGCGATTGGAAAGTGATCGAGGACGCCGTGCCCTCCGCGTTTGCTCCGCTCACTTCAAACGCGCCCGCGGCCATCAACCACATTCCGGTTCTCGCGCAACTGGACCAGGAGCCGGACGAGAACCGGTTTCCCATGCTCATTTACGACAAAGAAACCTTCAAAGATTTTCAAATGAAGATGCGGTTTAAGATCGTCAATGGCGTGCAGGAACAAATGGCCGGAATTGTCTTTCGATATCAAAACCCGTCGAATTTTTATGTCATTCGCCTTAGCGCCCTCGGCCACGATCTGCGCTTTTATAAGTATATCAATGGACAATTTGTCGATCCCACTACCGTCTATGCGGATATTCTTCCCGGCTCCTGGCACACCCTGGCGGTCCAATGCGAAGGTAATCAAATTAACTGCTGGCTCGACGGCCAATTAGCCATGCCGCTTTCGTCCGCCATGACATTTGCCTCCGGAAAGGTGGGCTTTTGGACGATGTCCGATTCCTTAACGTATTTTGGGGATACGACCATCGTTTACAAACCGGAAATCCCGATGGCGCAGTTGCTCGTGCAAAATATTTTGGATGAGGAACCGCGCCTTCTCGGTCTGCGTGTTTATACCCTCGATAAAACCGGCACGCCGCGTGTCATCGCCAGCAAGGAATCAAAAGAAATTGGCATGGCCGGGACGGATGCCGAGAAAGGCGCGATCACCAATGGGGCGATTTATTTCGGGAGGGGGCGGGGAACCGTGGCCGTGACCATGCCTCTGAATGACCGGAACGGTGATCCCGTGGCGGCGGTGCGGGTCCAATTGAAATCGTTTATGGGCGAAACGCAGGACAACGCCCTCACCCGGGCGCGAATGGTTGTCAGCTTGATGCAAAAGCAGATCCTGTCCCGCCAGGATTTGCTGCAATAACGAGGTGTTATCCTCCGATTTGCGCGGTGTATTGCTCGGGGGACATTAATTTGTTTGGCTCGCCGGCGTCGGCCAATTTGATCTTGAAAAACCAGCCGCCGCCGTAAGGTTCGGTGTTGGCCAGCGCCGGATTTTCGACCGCCGACTTGTTGACCTCTACAATTTCACCGCTCAGCGGCGCGTAAATATCGCTGGCGGTCTTTACCGATTCCACCACTGCGCAGGCATCGCCGGCTTTGACGGTTCGACCGGTTTGCGGCAGCTCGACAAACACTATGTCCGTCAGCTCATGCTGGGCGTGATCGGTAATGCCCACGGTGGCGACGCCGCCGCTGACGCGCACCCATTCGTGCGATTTTGTGTATTTGAGATCGGAAGGGACGTTGCTCATATTTTTGCCAGCAGGTTACGCGGACACCTTAAAGAATTAAAAGTTAAAAATGCAAAATTTCGAGGCAGATGCCAACCGGCTGGGATCATGAACATTCGGAAAATGAACGCGGGCTGGCGAGGGGTAGCGGCAGGCATCCTGCCTGCCGTAGAGCCGGGCCTCGGGCCCGGCGGAAAAATCGTACGATCGAGCCAAATCGTTCGTAATACTGAAATGATCCGCCGCGAGCGATTATTCCGGGCGGCTGGAAGCGCGCCCTCTACGTCAGGCCGGGAGGCCTGACGCCACGGCATTCCTTAGTGCGATTTTCGATAAATTGGCTTAGGAACGATGGCCGCCGGGAAACGATTTCCGCGGATTTCTATTTCGATATCGCCCGTGGCGCGATCCGGTGGAACAAAGCCCATGCCGATGCCGATGTTGAGCGATGGACTTTGGGTGCCGCTCGTCACTGCGCCAACGGCCGCGCCGCCGGCCCAAATGGGATAATGCGGGCGCGGCGGCGGCGACTTCCCGGTCATCTTAAAAGCGATTAACTTCTTTTTTGTGCCCCTGGCCTTTTGTTCGGCAAGAACCGCGCGGCCAATGAATTCCCCCTTATCCATGGAAACGAAATGTCCCAGGCCGGCTTCCATGGGCGTGGTTTGTTCGTCCAATTCGTGCCCATAGAGCGGGTAACACATTTCCGTGCGCAGCGTGTCGCGCGCCCCCAGGCCGCACGGTTTAATTCCATACGGCTCGCCTTTTTTAAGGATAATTTCCCACGCTTCCTGGATTGCATCCGCTTCGCCCACGATTTCAAATCCGTCTTCCCCGGTATAGCCCGTCCGCGAGACCAGGACGCCGCCTCGGCCAAGATGAAATCCGGCGATTTGATTTTTCTTAAGATCGGTCACGCAATTGACCCGCATGGCTGAAACCGAAGGACCACGAACGCAATCGGCGATGAAATCCTTCACGCGCGGTCCCTGCACGGCCACGGCGGAATAATTATGGGAGGCATCCGTCAAATTCACGTCGTCGCTTCGGGGAAACTTGTTCCATTGTTCCCGCAACCAGGCGACGTCGTTGGCGGTGCGCGAGGCGTTGACGATGAGCAGATAAACTGCCGTGGAAAGCTTGTAAACGTACAAATCGTCAATGACGCCGCCGGATTCCCGGCACATGAGCGTGTATTGGCCCTGGCCGGGCGCGAGTTTGCGGACGTCGTTGGTGAGAAGATAATTGAGGAAAGCCTCCGCGGCGGCGCCGTTCACCGTGACTTCGCCCATATGCGAAATATCGAAAATGCCCGCGGCATTGCGAACGGCGAGATGTTCGGCAATCAGGCCGGAATATTGGACCGGCATTTCCCAGCCGCCGAAATCAATCAGCCGGGCGCCGAGTCGTTGGTGCGCGGAAAAAAGCGCAGTTCGTCTAAGGGTTGGCGACTCCACAGTCTATTCCAGCGGTACCAGGGTTAGCTTGCGGACCTCGATATCGCCGCCTTCGCTTTGGATGCCGATGTAACCGGACGAGACGCTGCAATTGGCGATTTGGTTCATCACCTTGCCGTTGACGAAAAGGCCGATGGCGTTGCCATTGCAAATGATCTGGTTTGTGTTCCAATCGCCGACGGGGTTTTCATTGGGCGGGCCCATTTGGGGGATGAGCACGGCTTTATTTTGGGCAGGGTATCCATCCGCGCCGACGCCGGCTTGCAAATAGAAATCACCCTGATGCTGATTCAGTCCCTGACATTCGATGCACTCGGGCCACACTTTATCCGGCGGCTGGATATGAACAAAAATGCCGGAGTTGTCGGCGTGGGGCGCCACTCGCACAAAACGCCAGATCACGGTGAGCCGGTAATTCTGGTAAACCTGCTCGGTGCGCGCATAGCCGTAAGGCTGGCCGGTGCAATGAATCACGCCGTTGCGGGCGCTCCAGGTCTTCGCCGGGTCGGTATTGTTTTTCATGCAGAAGGTCCAGCCGTCGAGGTTTTTCCCGTTGAACAGTTCGATCGGCTTTCCTTCAACCGTCGTTACCTGTTTGAGGGGTTGGGTTTTGCATCCGGCAAAAACGAGCAGAGCAAAAGTGGCGGCTGCGGTGAATAAAAGCGTTGTTTTGTTTTTCACGCGCGAAACATTGAGGCGAATGCAATGGAAGTCAAGCGGCATTTACTCCAGCGGTTGCAGCGATACTTTGCTGATCTCGATATCGCCGCCTTCACTCTGGATGCCAATGTATCCGGACGTAAGATTGCAGCCCGTGATTTGGTTCATCAACTTGCCGTTGACAAATAATTTGATGGAGCCGTTCCGGCAGATGATGTGGTCGGTGTCCCATTCGCCGACGGGCTTTTCGTTCGGTGGACCGTTCTGAGGGATGAGGATGGTTTTGCCGGTAACGGGATGTCCATCCGCGCTCGCGCCGTGACACAACAAAATGTCGCCCTGATGCAGGTACTGTCCCTGGCATTCAACGCACTGCGGGAAAACCTTGTCGGGCAGATGAATCTGGACCAGCACACCGGTGTTGTCCCGGTGGGGAGCGACCTTTAGAAAACGCCAGAGGACCGTGAGTTCATAATTGTCATAAATCTTTTCCGTGCGAATGTAGCCATGAGGCAGCCCGGTGCAATGAATCACACCGTCATGCACGTTCCAGGTCTGCATCGGATCCGCATTGTTCATCATGCAAAACGTCCAGCCGTCAAAATCTTTGCCGTCGAAAAGCTCGACGGTATTGCTCTTGTCCGACGACTGCGTCTTGCATCCGGCAACCAGGAGAAGGGCAGCCGTGAAGGCCATGGATACGAGGAGGGAGAGGGCTTTCATTCGGAAATCATTGCGGCACGTGTGGCGCAAGTCAAGCATCCACAACGACGCTAAAACGCCCGTCATGGATTTCTTGGTACGATGCTTACGCCAGGCGCGACTGTCCAACAGTAGGTATCGCTAATGTTGATTGGCTGTATCGTGTAGGAGACGCCGGGGACCACTTTGGCCCGGTCGTCCGGGTCAATGCGGGCGCCAAATGCCTGAAAACTGCCGTCACCCTGGCTGACGTCCAGGCTGGTCAGAAGGACCCTGACCTTTGGCTGTTGTGGCGCCGTCAACAGAAACTCGTCTCCGGCTTGCTTTCGGAAGGTGCGCATTTGATTGTAACGCTTGTCGTTAATCCATTCCTTAATTGCGATCAGAAATTCGGTTCCGCTCCCATTTACCTTTTTGAGATCT
>JASHPN010000320.1 GCA_030038175.1 Verrucomicrobiia bacterium
GCTGTCAGTCACCTCGACGGTAAAGCTCCCCGAATTGGTCGGTGTTCCGCTGATCACCCCGGTCGCCGCATTCAGCGTCAATCCCAGCAGCGTCCCCGTCGCCACCGAGTAGGTGTACGTCCCAACTCCGCCCGAGCCGCTCACCGTCCCATTAAATGGCACTCCCACTTCGCCCACCGACACGCCCGCACAGGCCAGTGTCAGCGGCGGATAGATTGTGATGGGGCAGGTATTCGTCGCCACGATGCCCAGATTGTCGGTCACCTCGATGGTAAAGCTCCCCGAATTCGTCGGCGTCCCGCTAATCACGCCATTCGTCGGATTCAGCGTCAGCCCCAGCAAAGTCCCCGTCGCCACCGAATAAGTGTATGGCCCCACTCCATTCGTGGCGGTATTCGTCACATCGAGGAACTCTCCCACTTCGCCCACCGACACGCCCGCGCAGTCCAGTGCCACCGCCGGATTGATCGTGATCGGGCAGTTCGTCGCCACACTGCCCAGAATATCGGTCACCATGATCGTAAAGCTGCCCGAGTTTGTCGGCGTGCCACTGATCACTCCGGTCGTCGAATAAAGCGTCAATCCTCCAGGCAGCGTTCCCGTCCCCACCCCATACGTGTATGGCGCCACCCCGCCTGTGGCTGTATTCGTCACATCGAATGGCACTCCCACTTCACCCTCCGAATCGCTCGCACACTCCAAAGTCATCGAACATCCGATCATCCAGGTGACGGTTTGATCGCAACTCGCCACGTTCCCATAACCATCGGATGCCATGTAATCGTTGAAAAGATATACTGTCCCATCCACCGTGGATTGCGATTGTGTGCCGGTGATCGTTACCGGACGTCCACAACTGGAAACTGCCGATACCGAATTCGTGTTCAACCCCGGGATGGCGTTGGTCGGGGGATTACAGCCGAGATCCAGATTCGTCGGGCACTGCGTAAATGTGATTGGACAATAGGGAACCTCAATCATCAAAAGTTGGACCGGCCCCGTCAAATTTGTGTTCGCTTCGCTGGTGATCACGTAAACCGCTCCAATGAAATCGCCAGCTTGGGGAACCCATGAAGCCGCGTTGTTGCTCGCGGCACTTAAAAGCGACTCCACAATGTTAGTGCTGAATGGAGGATACGGCGGGGAGGGCCCTTGCGGCGGACCACCCACCAAAGTATTGATCGCTACTTGAACATCCCAAAAATAAGCTCCGTTCTGGTGGTTAAGGATGTAATTAACCTCCTGCCAGACTGCGGGAGAGACATAACAGGACGCAGGATGGTTAGTCGGCAGTTCATTATTCAAATTTGTATCGCAGGTTGGAAATAACGTGCCGGAATATAAATAACCCAAACCACCCTGGGGCGGAGTAATTAATGTATTAGCGTCAACACACCAGGTCAAATAACTTCCACTGGGTAGAGCGCCATTGTTGTTCGTCACCACAGTGGTGAAATAAGAAGGACTATTGGGATAATTCGGATAAACATCAATAAAGCTTGTCAATGTGTTTCCCCCGGGCCCCGTAAAACTAATGTAACAGTCTGACTGCCCGAAAGCATGATTTCCTTCAACCAGCAATCCCAAACTAAAGCAAAACCCCAACAACATCGCCCGGCACGTTCTCGCATAAATATTCATAGTTCTTATAAATTTGCCTGATTCAAGGCGGCAGCGTTCGCGCCACCACTATCTTCGTGGCCTGTTTTGAAAAATTTGACTTTTGACCGCTTCTTCTCGAAAGTAACTTTCAACTGACCACTGCAACCTGTTTACATGCAATAACCGTACCAGCAACTTCAAACGGATCGATTCCATTTCCACTTCCCGGTTCAACAAAAAAAACCCACCCCCAAGGAAAACCAGGCAGCCTGACACTCCAGCATCGCTCAACCCTTGTCCGCTACTCGGCTACGGTTTGCGCATTTTGCGAATGGCACTCACCGCTAACGGTATCAGCATCAACGCGCCAGCCACGTAAGTGGAAGGCTCTGGAACCGAAGTAGGAGGAGGCGACCCCGCGAATGAATTCGCAGTCGCCATTACTACAGCCAGTGTAGCCAGGCCGAGAGATAATTTTGTTTTTTGCATACTTTGTGTTTTCTCTTTTGATTATTTATATGAGGTTGAGACGTTGTAATGAATGAAATTGCTGCAAACTGAAACAGAATTGGTTGGTGCGGGATTTGGCGGGGGCGGAGCACCGCCGACCGACTTTTGAACCAGCAACAGGCCCAAAAACACAGCCAAAACCAACATTGAACCCGCCCCAATAATTCTCTTCATAGAGTTAAATCTCATTCACCGCTAAATTAGACAAAACCCGTTTTTTTACTAGGTCGTTACGGGACAAATCAGTGCATTTTTGGGACTGCCGCAGTGGCGCCGCCATTCGAATGTGGACGTCGGAACGTCAGCCACGCAAGCTCTTGAAAACAAACGACCAAACGTGTTTTTAGCCACGGGAAAAAAGATGGTGGTAGGTGATGGATTCGAACCATCGAAGGCGTAAGCCAGCAGATTTACAGTCTGCCCCCGTTGGCCACTTGGGTAACCTACCACAGGCTGCGAGCCGCACAGTAAGCCACGCCCGCCGCCAAAATGCAAAACAAAAAACCGGAAAAACAGAGCCGCGCGCGTGAGCAAGCGGCCAAAACAGCAAGCTGCGCGCGCCTGAGCACGCGGCCCTCTCTGACGCTACAAAAAACCCCCGCAACCGCCCCGGTGGGCGCATCGCAGGAGTTTTTTGAGTGCAATTTCTTGCGGGAATTAACTGACGTTCACTTCGATTTGTTTCGGCTTGGCGGCCTCGCTCTTCGGAAGCGTGACGGTTAAGACGCCGTCCTTGTACTCGGCTTTTACTTTGTCGTTCGCCACGGTGGGCGGCAGAGACACCGAGCGCTGGAACTTCCCGAAAAATCGCTCGGCGCGATAGGTTTCGGTTTCTTCACTCTTCGTTTCGCTTTTGCGTTCGCCGGAAACAATCAGATCGCCGTCATGAAGCGATACGCTGATGTCTTCCTTTTTCACGCCGGGCAGTTCCGCTTTCACCACGAAGTTGTCCTTGTCTTCATAAACGTCAAACGCCGGCGTCCAGCCAAGAATCTCGGAAGTGCGCGAGAGCGGCGACTCGAAAAAACGGTCAATCTCATCACGCAAATCCGTCAGGCGGCCCAACGTCGGCCATGTGGATACTCTGGTCAATTTCATAATATGTCCTTTCGTTAAGTTATTTGGTTTAACTACCGTGACCATCCTTTTAGCTTTGAACATGCCAATATAAAGAACCTTCAGAATCCTTGGATTTTCGAAAAAACAAACTCAGCGGCGGCAAAAAGCAGTGCCAATCGCGCAACATTGTCCCGCGCATTGTGCCAAAAAGGCTCTAAATGGAAGTGCAGCGGACGCATCGGGGCGCGACCTTCAGGTCGCTTCCATGTCCAACGCCTGGGGACGTCGAAGCGGCATAAATGCCGCGCCCCCATGGCGACCCACGAAAAGCCGCGATCAGTCAAACGCGTGGCCCGCGCAGCAAAGAACATTTTTGATCTTGTGGCGAACAAGTTCTTTTACTTTGGTCCGTGCCGGCGCAAGATATTTCCGGGGATCAAATTCCTTGGGGTTTTCCGCGAATACCTTGCGGATTGCGGCCGTCATGGCCAATCGCAGGTCGGTGTCAATATTCACTTTAGTGCATCCGGTCCGGCGCGCCACTTCAATGTCAGCTTCCGGAACGCCGGCGGTGTCGGTGCCGAGTTTGCCGCCGTATTTATTGATTTCCTCCGCCAGATCTTTCGGCACGCTGGAAGCGCCGTGCAATACCAGGGGATAATCACCCAACCCCGCGTCCATCAGCGCTGATTTAATCAATTTCAGGCGTTCCAAATCCAAATGTTGCGTGCCTTTGAATTTATATGCGCCGTGGGAATTGCCGATCGCGACCGCCAGAGAATCACACCCGGTTTGGCGGACGAATTCCACCGCCTCGTCGGGCACGGTGTAATGTCCGCTGGCCGAATGCGCGCCGCCTTCTTCGCCTTCGTCAAATTGGGCGCCGACCAAATGGCCCAATTCGGATTCCACCACGCAATTATGCTTATGCGCATAGTCCACGACCTTCTTTGTAATTTCGACGTTTTTCTCAAAAGGCTCGTGGCTGGCGTCAATCATGACGCTCGTAAAACCTTCATCAATGCATTCCTTGCACAGTTCATAGGTATCGCCATGGTCCAGATGAACCGCGATGGGAATCGTGGAAAGGCTGACGGCCGCTTCGATGAGCTTTTTGAGATAGACCGGGTTGGCGTAGTGGCGGGCGCCTTTGGAAATCTGGAGCATCACCGGCGCCTTTTCCTCTTCGCAGGCTTCGATGATGGCTTGAAGCAATTCCATATTGTTCACGTTGAATGCGCCGAGCGCATATTTTCCCTTCAACGCCTTCGCAAACAGTTCCCGTGTATGTGTTAATGGCATATGAAATTTGAGGGTAATTGATCCCGTCGAAAAAAGAAATCAAAATTTGCCGGAGCGCGGCTGTGACGGCGCGCTGCGCCGTCTGCGCCGCGTCCAGCGGCGCAATCCGCGGGGCTGGAAATCATACCGTCTCGCAATGCGGGATTCCGCCCGCTTTACGGGCGGTGACGGCGCAGCGCGCCGTCCCTGCCAACGCGATGCCGAATCGTCTTTGCGTCTCTGTGCCTTTGTTGTTCAATAGCCGCATGAATTTTCTTGTCACCGGCGGAGCGGGATTCATCGGTTCGCACGTTTGCGAACGCCTGTTGCGCGAGGGCCATCACGTTTGGGCCTTTGACGACCTCAACCCGTTTTACGACCCGCAATTCAAGCGGCGCAATCTTCGCGACCTCCAGGCCCTGGCCAAACCGTTTGAATTTGTCCACGGCGACATCACCGACCGGGCGGCCCTCGATGAGATCCTCTCTTCCGTCCGTTTCGACCAGGTCATCCATCTGGCGGCCCGGGCAGGCGTCCGTCCCAGCCTGCTGGAACCGGCCCTGTACCAGCGAGTTAATGTCGAAGGAACAGTCAACGTCCTGGAAGCGGCGCGCCGGAATGGCGTCAAAAAAATGGTCCTGGCGTCGTCCTCATCCGTTTATGGCCTTAATTCACGCGCGCCCTTCTCGGAGGATGACCCGATTTTTACCGCCATTTCACCGTATGCCGCCAGCAAGCTCGCCTGCGAATCGCTGGGCCACGTGTGGCATCACCTCTACCAAATGGACGTGGCGATGCTGCGGTTTTTCACCGTCTATGGACCGCGCCAGCGGCCGGACCTGGCCCTGTACAAATTTGCCCAATTGATTTGCGCGGGCAAACCGATCCCCGTTTTTGGCGACGGCGCATCCGCGCGCGACTACACCTTTGTGACCGATACCGTCCAGGGAATCATCGCCTGCACCCGGACGGAACTGGGTTATGAGATTTTCAATCTTGGCGAATCGCAGACGGTGCCGTTGAAGCGAATGATTGAACTGCTGGAAGAGGCGCTGGGCCGGAAGGCGGTGATTGACCGCCAGCCCATGCAGCCCGGTGACGTCCCGCTGACCTATGCCAATATTTCCAGGGCGCGCGAGCGGCTCGGGTACCATCCGCAAATACCCTTTGAGCAAGGCGTAAAACTGTTCACCGAATGGTTTTTGAAACAAAACATTCGCGCATAGGGACCGGGGCGCGGCCTTCAGGCCGCTTCAACGTCCGACGCCAAAGGGACGCCGAAGCGGCATAAATGCCGCGCTCCAATCGTGCTTCCCGAATTTCACCGTTCCCGTGGCGGCAATACAGGCGGGGGCGGCGGCGCCTGATTTTCCTCCTTATTTCCTTTCTTAAACGCCGAACGCAACAGCCAGTAATGTTTCAATCCCTGCACAAACGTGTCGTAATCCTGAATGGTTTTAGCCACGCCGCCGAGCAAATTTGAATTGGCCTGAACCTGCGCATTCAAGTTGCTGGTGATGTCGGCCAGGTTCATGAGCGTGGCGGTCACGTTCGTGTTCAGGTTGGTGACCAGGGCGTTGGCGTTGATCAGGAGAGGACCAGCCTGGAGGATGGCGTGATTGACGTTGGTATCCAGCCGGGCAATCATGACATTCGCGTTTGTCAATAACGGATGGGTTTCCACGACGGTAATGTTCAGGTTGGAAGTGACGTTCGCCGTGTTATCGAAAATGCGAGTCAACTGGTTTGTGAGCGCGAGGAAATTCGGCAGCGCATCCTGCACCTCAGAGATCATCGCCTGGAGCCGGTCGGCGACGGGCGGAGTTTCGTCCACCGGCAGCCACGCGGTATCTTCGTTGGTCGTAAAACCAATGTAGGCATGCTCGCGTGGATGCCACCAGGCGACGGCATACCGTTTGTCCTTTTCCGTATTGTTATAGGCGGTGACCCAGGGCAGGCGCAGTCCGGAAATCCGCTGGAGGTTGCTGTCATTGAGCCAGGTATAGGCGCGATAAAGCAGATTGGAGTTTTGGTCGTAAATTTCCTGCGCCAACTGCCACTGGTACGGTTGCGAATCAACGTCCCGTCTCAGGTCCATGAGATTGGAAAAGACGAAGACCGGCTGGGTGACACACCAGGCATATCCGTTCGTGCCGCGGGTGATTTCGATTTTGCGCTGGTCCAAAAAGCCGGCAGGCTCGACTTTCACGAAGGAGCCTTCCGACCAAATATAGCGAAAGTAAGGATCAAATACTTCAAATTCCAGCCGCACATTGTGAGCGGTGCCAGGCCGCATTGGGTAAATCCGCGTAATGTGCCCGACGGAGAAACCCATGATGGTGACCGGATCGCCCACATTCAGGCCGGTCGAACTGTCAACATAGGCATGGAACTTGGCCTTGATGACAAACCAGCCCTTGTTGGCGGCGAGATTGTAGAGGTAATAGCCAAAGGCGCATAACAGCAGCACGGTGGCCAAAAAGACAAACCAGCCCACGCCGCGTTCCATCCGGCTCAGGCGGGTCCGCAATTGGGGAGTCAAATCCTGCAGTGGCATAATTTGGTGATCCGCAAATATTAATGATTTCAGGGTTCGATGTTTTCCTCCACCGGCGTGGCCAACAGTTCCCTGACGAGCGGCTCCTTCGCCGAAACCACCTCGCTCCAGGAACCGATCACCACAAAACTGTTGTCCTTCAACAAAGCGAACTTGCGCCCGTGGCCGCGCCAGGGACGGAAATCGTCCGTGGTGACCATAATCGTGAGAGGCTTTTCTCTCAGCCATTTGTGGCCTTTGGAAAGGGAGTCCAAAAATTGCAGCCACCAGCAGGAATGCCGCGCGTCCAGGGCGCCCAGCGGATTGTCCGCCAGCAAAATGTCCGGCTGAAGCGACAGCGCGCGCGCCAGGCCGGCGCGTTTGTGCCAGTTCCCCGGCAGGTTCGCCGGCTTCACATCCGCGATGGGCTTCAAATGGGTGATTTCCAGCAACGGATCAATCACTTCGGCGGCTTCCTCAGCTTTCAGGTTGCTGTGGTAGCGCAGGGGCAGCGCCACGTTTTCGGCGACCGTCAGGTAATGAAACAATTCCGCGTGCTCGAAAACAAATCCCATCCGCAGCCGGTCCGCCAGGCGCGATTCGTCGAAGATACGCGTCTCATTTCCGTAGAATTTGTAGGAGCCGGCGGCGGGCGGAATCAGCCCGGCGGTGGTCATGAGAAAATCGCTTTTCCCGGAATGTTGCGGCGCGCCCACGACCCAAAACTCGCCCTGAGCCACCGTCCAATGAATGTTTTTAAAAAGAATGCAGGCGGGATCCTGCATCGCGGCCACGTCCACCCCATTCATTTCAATGGGCGGCGCCATTTCGTTGGTGGTTTTTTCGTTCATGCGCCCAGAGAAATCAAAAAGAACAACGCATCAATGAGGACACAGACAATGATGCCCTGCGATACGGCGCGGACGGCTACCCGCGACACGTCCTCGAGCCGCAATGGCTGCGCCAAACCGTGATAACACGTCACAATGCCAATGAAAAATCCGAAGGCGCACGTTTTGAGCGCCAGCAGCACGAAATCCAGCCAGGTGAGCGAGCCGGCAATTTCCGAGCAATACGCCGTCGGAGTCAGCGGCACGCTTTGCAGAAAGATAAACAAGTAACCGCTGGCCAGCGCCGCCAGAATCAAATACACCGTCAGGGAAAAGACGCCCAGCGTCATGCCCAGCACGCGCGGGGCGACCAGATAATGGACCGGATCAATTCCGGACGCTTCCAACGCTTCCACCTCGCCGAGCGCGCGCGACGTGCCCAACTCGATCACATTGGCGGCGCCCACCCGCGCCAGCGTCAAAACCGCCACCAACAATGGGCCCAGTTCCCGCACGACCACCGTCACCATGATCGTGCCGATATAATTGATGGCCCCCAGGCGCGCGGCCACGGCCATCGTCTGGCCGATCACCAAAAAGCCCAGCACGATCGCGACAAAGAAAAACATCGGCAGCAACCTGGTCCCGGCTCGGGAGATTTCGCGCCGGACCATCGGATGAATGACATTGGAGGCGGCGTTGAACTTTCGGACAATCACGCCGAGCGTGATGAGACCAAAGGCCCCAATCCCCTGGGCCGTGAGCAAAAAGGCAAACAGCTTCCGGCCCAGGAAATCCGTATAGGTTTTTGGCAATGGCGCACGGCGCAGCCATAATTTCTCCAAACGTAAAACTTTGCTTAAATCCCCTTGCACAATGCAACGTTAATCCATTTTGTGTGTCAGTCAAAAAATTTTGATTGGTTAAAAGAGTTAAATGGTTAAAAGGGTTGAATGCTTGAAACGTTTCAGTCTGGACGGTCAAAGGCAAAGGGAACTCGTATTGCGGGCTGCGTGTTGCGTCAAGTATTGGAGTGCGAGGAACGCGAAACTGGATTGACAACAGAGCCGCGCGCGTAAGCAAGCGGGAGGGACGCGCGCTTTCGCAAGGCTGCAAGCCTCATGCACGATGACACACACATTTCTTGTGCGTGGGTTTGGAAACAGGGAAACGAAACGAGCAGAGCCGCGACCATGAGGGAGCGGAAAGGACGCGCCCTCGCGCAAGGCTGTGAGTATCAGGCACGATGACACACACTTTTTTTGTGTCTAGGCGCGTGAACGAGGAAACGAAGCGGGGGGAGGCAAAAACATTGATTTTATTGGGGAATTTGAGGGTTTTTTGAGGGGGCGGATTTTTCCGGCAGTCTGATTTCGTTTACAGACCGGGAGGAAGGAGCGGCGCGCTCATTTTCAACCCCGGATGAACACCGATGGACACGGATACGGCAGCGGTTTGCCAAAAGAGCCGCGACCGCCTGCCTGGCCGTAGTCCCGCTCCGAGCGGGACGACGGCGGGTGAGGGAGCGCCCAACGCCCGCCCAATTCCGAATGAGGGAGCGCGCGCATTTTTTTTGTATAGGCCGGGAAACTGGAAACTTGACACGAATCGCAGAGTTAACACGAAAGACGCGAAGACGCAAAGGTTTGGACAGGATGAACAGGATCTACAGGATGAAAACCGCCAGACTTTTTCCCGTCCATCCCGGCCATCCTGTTAATCCTGTCAAAAGGCAGCTTCGTTTAGCAAAAAAGGGTGTATGGGTTTTTCAAAACTAAACGATAAACGAGGGCCTAAACGAAATAGTTTAGCGGTGAACCTGATGGCTTTTTATTGGGAAATTTGATTGGCCGACTAAACGAATGGGTCCGGCGAGCATGTCAAAAAAAGAGGCTTCGTTTAGGGCTCGTTTAGTTTTTTGGCGCGAGATTTTGAATCCGGCTTCGTCCCGGGGACTACGCTGGACGGGCAGTGGACGCTGATGAACTCTGATCTTCCACCTGGGCGCGGCACACGCGCGAGTTGCTGGATGCGTGAGGATCACGCGGATGCGTGAAATTTTCACGCAAGTGGCCATATCTAAAAAATCGAAACAAAGGATTTATTGGGGTTTCCGTAAACATATAAGTTGGAACGAGGTATGCTCTCTAAATTTCATCCATTGGTTTAAGAGTAACCGTAGCCGTTCGTGATTGTGGATACAACAGAGTTGACGCGGCGATCTGGAATTCTAAAAATTCTTCAAACTTGGGCTGTGCCCAGGGAGGGGCGAAGTTCTGGCGGAAACATCAAAGCTCATTTCAGGGCGGTTCTCACGAAAAGATTAACAGTGATGCTCGTTGTCTCAACGGCCTCCGTTATTTTAACGTACGGCCAGGGTTTTTTGAACCTAAATTTTGAATCGGCCAACAATCTCCCTGGAAATCCAGGGCAGTACGGTGTGCTTGTTTCTACTGCAGATGCTTTACCTAATTGGAGTGCTTACGATGGGGAAGCGGATTTGTCAGAGATCTATTATGTGAGTAATTCCCCTATTTCAGGATCGTCCTCATCGGTCGAGTTGGAGAGTGGCAGCTTGGCCCTTAATGGGAACACTTTCAGCGCTGCGCTGTATTCCGACGGTTCAATCAGCCAAACGGGAACGGTTCCAGACAATTCGGAATCTTTGGAATTTGAGGCTGAGGGGCCGGTCCCCGGTGGTTCACTTGAACTCGAAGGTCTTCAAGTGACGCTTGGCGGACAAAGCCTTTCATTTTCGACAATATCTGAAGATCCAGACTACACCGTTTATGGGGCAAATATTCAGGCGGACATGGATGGGCAAGAGGAGGCTCTAACTTTTATCAATTCCGAAGATGGGGCCGGTGTTTTGATAGATGACATTCAGTTTTCGCCTTCGGTTGCGCCGGAGCCGGGGGAAATGACGTTGATCGGGCTTGGGGCGGTGCTGCTTTACATAAGCAAACGGAGAAAACAGAGTGGGGCGGGCAACGAGGATGGATGATTGTGGATTGAAGATGGAAAAGGCGGCCATGCGCATATATCATTTGAGCGTGGGTTTGGAAACGGGGAAACGAAACTTGGATCGGTTAAATCATTGAAAGGTTAAAAAGGTTAAATGGGTCTTCGAAATAGGGATCTCGTATCGCGGGTTGCGTCAAGCAACCTAAAAAACGAGGCTCTCAACCTGTGCCAGCACAACGACTTGCCAATCAGAATATGCCGCTCCTACGGAGCTTGGGGTTCTTGAAGCGATCAGTTCTACAAATATACCGCGCCTACGGCGCTCGAGGCGGTTTCCTTGCATGAGATTGGAACTAATCCGAACAACGTTGAAACGAATCCCGTCATACAGTTAATATATAAGTAAAGTAATGCACACTGCTACGGGAACACTGGAGTCCAAAGTAGTTCGCGCGGCGTTCACGCTCGTCGAATTGCTGGTGGTCATTGCGGTCATTGGCATTTTGGCCGCGATCTTGTTGCCGGTATTGAACAGCGCAAAAGTTCGAGCGCAGGGAATCCAGTGTGTCAATAATCTGAAGGAAATGGCGATGGGCTGGCAGGTTTACGCGGATGAAAATGGCGGCCATTACGCGGTCAACGCGTCATCAACGCCCGATTTGAGCGCGCCGATCGGTGAAACCGCGGCCAATCCGGGCTGGGTGGCGGGTATGATCCTGACGACTTCGACGCCGGACAATACCAATACTGAAAAGCTGGTGGGACCGGCTTACGCGCCTTTTGGTTCGATGGGCGGCTATGTCAAAACCCCCGGGGTTTATCATTGTCCGGGTGATCCGAGCGTTGATCCTGGATACCATTCGCCGCGGGTGCGATCGATTTCGATGAACGGCTGGGTCAATCCCGGCCAAACCAATGTGGCGGCGGACTATTGGGACATGCCTTTCAAAAAATTTGCGCAATCAGGAGATTTTCACGGCATATCACCGACGGACGTTTTTGTGTTCCTGGACGAAAATTACAACTCCATCAACGATGGATGGTTTGAGGTTTCCGTGGATGGATACAACGCCGATGGCTCCGTTGATGCAAGCCAGGTCGGCATCGGCGATGTACCGGCCGCTTATCATAATTTATGCGGGACATTTTCGTTCGCGGACGGCCACGCGGAATTGCATCGCTGGCAGGGGGGTTCCGAACTGAACGATGAGGACGCGATTTGGCTTTTGACGCATGCGACCGTTCCGATGGGGAATTAGTTCCAGAGCGTTTGGCAAAAGTTGCAGCTATTGTGACCCACGTGTAAATGTTTGACGCCCCCGCTCCCTCACGGTCGCGGCTCGGTTGGATGATCGGCGCCCGAACGGGTCATATAGCGGGCGACGGCCTCGGCGCGGGAGCGGACGTGCAATTTTTTGTAGATGTGTTTCAAGTGGCTGCTGATGGTTTCCACGCCGATGGACAATTGCGCAGCGATTTCCTTGTTGGAATAGCCTTTCGACAAGAGGATCAAGACTTCTTCTTCGCGGACGCTCAATCGCACGGCGGGTTTGGCCAACCGGGAGGACATGCGGAAGGATTGCACGACAAGACGGGCGATTTCGCTGGTCATGGGGGCGCCGCCGTTCAACACATTGACCATGGCCGCGCGCAAATCTTCCGGCTTGGTGCGCTTGAGCAGGTAGCCGTCGGCGCCGGCTTTCAGCGCCATAAAAACCAGTTCGTCGTCTTCCACGCCGGTGAGAATGAGAATTTGCGTGTTGGGCAGGAGCGTTTTCAGCCGGCCGGTGCATTCGATGCCGGACATGCGGGGCAGGAAGATGTCCATCAGCACGATATCCGGCGCGAGCGGAGGAAGCAGGCGGAGGGCGTCTTCTCCGGACGCGCAAAAGGTGACGCAGGAAAAACCGGGCAGGGAATTGATCAATTTGACCCAATTTTCGCGGACGCCCGCCTTGTCCTCGACGAGGGCCACTTTGGCGGGGCCTTCGCCGCGGGCGGATGGCAATTCGGGCGTATTTATTTTCATGGGTGATGGACGTCCGCGGGATCAGACACGGGGGGTGAATCCGTGATTTCCGGTTCTTCCCGCGGGCGGCGATGCCGGTGGAGGAACCAGGCGCAATGGCCGGCATGTTTCAATTGCAGGATAAAGGTGACGACGCAGCCGGCGCCCGGCTGGCTGAC
>JASHPN010000321.1 GCA_030038175.1 Verrucomicrobiia bacterium
TCACGCCACCAATTTGCACCTTTTTGTGTTCGAATTCAACTGCCAAGTGAACACCGCTTGCTGACGCGCGCGGCTCTGTTGGCGGAATTCCGATTCCAGGTGTGGCATCATCCAACGAGTAAACGAACCCAAAAATCTGCCAATTCGTCGGGAAACCTTCACAAAAATGAGTAAACAAGATTGGTAAACGAAATGGGGTAGTGACCATCCAGTAGTCCGTAGTCAATAGTCCGTCAGTGGTCGAAGCGCGGCTGTGTGCAACAGCGCCGACCGCAGCAATGTGGCATCCGGAAGACGTGCGTATAGGCGAGACTCAATATATTGCGAACGTGCTGCGGCTGATCCCGCTGCGCGGGACACAGCCGCGCTCCGGCCCGCGAATTAGCCAGTAGTCAGTAGTCCGTCAGTGGTCGAAGCGCGGCTGTGTGCAACAGCGCCGACCGCAGCAATGTGGCATCCGGAAGACGTGCGTATAGGCGAGACTCAATATATTGCGAACGTGCTGCGGCTGATCCCGCTGCGCGGGACACAGCCGCGCTCCGGCCCGCGAATTAGCCAGTAGCCAGTAGTCAGTAGTCCGGAGTGCTAAGAATTACTGACTATTGACCACTGACTTCTTCGATTCAGCCTTTTCGATTTTGGCTGCGGTATTGTTTGGGGGTCATGCCGGTGGAACGTTTGAAGGCGATCTCGAAGCTGTTGTTGTTGTTGTAGCCGGATTGCTCGGCAATCACTTCGATTTTATCGCCGGATTCCTGGAGCAATTGTTTGGCGTGTTCGATGCGAATCCGGAAAAGCGCGCTGCCGGGGGAGCGGCCGAGCTGGTCCGCGAACACCTGATGAAAGTTCCGGACGGACATCGAAGCCACCCTGGCCAAATCCGTGACGCCAATCGGCTCATGGTAATGGTCCCACATAAAGCGCAGGCTGCGCGCCAACCCCGGATGCCGCACGGCGAGCAGGTCGCTGCTTTTGCGGGCAATCAGCCGGAGCGGCGGCACACGGATGGGTTGCGGGGGCGGCGATTCGTGGCGCATGAGCCTGTCCAACAGTTTGGCGCCTTCGTAGCCGATGGATTCCATGTTGACGTCCACGCTGGTTATGGGCGTTTGCATCGCGTCCACGGCCAGCAGCGAGTTCCCGGCGCCCACAATGGCCATTTCTTCGGGAACATTGATGCCGGCTTGTTCGCACGTTTCCAGCAACTCGAGCGCGAGTCCATCGCTGGCCGCGAAGATGCCAATCGGCTTGGGAAGGGCCTTCAATTGATTGACCAGCCATTCGCGCCGGCGTTTCCAGGCCTGGCGGTCCATGCGGTTTTCCGAGGACTTGTCCCATTGCAAAGAGCCGGCCGCGTGGCCGACCGATTGCAAAGATTTTACAAAGGCGGCCCGGCGTTCGTTGTAAATCCAATTATCGGCGTCGCTGTAAAAATGGAAATGCCGGATGCCGCGGGCCAGAAAATGGTCAGCGACGAGCGTGGCGGTTTGGGCGGTGTCTTCGAGGACGCGCGCAAATTTCAGTTTTTTTCGGCGAAAACTGAAATCCACCGTGGGTTTTTTGGCCTCGCTCACAAACGCCGCCAGGTCGTCTCCTTCGCCCAGCCAGGCCAGAATCCCGTCACCGTCCCAGCCCCAGGGAATGACTTTTTCGCGCGCCAAATCCTCGGACAAATGCCAGCCGTTTTCCTGCGCATACTTCTCGATGCCCCCATGCAGGCGATAGTCGTACCAGCCCAGGACCAGCAGCACGCGCGGGGATTTTCTTCGCATAGGAAAACTTTAGCGAGGCCTCAAGGATTCAGCAAATCCAGTTTTAACGGGCAATCGTCAAGGGCGCGCAAGCCCGCGACGACCGCCGAGGCATTGAGCGCCGCGCCGGCCGCATTGGCATGGGTATTGTCATTGGTGGTAAACCAGGCTGCTTTGATTTCATGGGGCGACATGCCGACGTAATGCATAAGGATGAGGTGATTCAACGGGATAAAGAACGCCTTCTCCTGACCGGCGACTTCCCGCGACCATTCCACCCAGGGCGTCTTATCCGTGTCACCGGCTTTGACCGTGTGTTCGGGCACGCGCGGCACCGGGGAACAGATGATGGGGATCATCCCATGGGCGCGCGCGTCAACAATGTATTTCCTCATATACCAGCCATAGGTGTGCACCACCTCCGGCCGGTCCAGAAGCGGATTATGGATGGTCTGGCTCTGGCCGCCAATCCCCGGAATCGTCCCGCGGGCGCGGCTGGCGTCGTCCAGCGGCCCGCCATCATTGTGCCCCATCTGGATGATGACAAAATCTCCGGGCCGCGCCGCGGAGAGTATCCGCGCCCACCAGCCCTGCGTTTGAAAGGTGCGGCTGCTGCGCCCGGGTTTCGCGTGGTTTTCGACGCTGATTTTCCCGGGATCAAAGAAACGGCCCACGACGTCGCCCCAACCGAGCAATCCCGGCGCGCTATTATGCACCGTGGAATCGCCGACAATAAAAAGGACCGGCAACGTTCGGCTCGACGCGGCGGCAGCGGCATTGGCGGACTGCGCCATCTGGTTCGCTTCGGGAATCTGATCCGGCTGCGCCGGGTCCCAGCCGTCGGCGCCGTGCAGGATATTGGCCACGGTATAGGCCTGGGCCTGTTCCGGGGTCAACTGGCGCGCCCATTTCACGCGCCGGGCCGGATTGGCGCCCGGCCCCGAACTGTTGTACTCGGCATAGCGGGCGGTCGTTTCATTCGCCGGATTGCGCCAGTTGTTCCAGCCGGCCGGATTGATATGGTCCCCCATCCAGCAGTTGATATAGGCCACGCTGGCGTACGGCCGCCAGGGCCGCCCCAGGTCAGCCATCGGATGGTCCCGCTGATTGGCCGGCGTTCCATCGGGCGCAATCCAGGGATTCGGATCGCCGGTCAGTTGGCATCCGAGAAAGACAAATCCAAATGGCTGGTCCCGCGGAGTGTTGGCGGCCGTCACGTGGCCGCCGTTTTTGCTGTGGATTTCGCAATTCTGAAAGACGGCCGTGGCCGAGCCGTAGATGAAATCCACGCGCCCGGCAAGATAACAATTTGTGAAGTAATCGCGCCCGTCATTGAGCATCAGCGTGTCCTGCCAGCCCAGGATGCGGCAATGATTGAATACCGCGCGATCGCCATCCACCCGCAACGCCAGCGCCTGGCCATGGTCGCCGGACGTGTTTTGAATCGTCACGTTCCGCGCCTGGAAATTATCGCCCAGGACGACAGTCCCGGCGCCTTTGAAGCGCGGGTCCGTGGACGCGTTCGTTTCGCGCACGTTGAGGCCGTAAGTCAACACCGTATTGCCGGCGTCCTCGCCAAACAACTGAATCTGATTTTTTGATTTGGGGACGATGAATTGCCCTTCATAAATTCCCGGCTTCAGGAGGATGCGATACGGCCGCGTGCCGTGGTCCGGCGCCGCGTTGATGGCCGATTGCAGATTGGTGAAATTCGCCGAGACATCGTTGGCGACCGACGAGACGACCACGATGCTTTTGTCAGTGGCCGAACCGGACACATCGGACGCATTGGACTGATCTTTCGTCAGATTCCGATTCAGCCAGTCGGCCACCTGGGCCGGCCAGCCCGGCTCGAATCTGGCCCAATCGCTAATCCGGTGTTGCCCGCCGGGAATTATGATCAAGCCGCAAGGGACGTGGTCGCTCTTCAATCGGGATTCGAAGTCCACGGTTTGAACACAGGGCACGGTTTTATCCGCGTCACCCTGGACCAGGAGAAACGGCGGCATGCCCGGTTGGATGTAATTAATGGGAGAGATTTGCTTCATGACCTCCAGGGTCGCGGCATCCAATTGATCGCGTCCGAGCAGGTTTTTCATTGAAACCCATTTATCCATCCCGCCGCGGCGCAGCGCATCCCGGGCGATATCCGTGGGCGGCGCCAGGGCGACGACGGCCCGCACGCGAGTGTCCAGGTTGGTGCGTGTGCCGGCCAGAGCCACGAGATGGCCCCCGGAGGAGTAACCCATGAGCGCGATGCGATCCGGATCGCCCTTGTATTCCGGCGCGTGTTGTTTGACCCAGCGAATGGCGTTCAGGACATCGTCGTAGCACGCCGGCCAGCGATTGGCGGGAGCGAGCCGATAATTGATCGTGAACCAGGTGAAATTTGTCAAGGCCGCCGACATCGCCGGCATAATGTCTTCCTCTTTGTCTCCGCCGCTCCAGCCGCCGCCGTGGACAACGAGCACCACCGGAAAGGGGCCCTGGCCGCCGGGCGTATGCGCGTCGAGCAGGAGCGTTTCTCCTGCGGCGTGGCCATAGACGATATCCCGCGCAACGGTACCGGCGCCCGGAGCAGCGGAGGCCGGCGCAGGATGAAAGAGAGCCGCGAGGGCGGCGGAGGCGAGAAGCGAGAGTGCCCGGAGTTTTATTTGCATTTAAAGGTCCGTAGAACAATTCGATGCGCGTTCGATTTGGGAGGTTGACGCTCTCCATGATCCGGAGAGAGCGCGGCATTTATGCCGCTTCACCGCATGACAACCGGCGTGCCGGGGTATTCCGTTATCTCGCGACGTCGTACGCCGATGCGACCTGAAGGTCGCGCTCCGATAAGTCGGCCGGCGGCTTGAAACGACGGACAACCGCATGAAACGCCGGGTTTGGGAACCCGGCCTACAGGATGAACATCGCCGCGTTTTAGTGAGCATTGAATCGAAAATAATCTATGTCCACGCGGCCGTGAGGTCCGGTTTTTTTTCGGCGGAGGCTATACAGCCCGACTTTGGCGCCAATCC
The DNA here is from genome assembly GCA_030038175.1 of Verrucomicrobiia bacterium. Lineage (GTDB taxonomy): Bacteria > Verrucomicrobiota > Verrucomicrobiia > Limisphaerales > UBA11358 > UBA11358. The sequence continues at coordinate 4,769 of JASHPN010000321.1, forward strand.
AAACTCCGTTTTCCGCCTGAAACAGTTTGGGAATGGTCACGAACCCATTGAGCGTGGCGAAGCTGAAAGACGACAAGCCGCCGTCTTCCACGCTGACCCGCAACCGGATCGTGGACGGCAGGTTCTCCCGAACATATTTCGGCACGCCATTGACGCGCAACACCAGCCGGCGGCCCGAAGCGGTTTTTTCCATCGCCAACGCGGCGGACGATTTGCCGGCCACAATCAATCCGGCTTCTTCACCGGATTTTTTCGGATGGAAATCCAAAAGGGTTTCGGCGGTGAAACTGCGGGCCGGAAATTTTTGCAGCAGCAAATGAGGCAGCGCCGACAAAGGTTCCCCGGAAGAATATTGCGGAAATAACCGGAGCCATCCCTTGCGCCGGCCCAGGGCATACCAGGACTTTTTGTGGTTGGCATGCCACTGCCATTGCAACCCCAAACGAGGCGAATCGAATTCATCCGATGATTGCGGCACGAGCAGAAGAGGGTTCCCGACCGGCTTTGCGCACTGGAGCACAGGCTCTCCGATTCCGTTTCCGTTCTGCGCGCCGACCAGCGGCCAGTGATCGCGCCATCTGACCGGCTGCAGATGGGTCACCCGCCCGTAAATTCCCGCGTCCTGAAAATGAATAAACCACCATTCGCCATTGGGCGCGTCCACCAGGGCGCCCTGATGCGGGCCATTGATCGGAGTGCCGCCCTGCGCGAGGACAATTTTGTCTTCGTAAGGGCCGTAGATATGGCGCGAGCGAAGAGCCACCTGCCAGCCGTCGGCCACGCCGCCGGCGGGCGCCAGGATGTAATACCACCCATCCTTTTTCAAAAATTTTGGACCTTCGAGGGTTGGATGTTTTTCGGGCTGATGAAAAACGATTTGGCCCGGGCCAAGCAATCTCGATCCGTCCGGAGCCATGGGGCGGACCCGCAGGATGTGCTTCATGCCGGCGCGCGAATGCGCATAGGCGTGGATGAGCCAGGCCCGGCCATCGTCGTCCCAAAGCGGACACGGGTCAATGAGTCCTCTGCCGTTTTGGAGCAGGTGCGGCTTTGACCATTTACCAGCGGGTTCATCAGCGGTAATCACGTAAATGCCTTCATCAGGCATCGGGAAAAAGATCCAGAATTTCCCGGCCTGAAACCGAATAGACGGCGCCCAAACACCGCACCCCGCCCGCACTTGCGCGTATCTCCGATGCGGCAGGTTTTTCAAGGCATGGCCAATGATCCGCCAATTCACCAGATCTTTCGAATGAAGGATGGGCAGGCCGGGGGTGCAATTAAAACTGGACGCGGTCAGATAAAAATCGCCGCCAACGCGGATAACATCCGGGTCGGAGTAATCGGCGTAAAGGATCGGATTCCGATAAGTGCCATCGCCACAATCCGGATGCCACGGGAAGGGCGCCGGTTCGGCCGCCGTTGCCGGCAATTGAGTTGAAGGGATTGTCTGCACGAAGAACTATAATAGTTTCATTAGCCCGTTAAAAACATAAAGGGTCTCTGCTAACTTTAGCGCGGCGCAAATTTTAAATGAACGTATCCATGGCGATGCCCATTGTCCATTTTCAGCAGCATTAAATTACTGCAAAAGACATTGAAAATTAGGAAAAAGGGTTTGCAGGGCGATGGTTCAAAGATTTGTGAGCGAGGCAGGACAATGCGCAAAGAACCGTTCGATAAACCCGGGTTTGTGATTTTGCCGCATATCAGATTCGCGCTGTCGCACGGCTCCGAAATTAGCGGCTGGATATTGGCGGTCCTACCAGGGGTGGCCGCACTCGCACTGCTCGTGCTCGACCCCTGGCTAATTTCCGGCGCCCCTCCAGGGCACTCAGTTAGCGGCCGCGCCGGGTGATAGACGGCGTCATAGAATTTTCTCCAGCTAAACACCCGTCCGCAGAAAATTCATAGTGGTTCGCCTAAACTCGGTAGAACCGTTTTTCGGCAATCTGATATTTTATAGAGTCAAATACCATATGTGCACGACTCGTGATTGCCGCTTGTCCGGGAACTCGGCTGCTTTAACCAAGGGCCCGGCAAAATGCGCCGGAAAAGCGTTCACGTTGATTGAGTTATTGGTCGTCATCGCCATTATCGCCATTCTCGCGGCAGTACTTATGCCGGTCCTGCATCAGGCCGAAATCAGGGGCCAAACCGCGGGCTGTATCAATAATATGAAGCAGCTTCAAATGGCCGAAATTGTCTATGCCGGGGACTATAACGGGTACCTTGCGTGGAATTGCGATGACGGAGGCGGGTCGCCGCCCGCCGGCCAGATTATCACCCGGCCGGCCTGGGTGGCCGGGAGCCTGACCGACGGGACCTATAGTTCGGACAACACCAACACCATGCTGATGATCAATCCGCAATTATACCCGTTCGGTTCGATTGGGGACTATACCAAGGCCCCGGGGATCTATCATTGCCCGGCAGATGTGACCCCGGCCACGGGAACGGGCCAACTCCGGTGCCGGTCGTATTCGATGAACGGATTTGTCGGGCCGGCGACGTCGTCCACGATGAGCGGCATCAGTTACAATATGACGACGATTGGCTGCGAGTTTTATCACAAAGACACCGATTTCAAATTGCGCAAGCCCTGTGATTGCTTTGTGTTTGATGAAGAGAATTACAACAGCCTGAATGACGGATTTTTTTGGTCGCCGCAACCGGGCAACAGCCTGGGGACGACCGCCGCGTTTTATGACACGCCGCAATGGGCGCACGGGGGGGCCAACACCGTATTTTCTTTTGCCGACGGCCACGTGGAACTCCATCACTGGCTCACGGCTTATTTTGGCCAAAGTTGGGCACAGCTTCAACTGGAGGAACGCCAACAGTCCGGAAACGCCGACCTGATGTGGCTATTTAACCATGCCACGGCGCTGGAGCAATAACCCTGATTTACCGGAAAATAAACCTGATCATCCATTTCGAGACAGCGCAACTCAACTCAAAACCATGCCACTATGAAAATGCACAACCCAACCGATCGTTTCGCCCACCTGACGCCGTTATGGATCAAACGTGTTTGTATGACCGTCCTTATCGCGCTGGCCGTCCCGCGGGCGGGGACAGCGCAGCAGACGGTCTTCTACGACACGTTCGGGTCGAGCACGCTGAACGGCGTGAGCACGCCCGGCGGGACGCCCACGGCCAGCTCGACCAGCTATGAAATTCTTTCGGCCAAGAACGCGACGGCCACGACCATCGCGCCCGGAAATTTAAGCATCATCACGTCAGCGACCAGTTCGGGGAGCACGGAGGCGCAGGCCGTTTTCACGGCCTTCCCGGTCATGCTTCAATCCTCGAATGATTATATCGAGCTGGACTATACCTTTATAGACAGCACCGATGTGATGAATGATATTTCGACCTTGGTGGGCGCCGGAAACAATGTCGGCCTCTATTGCGGATTGTACAATTCAGGCGGAGTCCCGCCTTTGAGCGGGGGCGTGCTGGACAACGGCGGACTCGGGAGCGGGACCACGGCCGACACGGGCGGCACTCTCGATTGGGTTGGCTACAACGCGGCCATGCTGAACGGGCAGTCCGGCGCCGTTGATTGGACGGTGGGCAGCCGGCCGGCGCAGACGACGCTTGAGAATTATGACCAGGCGGTCATGTACAATTTCCCAAACGGCGGCGCACACGACAATAGCGCAGCGCCGGCAACCACTCCCTTTCCGAACCTGGTCGTCGGGCAGCAATACACCGTTCAATTCCGGATCACCCTGAGCGGGCCCGACCAGCTTACGGTTTCAAATGCCCTGTACCAGGGCGCAGCGGTGGGAGGAACCGTGGTTTGGAGCACGGTTGGAAACTTCACCGGCGCAAATGTTCTGACCTCCAATTTTGATTCGCTGGCCGTGGGATACCGCGCGGGCGACAACAATTCGGTGGGTTGGACGAACGACATCAGTTCCATCACCGTTATTGCCAGCCTGGCGGCCCAGGCCGGCCCTTACTTCACGATGACTTCCAGCGGCAACGGCTGCGGAGGGGCGAACCTCGGCTTGAATGGATCGGTCACGACCAATGTTTATTTCCTATATGACAACGGCACCAACACCGGGCAGTCCGTCCTGGGAACCGGCTCGTCCTTTAATTTCGGCGAGCAAACCGTTGATGGCACCTATACGATCATTGCCAGCAACACCGTGACCGCGAGCGAGGGGCCGATGTATGGCAGCCAGTCTATCTACGTGGGAACGCCCTATTTTGGATTTGAACCCGTGTCCGTCACTTGCGTGACCAACCTTCCCGCCGCTTTCTCCGTGGTGGGCATCGGACCTTCGCTGACGTATCAATGGTATTTAAACGGGATCGCCGTGACCAATGGCGCAAACGTTTCCGGGGCGCAGACCACCAACCTGACGATCAATGCCCCGCAGGCAGGCAATGCGGGCACGTATTATTGCGTGATGCAGGACCCTTGCGGCGATATTATCACGAGCACTCCCCTGGCGACCCTGACGCTGCTTCCGCCGGCCAACCTGGTCTGGCAGGGAGGCTCGGACGGCAACTGGGACTTTAACGAGGCCAACTTTCTCGACCAGGGCTCGGCCGCAGACTTTACCAACGGCAATAATGCCATCTTCAATGACACGTCCAGCTCAACCTCGGTCAATATAACCAATGCCGTGACTTCGACATTGGTGACGGTCAACACCGCGCAAGGCTACACGTTCAATGGGCCCGGGAAAATCACGGGATTCAGCGAGGTGTTGGTGGGAGGCTCGGGCGGACTGACGATCGGCAACCTGAATGACTATACCGGCGGCACGATCGTGAGCAATGGATCGAGCCTGACCCTGGGCACCGGATCGGGCGACAGCGGCACCGTGGCCGGCATCATCTCGATCGCCCCGAATGCAACGCTCAATTACAGTTATGCCAACATCAGCGCCACGGCCAACGACCCGATTTACAATGGGTTTGCCGGCAGCGGCACGGTGAATGCCAACGATGCCGACGGAGCGATCATTCTTTCTCCATTGAATGAGATCAGCAGTAACTTCAATGGCACAATTTATATCCAAAACGATACCGTCCTTCATGCCAACGGAGGAAATCTGGGCGATCCCTTTGGCTATAATAGCACGATCTATGCGACCAACCCCGGCTGCCAGTTATGGCTCGATAATTCCTCGTTAGCCTACACGATGAACATTTATATCAATGGGCAAGGCTCTGAGTTTAACCTGGGAGGCGAAGGAGGAGATCCGCTGACCGGCGCCCTGCGGATTTATGATTGCACCGTTAACGGCCCGATCTTTATGACGGGCGACGCCCGAATTGGCGGAAGCATCAATGGCGCGACCATTCAAAGCGTGATTACCGGCCCTTCGTACCAGCTTGAAATCTATGGAAATACCAATTCCTATGTGCTGGTCCTGGGTCCCACCAATGGCGCGCCCCAGAATTATGGGTCCACGCTCATCACCTCGGGCGCCATCAGTTGCGCCAACACCAATGCGGTCAGCACCGGCTTGTTGACCGAGGACGCCGCCGGCGACTTCCAGTTAAACGGTCATAATATTACGGTGGCGGACCTCAATAGCGTTAATTCGGGCGAGATGCAATGGATTCTGGGCCCGACGGTCCGCAACAACAATACGACCAACACAGCGGTATTGACCGTGGGCGGTGATAACAACAGCGAGGAATATGACGGGACCTTCCTCGATGGCGCGGCGGCATCGCTGGGCCTGACCAAGGCGGGCAGCGGCACATTGACGCTCACGGCGGTAAGCACCAATTCAGGGCCAGTGACGGTCAGCGGCGGCACGATCGCCCTGACAACCGGAGGTCCCTCGGGCACTTCGGGAGCTTTTACGAAAGCTTCACTGATTGCCGTGGCCGGCGGCGCCAGCCTGAGCGACGGCAGCACCCTGACCCTCAACAGCGGCCAGCGGCTCGCGGGCCAGGGAACGGTTTCGGCCAATGTCACCGTCAGCTCGGGCGCAACTCTTAACCCCGGCCTGCCGACCGGCACCCTGAGTGTGTCCGGTTCGGTCACTATGAACAGCGGCAGTACGTATCTGGCCAATCTCAACCGGGGCAATTCGCCGAATTGCGGCAAGTTGTCCGCTACCGGCCCGATCACCTACGCCGGAACGCTGCTGGTGACGAACACCGGCTCGGGTTTGCAGGCGGGTGATACTTTCCTGTTGTTCCCGGGCGCCGTCACGTCGTTCAGCTCGATCATTCTGCAAACCAACGACGCGGCCAACAACTTGAAGTACACCTGGAACAATAGCGTCGCCTCCAGCGGACAAGTTTCCGTGGCGACGGCGGGGTACCTGGTCAATCCGTTTCCGACGAATATTGTCACGACCCTGGCCGGAACGAATCTCGTGCTCTCGTGGCCCGCGGACCATACGGGCTGGACGCTCCAGGTGCAAACCAACACTCTTGCCGCGGGAATATCCACCAATTGGGTGACGGTGCCCGGTTCGACAAGTGTAGATGCGGTGACGAACCTCATCAACCTGAAGAACGGGAGCGTGTTTTATCGGCTGTTGTTTGTGCCGTAACGGAACATGCAAACCGCTGTCGGGGAAATGGCCGAGTCGGCCCGCGTTGCCGAAATTGCTTTCATCAACCGGGGCCGCACGGATAATCTGGCGGGAAACAAACGCCCGCCGGATTTTCCCACGGCCAAATCGAGAATGGCGGCCATGGGTTTTGTCAAAGATGCCGGGCTTTGCGGCACCTGCCATTTTTTTGAGTGGCTTGAGGTGGGCAGGAAAAACAGATGTAAAGCCGGCGACTTTGCCAGCGCGTCCCAACATGGCTGCCAGATTTACCAGCGTGAATGAGTTTCCCCGAACGAAATCAGTTCTGATTTTTCTAATTATGTTCGCCGCGGCGCTGAAGGTTCACGCCGGCCCCGATGGATATCATTTTGTCAGCGGCTGCGATGTAAGCTGGAAAACGCCGGGCACGAATGAGAATGATTCCATGCCCGTGGGCAACGGCGATATCGCCGCGAATGTGTGGATGGAACAGAAGGGCGACGTCGTGGTACTGCTGGCCAAGGCCGACGCGTGGACGGAGTTGGGCAAACTTGTGAAATTGGGCCGGCTGCGCATCCATTTGGAACCGAACCCTTTCGCCGGCAATGGCACCTTCAGCCAAACCCTGGAATTGGAAAACGGGAGCATCGAATTCAAAAACGCCGGGAGCGAGATGCGCGTTTGGGTGGACGCGAATCACCCGGTAATGCACATCAGCGCCCGCCTGGAAAAACCGGCTGTCGTTCGGGTGAGTTTGGAACTTTGGCGCACCGCCCATCCCTTGCGCGGCCATTCGCCGGACAAAGGCGGGATGTATGAGGTGGGCAGCGATTCCATGCCGGTTGATTTCGAGGCCGATACGGTGCTGGCGCCGGGAGCAAACCGCATTTCCTGGCGCCACTACAACACCAACAGCATTTATCCCTATGTTTTAGAACATGAACATTTGGAAAGCCTGATTTCAAAATATCCAGATCCGCTTTTTCATCGTTGTTTTGGCGCAACGCTGACGGGCGCGGGACTTGCGGCCGTGGACGGGCGCACCCTGGTTTCCGCCGCACCGGAACGGTCTTTCCATCTGGACCTGATCGCGCTGACGGAAACGAACGCGGCTTCGGTCCATGCGTGGCAGGAGCACCTGGAAACTCTCGCGCAAGATATTGAATCCATGAGCCTGGCGGCGGCCTGGCGGGCCCATCAGGAATGGTGGCGGGACTTTTGGAATCGAAGCTGGATCCATGTGGCCGGAGATCCGGATGCGGAAATGGTTTCGCAAGGCTACGCCATGCAGCGTTTTATGATGGCGTGCTCGTCGCGCGGCGCCTATCCGGTGAAATTTAACGGCGGCCTTTTCACGGTGGGCCATGACATGCCCGGCGGCATGGATTCCTCGCCCACCAATCACAATCCGGATTTTCGCGCGTGGGGCAATTGCTATTGGAACCAAAACAATCGCCTGCTCTACTGGCCCTTGATTGCCACGGGCGATTACGACCTGCTGCAACCCTGGTTTAGCATGTATCTCAACGCGCTGCCGTTGGAAAAGGACCGCACACAACTTTACTATCATCATGGCGGCGCTTCTTATCCGGAGACGATGTTCTTTTTTGGATTGCCCAGCCTGCATGATTTTGGCTGGAACAATCCTTCCAACGAAATCCAAAGCGCCTGGCAGCGCTATCACATTCAGGGGTCCCTGGAGGTCATTTCTCAAATGCTGGATTATTACGACAACACCGGTGACGCCGATTTTGCGCGAAACGCGATCGTCCCGTTTGCCGATGCCATCGTCACCTATTATGCCGAGCATTGGCCACGGGATGCCGATGGGAAAATCCGGATGGCGCCGGCCCAATCTCTCGAAACCTATCAACTGGCGGCCGTGAATCCGACACCGGATATCGCCGGTCTGCGCTCGGTAATTCCCCGCTTGCTTCGATTGCCGGCCGGCTTGACCACTTCCGCGCAACGGGCGGCCTGGACGAAAACATTTGACGCGCTTCCGCCTATTCCGCTTGGGCGGACCACCGCGGGCGGGAAAATACCGCCCTTCGGGAAGGGCGCCACGAATGGTTTGGTCACGATTTTGCCCGCCCAGGAATATGGCCGGACGCACAATTCGGAAAATCCGGAGCTGTATGTCGCATTTCCCTATCGTCTCTATGGAGTTGGCAAACCGGGTCTCCGATTGGCGCGGACCGCTTACGCCGCCCGGCGTTCTCCGCAAAAGACCTGCTGGGGGCAGGACGGCACGGAATCCGCCGTTTTGGGCCTGACGGGGGAAGCCCAAAAAACGGTTATTGACGAGTTTTCGAATTTCGGCGATGAACGGTTTCGATGGTTTTGGAAGCCGGCCCATGATTGGATACCCGATTTGGACAACGGCGGTTCGGGCATGATCACGCTCGAGTTGATGCTCATGCAGTGTGACGGCAGACGCATCCTCCTGCTGCCGGCGTGGCCTGAAAATTGGACGGCCGATTTCAAGTTGCACGCTCCCTATGACACCAC
>JASHPN010000322.1 GCA_030038175.1 Verrucomicrobiia bacterium
CGCCAGGAGCTTGAGGCGGCAATGTCCAACGGGCAACAAAGGCCCGAGCGATGAAGATCCGCCAATGGGAAGTCTGGAAAACGTAGCCTCCCGGCTTTGAAAAGGATCATTGGTTCGTGATTGTCAGCGGGCAGGAAAGGTTGGACAGCGACCGGCATTCCCAGGTCAACGGCCTTGCCTGTTTCACCCTGCGCGGCTCGCTTTTCAAGACGGACGTGCAACTGAACGGTGCAGACGGGTTCCAGGCGCCTGCGGCCTGTCAATGTGATTTGCTGTATTTCCTGGACAAGGGAAAGTTGCATTCAAATCTTGGTCAGGTGAGCTGGGAACGGCAGCAGCAGATCAAGGGCAAGCTGCGCGAGGTTTTCCGCCTTTAAAACGGTTTTCCGGTCACAGTACTATTTGCCAGCGCCCCCCGGCGGGCGTATTCTATGAATGATGAAACTGCGATTGGATCTGCTGGAACACCTTACGGCGGCCGACATTCTCAAAGAAGCCGCAGCCAACCAGCACCGCTACAAAGCCGAGCCAGGTTTCTCCAAAACTGGGACTGGCTATCTGTCACCCGGATCCACGACGGACTCTGCGAACGAGGCCGCGCGCAGCAAGGCGTTAACCCGGAAACTCACGCGTCGGTTGCGGACAAATGGGAAAAAAACCGCGCGTCCGCGTTGAGCCTGCTCGAAACGTTTCAATTCCTCAAATCCTGCCATCGGCGCGCTCCCTTTCTGTTTTTTAACGGCAACACGTTTGCCGAAATTGGCCGTGCCCTGGCCACGGCGTTGTTTTCCGATCTTCCCTTTCATCGGCGCAAAGAAGTTTCTTCAGCCGTAGCGCACTTCATCACGGGCGTCCTCGACGAAAACCTGATGATTGACGCCGTCGAATCTCTTTCCGAAACGGCCGATTGGAAACCGGGCGACCGTGTCAAGACCCTGCGCGGCTCGACGCGCGGCGTCATCCTTCGCGTGTTGGACGACGGCCGCGTTGCCTGGTGCCCTGACGGCACCAAATCAGAATTGATCGCCCTGCCCGAAAGCCTCGCGCGGGTGGCAACCAAAGCTAAAGAAAATGGATGATTGAAGATTGGGTAGGGACGGCGCGCTGCGCCGTCCGCGCCGCGCAGAGCGGCGCAATCTGCGTTTTTGGTCCAACGAGCAACAAAGGCCAGGGCGATGAAAATCCGCCGACGGCGCTGACCTCTGTTCTCTGAGTTTTTGCTACTGACTACCTTGTCCCGCCGTAGCTGCCCGGGCGAAGGCGGAAGCTTCGGCGCGAAGGCGGATGACTACGGACTACGAACGACGGACTCCCTGTTTCATTTACTCGTTTACACGATTTTTTGCCGGAAGTCGGAATTCCGCAACCGAGCCGCGACCGCCCGCCGGGCCATCGTCCCGCTCCGAGCGGGATTCTTGACTCCTGGCTGCTGGCTCGGAGGGGATGTTATCTCAGCAAATCCTCGTATTCGTCATGAGAGCCAATCCAGAACCATTCGACCGTATCCCTTTCCCATCTGGCTAATGCGCGATGTCGGCTGCCAACACGCGCGGACCAGAATTCGCCCGTCCTTTTGAAATGAAGCGACGGATGAGCTGGATCGCGACGCCAGAGCTTGAAGTTTTTTCGGGCAAGCTGTTGGGTTTCCGGCGGAAGATTTTTGAGCCGGTCACGAAAACTTTTCGTTATCGAGGAATTCATCGAGCGGGATGTTGGGATCTCCTTGATTTTCGGATTTTAGCCGTTCGTAAATTTCCTTCAGTTTGCCGCTTCGGGCGTGTTCCTTGATTTGCCGATCCCACTTACGATTGCGCTCGACGTCGAACCACCGCTCCAATTCGGCAAACTGCTCGTGCGGGAGCTTCTCGATGGCTTGTTCGATTTCGGTGACGGAACTCATGGCAGTAAATCTAACATATCCGTGCGGGCTTTTTCAAGTCAAACGGCTGCCCTCCGACCTCCGACCACCCTGTCGCGCCGTAGCTGCCTGGGCGAAGGCGGACCTGTCGCGCCGTAGCTGCCTGGGCGAAGGCGGACCTGTCCCGCCATAGCTGCCCGGGCGAAGGCGGACGTGTCTCGCCGTAGCTGCCCGGGCGAAGGCGGATGACTATAGCCCATTTTTTCCTCAAATTTAATGCTGGCCATCAGGCCTCGGATTTAATATATGCGTCTAATTCACAGGAAGATAGCGCCGCGCGGATTTACGGTTCGCGTGACTTGGCAGAGAAAGGCAAACTATGAATCGAATCTATCAAGGCCGCGTTAGCAGTGTGGAAATTCCTGACGGCAAAGACGATCAGGGCAATCCAAAATGGAAACCTCTTGACCCGAATCCAAAGATCGCTCGTGACAGATGGCAGAGCATCCTTTGGCAGCATCACGAATTGTTTCAAGACGCGGTGAACTATTACATACTGGCGTTGGCATCCCTCGCTGACCCGGAACATGCGACGAGCAGGCTGATCAAGGACCTGCGGGCCCGGGTAAGCGCCGCTTGGAAGGCATTTCCGAGATCGGTTGGAGAAGATGCCCGTAGTTTGCGACAATCACTTGCACGTTGGATAAAAATTTCCGCAGATGCATCGCTTGAGGACGCTTTTGAAACGGTTCTGCGTGGTAACGAGGCTACGGCGAAGGTGCGCACGTTGGCGTTGGCTTTATTGTTGGAAAGGTGTGGCGGCGAGTCGGCGGTTCAGCAAGGCGGTCGCGGATATCTGCCGCGGTTCTGTGACGCAAAAGCTAAGCCGACTTATGATTTCAGCGCGGTTTCCCAAGCGGCCGGGACAGGGAAGGACCGCCTTTCGCGAATCCTGCATGACAGTTCAAGAGAAAACGAATTCGCGAAAATCGCCGATGACATGGATCTCTCATGGACCGTCAAATTGCGGCCGGGCGAATTCTTTGCACCTGAGGATTCATGTGCTCGGCTCATTGAGGCAATCGAACATCTTCGTGGATTGTTGTGCAACGCCTCCACAACTCGAGTCAAAGAAGTCGCCAATCAATTTTCTGATTTTGAAGAACAACTAAATTCATTCAAAGTCGCAGTTGGAAATGGTTTGCAAAAAATCATGATTCCGCGAAATCGGAAGGCGAGTAAAGACCTGACGTTCGCGACGCTCGCGTTCAAGTTCTTTCCATGTCCGCTGACCGGCAAGATTCTGTCGCTATTTATAAAAAAGCCAAATGCAGCCGCGACTGAAAAACACAGGGACTGCGTGGATTTCGCGAGTTGCGGCGACGACCCGATTAAACTGGCCCGTGGCAGCAGAGGTTTTGTTTTTCGAGCATTTACCGCGCTACCAGATTGGGCTCCCAAATCTTCGGGGGAGCCTGCTTGGAAGGAATTCGATATCGCCGCTTTTAAGGAAGCGTTGAAGTCATTGAACCAGTTCAATCAGAAGACCCAGGAACGCATAGATGATGAGAATAACCTTCGCGGCCAGCTCGCGATCATGCTTGGGAGCGAGGTTAAGGGATGGAAACCTCGGAAAACGGAGACGAACGAGATTGAGCCAACCCCCGAACCGCTTGATCCTAAGCTGTTCCAACTTGCTCGGGAACTTGAACATGATTTGACACAAGATTCGGCTGATACGGTTGCGGGCGACGAAAAGTCCGTAGCGTTTGGCACGGCTCTTTATGCATATCGGGAAGGGGAGTGGCAGCTTTCACAGGCCTCGTTGCGCGGCTACGGCGACATTGCCGATGAATGGAATACACTTTACGGCAAGTCGTATGAAAGTCTCACACCCAGTATCCTTGAGGATGTCGTCAAAAAGCATCAGCGGGAGGAAAAAAACAAAAATTCAATCGGTTCGGTTCCACTTTTCCTTCGGCTTTGCGAAAAGAAATATTGGCCGCTATGGTTGGAGCAGGATGATGAATCTGGCGACTCGCCATCCGAGAAATCGTTTCTGCATTCGATGGTTTCATTCCGTGGCAAATTCAATGATTTCGAACGGTCGCTGGAACCAATCAACTTGACGACGGCGGAGCCTAAACACTCGCGCCGTCTCTACATGTTCTCGGACCTGACCGACAAGACGGCCAAAACGGCATTCGCAAAAACTGAGAAAGGCTTCGCAGTTGAATGTGCTGTCGCAATGCGGCTGGATAACGGCAGCATCAAAGAGCAGCGGGTTCGGCTATTTTATTCTGCCAGGCGTCTTTTGCGAGACGAACTGCAAGGCGGGGCTGAATCCCGATGGTTGCAACCGATGACTTGCGCGCTCGGATTGAAAATGCCTGAAAAGACAAACCAGATGGAATTTGAGTCTGCTGTCAGCCTCATGCCTGATTTCAAACGTTCATCCAACGCGCTAAAAGCAGAACAATTGCGTTTCCTACTGAATTTTCCGATTAAGCTTGATCCATTATGGATTCATGCCGGTTTGGGAAAGGCAGTAATTTGGAAGGGCCAGTTCAACGGGACGCGCGACAAAAACCTGCATCTCCATTGGCCAGGGACATTGAAGGGCAAGGCGAACGAATCTCCATGGTGGAAAAACAGGCAGATCATTCATCGTGGATTTACCTGTATTTCAATTGATCTCGGACAACGCACTGCCGGTGCGTGGGCATTGCTCTGTGTAACCTGTGCGGACCCGAGAATGGTTAATAAAGGCACAAAGCGGCCGGTTAGAGAAATTGGTTTCGATGGACAACGCACGTGGTTTGCTGAAATTCTATCTGCCGGAATTCTCCGCCTCCCCGGTGAGGATCAGAAAAGCTTGGGTTCAAATTCAAAGCCGGAAGTTGAACGCTTCGGCAAATCCGGTCGTAACTCTCTGGAATATGAATGGCAGGAAGGAAAGGAGCTAGCGAGAAACCTATTGGCGGAAAATCCCGAGGCGTGGATGGGTAAAAGCGTCGATGAAAAGTCATTTCCGGAACAGAACGATGCTTTGATAGCGTTAGCAAATCGCCGACTTAGCCGATTGAGTACGTTTCATTGCTGGTCTTGCTTCGATCCGGATCGGCCCGCTGTTGCCGCGCGCCGTCCGATTCTGATCAAAAAACTTGTTGAAGAATTGGAGCACTGGCAGGACGCCGAGATAACAAATTGGAAATCTTTAATTGAAAATGGTGATTTCGCGGCATTCCGCGTTGCGGCAGGAACGAGCTTCAATGCTCTTCGGCTGAAATTAGGTGATCAGTTGGTAGCGCTTGCAAATCGTGTTGCCCCGCTTCGAAACCGATCTTGGCGTTGGGATCGAAGAAGGAACGATGCCGCACAGGGTCTTTATGGCGAATTGTTGGATACAGGCATACAATTGACTGAGAGACCAACATGGCTTCGTGGACAGCGAGGTCTTTCACTTTCGCGGATCGAACAATTGGAAAATCTTCGCCGTTTATTTCTGCGCTATAACCGGTCGTTCGACCGCGATGCTGGCAAGCCGGCGAAATTCGGCCGTGCTGATTTGGGGCGTAAATCAGGCGAGCCCTGCCGATTTTTGCTTGAAAAAATAGACCAAATGAAGGAGCAGAGAGTGAATCAAACGGCCCACCTTATTCTTGCTCAATCGCTCGGGGTTAGACTGAAGGAACATCAAATCGACGTAAACGACCGCGAAGCGCGGGACATTCATGGCGAATATGAAAAAATTCCGGGACGGGAACCGGCTGATTTCATTGTTATTGAGAATCTCGACCGCTATCTGACATCGCAGGGGCGCGCCCCGTCTGAAAATTCGCGCCTAATGAAATGGGCGCATCGCGCTGTAAGAGACAAAATCAAGATGTTGGCGGAGGAACCATTTGGCATTCCCGTCGTGGAAACCGCCGCCGCCTATTCTTCCCGTTTCTGCGCAATCACTGGCGCTCCCGGAGCGCGCTGTGAGGAACTTCCAAAATTAAGCGACTATCATAGAGGATTGCTGGAAAAGCGGTCGAAACGTCCGACGAAACCCGGTCAGCCCCATCCGGATATTTTCGCGACCTTTTTGAAACAATTCGATGCGTTGGAAAAGCTGAATCAGGAGTTAGAGAAAATCCGTGATCGGCAAAAGAGGACCAGCAAAGCATTCTATACGCTCTTTGTTCCACGACAAGGAGGGGCGCTCTTTCTTTCGTCACATCGAGAGAAATCAGGATTTGCTGGCAGAATGCCTAAACAAGCGGACATCAATGCGGCCATAAATATCGGCTTGCGAGCCATTGCGGCGCCGGATGCCTTGGGAATTTTACATAAAGTCAGAGCCGAGAAAGAAGGTGATATTTTTAGGCCCGTGATCAAAAACGCCCGCGAAAAAGCAGCTTTCGCCGTGAAATCGGTAATTTCCCTACTCAGCGGTGCATCAAACAAGCTTGCTAAATCACGGAGTCCAAATTTTTTCTTTGATGCATACGCATTGGGATGTTTCGATTCCGCCACGCTGAAATTGGCGGATAAGATTATTCCCTTGTCGTCGGGGATTGGACTTTGGACATCTCTAAATCAATTGTTTCCAAGTCTACTCGCTGAGATCAACAGGATGCGTCTTGAACGTTGGCAGAAGCAACTGGAAGAAAAGGACTAAATCCCTATGTGAGCCATGAGCGACGCCCCAGTTCAAACCCAAGGCGGACTCGAATCACAGCCGCCGTTGCCGGTGCGTCGACTTCACAATTTCAGCTATTGCCCACGCCTGTTTTATTTTCAATGGGTCGAAAATATTTTCCAGGAAAACGCGGACACTGTCGCTGGTTCTCATATTCACCGCAATGTGGATGCGCCGTCCAGGCTGGATGATCCGAAAGAACTGGGTTTGCCCGAAGGCTCGAAACTTCGCAGCTTGCGCTTGGAAAGCGAAACACTCGGACTCATCGGTGTTGTGGATATTGTGGAAGGCGGACCGGATGGCGCGGAAATAATTGATTACAAAAAAGGCTCGGCGCGACGCGATACCGAGGGAGAACGTGTCGCCAAAGAGCCGGACGCCCTGCAAGTGGCGGCGCACGCACTGTTGCTGCGCGAGCAAGGCATCAATGCCGTTCGCGGCGCAATCTATTACGCGGCAGACAAGCGGCGCGTGCCGGTGGAACTGACCGAAGATCTGTTCGGCAAAGTTCGTAAGGCGATTGAAGACGCGCGGGCAGTCGCGGCCAGCGGAAAGTGTCCGCCACCGTTGAAAAATGACCCGCGTTGCCTGTATTGTTCGGCGTATCCTATTTGCCTTCCGAATGAATCGCTCTGGTGGTCGAAGCGAAAAAAATCAGAAGATTTGGAAGGACAACTTCAATTTGGTTTTATTGGACAATCCGCGGACGCCATTCGCGATAAAATTTTGGAGGCTCTGGACTTCGCCGCCGAATCTTCTAACAGAGAACCGACGCTCCAGCCTCCGCGTCCCGGCGGCGATGATGGCGAGGTTTTGGTCGTGCAAACGCCGGGTGCGCAAATCGGTCAGCGAGGCGATGAATTAATCGTCAGCGTCAAAGGAGAAGACGTCCGAAAACTTCCGGGGCAGCAAATTCGGGCGATTTACTGTTACGGCGCAGTTCAATTGACGGCCCAGGCGGTCTCGACATGCTTGGAGCTTGGTATTGATGTCGCTTACTTTTCACCTGCGGGCCGATTCCTTGGAATGCTGGGCGGATTGCCCGCAACCGGAGTTGACGCGCGACGGGGACAATATCGTTTGTTTGAGTTGCCAACCGTGCGCCTTCAATTGGCGCGCGAAATTATTCGCGCCAAAATCCATAATCAGCGTGTCATGCTCATGCGCAACGGCGACGTTCCCGACCGCGTCACCGGCCTTATGGCCGGTTTCCGCGATGCTACAGACTCCGCTCGCGATCTTACGTCGTTGCTGGGAATCGAAGGCAGCGCAGCCGCGATTTATTTCGAGCAGTTCGAGTCCATGTTGAAACAGCGTACAGATTGGAAATTTGATTGGCGCGGGCGTAATCGCCGTCCGCCACGTGATCCGGTCAACGCGCTTCTTTCGCTCGGCTATTCGATGTTGGCGAAAGAACTGGCGGGCGTTTGTTTTGCGGTGGGACTGGACCCGTTCCTTGGATTCATGCATCAGCCGCGCTACGGCCGTCCGGCCCTCGCGCTGGATCTGATGGAGGAGTTTCGCCCGCTTGTCGCGGACAGCGTGGCCATCAGCTTGATCAATCGTGGTGAGCTTGGCCCGGAGGATTTTATCAAAAGCGCGAATGGGACGTTTTTGACCGACAAGGGCCGGAGGCCATTTTGGGAAGCATGGTTCCGGCGATTGGACACGGAAGTCAGCCACCCGGAGTTCAACTACAAAATGGCCTATCGCCGAATGCTGGAAGTGCAGGCGCGACAGTTGTGGCGATTTGTTCGCGGCGAAGCTTTAACGTATCACGGATTCGTAACGCGATGAGTCGCATTCGTTATTTGGTAAGCTACGATATCAGTGATCCCAAGCGCTTGCGGAAAGTCGCGCGCTCGCTGGAAGGATTCGGCGTTAGGCTGCAATACTCTGTATTCGAGTGTCCGCTTGACGATCTGCGATTGGCCAAATTAAAAGCGGAACTCCAAGGCTTGTTGAATCACGACGAAGACCAGGTTCTGTTTGTGTCCCTGGGGCCAAGTTCAAATGACGCCAGCTTAATCATTGATGCCATGGGGCTGCCCTACGAAGTGCGCTCGCGGGTGACAATTATTTGATTTTTCGGGCTTGCAAATCTCTCTGAATTGCATTGAATAGTTATGGCTACGGCCACCGACCACCTTTCTTCCGCCATTGGAAAGGCATGTTTTTTGAAATCGCGACGACTGCGCCTGAGTGCGGCGGCGCGGCGCGAGCGCCCAAATGCCGGCGCTCTGCCGCACGGACGCTCGCATGTTATAAATGACTGAATTTTAAAAAATTGCGAATGGAGATGTGTGCACGCATCCGATTGATCATGCAAACTCGGGTCGTCGCCCGCAAACAGCGGCGATCCGAGCTGCAAAATCAAGCTCGGCGAATGGGTGAGTTTCAGTCGGCGCGATTTCAGGAATCATGAGGCGGCTCATCGCCGGTGCAATCAACCAATCCATTCTGCGGTTTCAGTCGGCGCGATTTCAGGAATCATGAGGCGGCGCGAAGTCGCCGATGAAACCAAATTCGACCTGTGTTTCAGTCGGCGCGATTTCAGGA
>JASHPN010000323.1 GCA_030038175.1 Verrucomicrobiia bacterium
GGCTGCGGTCATCTGCCGCGCCAGCCAGTCAGCCTCGGGTTTATGGCCCAGGTTTTTTGCCAGGACCCATTCCTTGCCATTCCGCGCGCGCAATTTCAAGTCATAATATGTCAAATGTCCGACGGGGGCCCCGATTTCAGCAAAAAAGGCCGCCACGTCGGATGATTTGACGGGAATTTCATTTTTGAAACCCGGCCAGGCGGTCTCCAGGGTTATGGTTCCGGCCGCGATCTTCACCCGGCTGCGGCGAAACCAAAGGTCGAATGCAAATAACACCATCAGGAGGTCCAAGGCGCCGAAGACGACCGGCAAAAGCAGCGGCGCATGCCGGAGAAACAGCACCGCGACAATGGCCGTCCAAATCGCGCATAACACCGTTGCGCCGACGGCAAAACCGGGATTGCGCCCCGCGGGAAAGATAAATTCCTTGCCGTCCGGCAACTCGAGCGCCTGGATTTTGGAACGAAGTTCCTTGCGGATATCGTCCAGGGTCAATTGATATTGGGAGGTGGAATCGTCGTATTTTTCCGGTGGTCCGGGCTGCTTGAAAACCGGGACTTCGAAGGCCGCCTTGAAATCCGGCCCAGCCATGCTCGCCCAGGCGTCCAGTTTCCAAACCACACCATCGGCAGCGTCCACGCCGGACTCCGGCTTGTCCTCCGGCAATTGAAAGAAAACCGGAATGACGGTGGCGTTCGAACCCGCCGCCGGCAAATTCGGCCGCAGCCATTTTTCGTCCTGCCATACGATTTTTTCGGTGACGCGCAGGTTGTTGACCGGCCCGCTGGTGCTGCGGCGAGCGCAGGAGAGGACCAGATGCCAGCCATGCCTCGGCCGAAATGCACCCGGAATGGCAATGGTACCGATCAAAGCACCGCCGGCCGGAGCCGGGACCGCGCTCATTTGAAAAACGCTCCGGTTGAACCGCCGCCAGGCGCGGGACGTCCGCCAGGCGAAAATAATCAGCGCCAGACCGATCACGGGAAAAACCAGGCAGATCAGCGCCGCGCGATTTCCTATCTGCAATTGCGGCGGCACGACAACCAATGAAATGGCGGCTGAACCAAAGCACCAAAAGAACACTAAAATCCAAAGAACCATGACCGCCCGGCGAGACGAGGAAGGTATCCGTCCGTCCGCCCAGTCCTTGCGTTTCAACCAGGGTTCCTTTTCCATGGCAGCCTCCTGCAAGTTGTCCTGGATCGCCTTTTTTTTGGCCCGGATTCCCAAAATCAGCAAAATGAGACCGCCCGATACAATCGCCGCGCTCAAAAGTCCCATCGCATATTGGCGTTTCATCCTGAACCCGCTGACAATTTCGTCATGCGCCAGACCCACCAACGCGAGGAGTCCAAACAGGGCGAGCGCGACGATGATCACGGTAAAAACGATATTCCACAGGCGCGCCGCCTGGGGTGCCATCGGTTTGCCGGAATCTTTGAAAACAAGGCCCATAAGGATGCGTGGCCAGAATACACGAAGCCAAAGCTCCAGGCGAGATTTTCCGGTTAGCGAGCGCGAGTGCCTCGGCTGCGCCGGACATACGGCTGGGTGCGATAGCACCAGCCGCAGACAACCGGAAAATTTGCAATCGTCTGAAATTGCAACCTGCTGCGACTGGCTTTCAGCACAGTCGCGCTCCGAGGGCACGCCCCGGAGCGCGGCTGGGTGCGACAGCACCAGCCGCACGTGGCCAGCCGATGTCATGCGTATGGCGACGACTCATCGCGTTGCGGACGTGCTGCGACTGATCCCGCCGGGCGGGACACAGTCGCGCTCCGAGGGCAGTCGGAACGGGCGCGGTGGCGCGCCTGCGCGGTTGGCGAGGCGTCAACCGGAGCACGCCCGGGGGCGCGCGCTCCCGGCCCGTTGCAACTTTGCTCTTTGAAGTTGGAGCGCACAATCGTATAACAAGGGCATGTTGCCTACTCTGTTAACCAATGGCGGCGCGGTAATCTGGCTGATTCTCATTGCCGCGGCGGTCGCACTCGTCACCTTCATTGAGCGCGTTTTGTATTGTCATCGCGCGCAAATCAATTCCATCGAGTTTCTCAATGGCGTCCGTAACGTGCTCAAGCGCGACAACGTCGTTGAAGCCATATCCATTTGCGATGCCACGCCCGGCCCGGTTGCGCGCCTGGTCAAAACCGCCATTCTCAACCGGGACAAAAGCCGGGAACGGGTGCGGGAAGCGGTGGAAGAAGCCGGACTGACGGAAGTGCCGTTGTTGGAAGAGCGGCTGAATTTAATCGCGACCATCGCCCAGATTGCCCCGCTGCTCGGCCTTCTGGGCACGATCATCGGTTTTATGGAGATTTTTCAGGATTTGCAGAGGCAGGGCCTGTATGCCCACGTGGATCAAATGGCCAAAGGCATCTGGACCGCCCTGATCTGCGCCGCAGCGGGCATCGGCGTGGCCATTCCCGTTCACGCCGGCTACAATTATCTGGTCAGCCGCATTAACAAAATCGTCCTGGACATGGAACGGGCCGCCGGCGAAATCGTGAATATCGTCAGCGAAAACAGCGTGGAAAAATCGCTATGAAATTTCCGCGGAACGCCAAATTGCTTCGCAGCCCGTTCGATGTGGCGCCCTTTGCGGCGGTATTTTTTCTGCTCGTTATTTTTCTTTTGCTGGCCGCCCTGCTGCCCGCGCCGGGACTTTTTCTGAGCTTGCCGGCCGCGGACGATTCACGGCTGCCGGGCACCGACAAGCCAACGGTCGCCGTTGCCATTGACGCCAACGACCGCCTGTTTTTTTCCAGCCAAATGGTGACTGAACCGCAGTTGACAGACCGGTTGCACCACGCCGCCGCCGCCTCCAGACTTCCTCTGACGCTCGTCATTCAGGCGGATAAATCCGTGGCGTACGGCGAGATTGTTGAGGTCACGTTGCTGGCGCGCGACGCCGGCATCTATAACGTGCTCCTGGCGACGCAACCGCGCATCATCGCTGCGCCGAATCAACCATGAATTCCGATCCTGCCGGGCCGCGGGCCAAAAAGTGGACGTGGATGCGCTGGACCGTCCTCCTGGTTATCGTGTTTGCGGCCCACGTGGCGCTTATCTTCATGTTTGGTGAACGGAAACCCAAACCCGCTCCGAACTTCGAACCAACTCCTTCGTTAACGCTGGCCGGCGATTCCACAAATGAATGGCTCGCCTTGAATGACGCAACACTGTTTGCCCTGCCGGATCGCAACGGCTTTGCCGGAGCGGAATGGATTGCTCTGCCGCCTTTGTCCTTCCAGCGCCCGGATTGGACCGAACCGCCGCGATGGCTGAGTGAAGCCGCACCGTTGCCGTCGGCCGGGTTCGGAGCTCATTTCGATCAACTCGTGCAAACCAGCCGTCTGGCCGCGGCCCATCTTGATTTCAATCAGCCGCCGTCTCTTTACGTTCCGGAAATGACGGCGCCGCTTCCTTTGCCGGCCAATTCGACGATGAAAATCGAAGGCGCGGTCGCGACCCGCCAACTGCTGACGCCCCTAAAACTGCCCGCGTGGCCCGCTTCCGATGTCATTGCGCCGAGTGTTGTTCAAGTCCTGGTGGACGCCGCGGGCAATGTCCTCTCCGCCGTCCTGTTGCCGCCTGAGAATTATTTGGAGCAGTCTGCCGCCCCGGATCATGATGCCGATCGTTGGGCCGTCGCCGTCGCCCGCGCCGCCCGATTCGCGCCGTTGACGCACGCGGACCTCGGCCTCGAGGCCAATCCCACCAGACACCTGGACCTGGGCCAACTGGTTTTTAACTGGCAATCGGTGCCGATGACAGAGACAAACGGCCCTGAATAGACTCATCGCATGAGCGCCTCAACTCTGATTGTTTTTTACGTGTCCGCGCTTCTGGGCGCCCTGTGTGTTCTGGGGATTTATTCCGAAATGCGCCGCCGCCGTTTTGGCCCCAGCCACTTGCAGGACCGAATCTTCCGTTGCCGAAATTGCGGCAGTATCTATACCGATGATCCTGACGTTGACCGTTCCCGGTGCGCCCAGTGCGGCAAAATGAACGAGCCGATCGAATTCTGACCCAGGGCAGGGATGGCGCGCGGCGCCGTCCGCGCCGCGTCCAGCGGCGCAATCGTAACGCGTTCCTTCACCGAACGGACGACTCCTTCCGCCCGCTTTACGGGCGGGGACATCGCAGCGCGATGTCCTTACCTAAAAACATGTGGCTAATCTCCCGTCTTTAGTTCGACAACATCATGTGGCGCGGCTTCGCGCATTCCGGCGGAACTGACGCGGATGTAACACGCCTTTTGGCGCAACTGATCCAGGTTTTTGGCTCCCAGATAACCCATGCCGCTTTGAATGCCTCCAATCAGTTGCGCCAGCACCCGATCCACTGAGCCGCAGGCTTCTTTGAGCGCGTCCACTCCTTCCGGAGCCACTTTTTGTGTTGGATTTTTCGCGTGTCCATAACGCGCCGCGCTGCCGGCTTTCATGGCCGCGAGACTGCCCATGCCGCGGTAGTGCTTGTAGAATTTGCCGCTGATTTCCACGAGGTCCCCGGGCGCTTCAGTGCACCCGGCAAAAATGCCGCCGCAAATCACCGCCTGGGAAAGGGTGAGCGCTTTGACCATGTCCCCGGATTTGACGATGCCGCCGTCGGCAAGGATGGAGACTTTTTTCCGGGCGGCGGCGCGCGAACAGGCGTAAAGCGCCGTCATTTGGGGAATGCCGACCCCCGCGACGATGCGCGTGGTGCAAATCGAACCGGGACCCTGGCCGACCTTGATGGCATTCGCCCCGCGGGCGGCCAAATATTCGACGCCCGCCGCGGTCGTTACGTTGCCGGCAATAATTGGCAATTCCTTAAAGGCATCGCGCAGCACCCGCACGGTGTCGCCGACGCCTTTGGAATGCCCGTGCGCGGTCGAAACGGCCACAACGTCCACGCCGCGTTCCACCAGGGCGCCGACGTGATTGAGGATCCGTTCGCGATCCAGTTCGCCGAACGCGTTTCGGGTCGCGCTCACGGCCGCCCCGCAAATCAGGCGAAAGCGCGAGTCGCGCGCCGGCTTGAACTGGGCGCGGCGCTCTTCAGTGATGCGCTCCACGTCGCTCAATGTGATCAACCCGCACAATTTGTCCTTGTCATCCACCACCAGCAATTTATGGATGCCCAAATGCTCGGTAAAAAATTTATCGGCGCGCGCGATGGGATCTTTTCCAATCTCTTTCTGGTTGATCGTATGAACCTGCGCCCTGGGTTGGAGCGCTTCCGCCACCTTTCTTTTGGCGTAGCGCGGTTTGACGACATGACCGGGAAGAAGCCCGACCAGTTTTCCGTGCTCATCCACCACCGGAAACGTGCTGAAACCGAATTTCTTTTGCTCGATCATGGCGATGACGTCGCCGATAAAGGCATCGGGAGATACTTTAATCGGTTCCTGAATCAGGCCGTGGACGTGGTTTTTGACGCGGCTGACCTCCGAAAGCTGGTCATGTTCCGGCAAATTGTAATGAATCAATCCGACCCCGCCGTTGAGCGCCATCGCGATCGCCATGCGCGATTCGGTCACGGTGTCCATGTCCGACGAAATGATCGGGATGTTCAGGCGCAAATTGTCCGCCAATTGCGTGTCCAAATGGGTGTCGCGCGGGAGGACTTCAGAATAGAGCGTCGCCAGGGTGATGTCATCGAACGTCAGTCCCGTGCGCTGGGTCGGGAAGAACCTGTCGGCCGGCTGGTAAAACAGACGGTCAATTTCGGATGTGCGGGTCGCTGCCATGTCAGAAAATGAAGGACGCCCGGGCCGTTTGGCAAGAAAAAACTTTAGGGGCCGATTTTGCAACGGCGTGATAAGCGGTGACTCCGGTGACGAAACAAACCCTGGCGAAGTGCTCCGGTAAATTATCTTCAGGCTTGTTCCGGCAGACCGAGCAAAACGTCCGCCGGGATGCGCAGTCCGCTTACCAGGGACCGGATCATTTTAAGGCTCAAGCGTCGGCGTCCGGAAAGAACCTCCGAAACACGGCTTTTACTTCCCAGATAAGGCACTAAATCCTTTGGCTCAAGCCCTTGTTGTTCCATCCGAAAGCGGATGGCCGTAACGGGATCGGGCTTCGCGATGGGGTAAACGCGATCTTCGTAATTCTGAACAAGGAGCACCAGCAATTCCAGTTCATCACCGTGAGGCGTATTCCGTTTGGCATCCATCAGTTTGTCAATTCTGGCCAGGGCCGCTTCGTATTCGGATTCCGTCTTTATCACTTTGGCCTTCATCATATCATTTCAACGTTGACGCGATCGTACTCCTGGTGGGTTCCCACAAATCGGATATAAACGATTGCAAATTCATAATTTATCTTAACCACAAGACGAAATTTAATCTGGATATCCGTTGGGGTTTTTCTTATGCCACGCCCAGGCCGTCTGCACAATATCCTCCAATCTCGGAAATTTTGGTTTCCAGCCCAGGTCGCGAATCGCTTTTTCGGCGGAGGCCACGAGTTTGGGCGGGTCGCCGGGACGCGGGGGTTTTTCAACCGTGGGGATCTTTTTCCCGGTGATTTTTTCGCAAGTGGCAATCACCTGGCGAACCGAATAGCCGTCGCCATTTCCGAGATTATAGAATCCGGCTTTGCCGGGCGCCAGGCCCAGAATGTGCGCCTGCGCCAGATCAATAATATGAATAAAGTCGCGAATGCACGTGCCGTCGGGGGTGGGATAATTCGACCCGTAAATTTCGCATTGTTTGGCGCGTCCAAGGGCCACCATTAAAATATTTGGAATCAAATGCGTTTCAACCCGATGATGTTCCCCGAATTTTTCGCTCGCGCCCGCTGCGTTGAAATAACGATAGGCGATAAATTCCAGGCCGTAGATTCTTCGGTACCATTCCAAAACTTTTTCGAACATCAGCTTGGATTCGCCGTAAGGATTGATCGGGCGCTGAGGGAGGTCTTCGGTCATCGGGATTTTGTCCGGCGGACCGTAGGTGGCGCAGGTGGAGCTGAACACGAATTTTTTCACACCGCATTCGACGGCGGCATCGGCCAATTTGAGGGCGTTGACCAGGTTATTGTGAAAGTATTTCTTCGGATTGGCCATGGATTCCACGACGAGCGCGCTGGCGGCGAAATGCATGATGGCGTCAGGTTTCGAGGATTTGACCGCCTTCAGGATGTCGCCGTCCGCCTCCGGCTTGCCGAAAATGAATTTGGCGCGCGCATCCACGGCGGAACGATGGCCCTCGGTGAGGTTGTCATAGACCGTGACCTGATGGCCCGCGTTGAGCAATTCCTCGGCGCATACCGAACCGATGTAACCCGCCCCGCCCGTGACGAAAACGTTCATGCCCGGATTATGGAAATTTTTTCGAGGGTTAAAAGTTCAAAATGGGTAAAATTGCTTTAACCACAGAGACGCGGAGAACCCTGAGAACCTTAAACCGCGAATTAAACGAAAGACGTGAACACAAATTAAAAACCGACGACGCGATTGGGCGGCAGCGAAAAAACCTTGCGATGAACTGTTAACTTCAAGTCCTCACGAGCGGCGGCGCAACCGCAAAAGCGTCAGCAGACCGCCGCCGGCCAACAGGGCCAGGGTGGAAGGTTCCGGAACTGTCCAAACCATCATGAGATTGACCTGCCCCTGCTGATCACCGCTGCCGCTGCTCCAGGTATACATCGAAAGTTCCTCGGTTGTTGCATTGGCGACAAATGTGCCGGTGATCCAATTCCCGTTGGGTCCATTGTAACTATTTAAGCTATAAGTGTTATCACTTCCGTCGGATGGATAGGTCACGGCGGGCGTTTCACTTGTGCCTGAACCTACGTAAAAATTTTCCCACTGACGATATCCGAGATTGTGAGTGTCTTCGGCCCAGAGCTCAATCTCATAAGTACTGCCGGGAGTCAGGCCGCCAAAAGTAAAGTTGCCCCCCTGGCCCAAGCTGGTATCAACAGCACCCGACAGGAGCGTGTTGTAATTGGCATCCGAGGTGTTGGGACTTCCCATACCAGTAGAGTAGCTGCTCAAGCCGCCGCCGGTGGTAAAAGACGAGAAGCTGTCGCCATAGACGATGTCTCCGTTGTTTAGCGCAAGGCTGGCGCTGGCGCCGCCGTTCTGTAGCAGATACGGCGAAGCCGTGCCGAATAACGTGCCGGGACCACTGTAAATGTCGGAATCTCCAGTGATGCCTCCCACACCGCCCGAATTCCAAGTGATCGCTGCATTTTGAGCATGAGTGCTTAGGACAAAGATGCCCGCCAGCAAGAAACAAACGATGGCCTTTTTCATGATTATGCCACCGGTACCAAATGAGTGGCGGTCGTTCTATCCAATTTTAGGTATATTTTGATGCATTTTTGGGACATTCCACCGGTGAAATTATTTTAACCAAAGATCCTCGGCGTATCAAGCGATTGGGCGAGGTTATCGGAGCGCGACCTTTAAGTCGCGTTACTGTCCGACGTTGCGAGATGACAGAATACATTTGCGATACCGGTGGTTGTACGATGAAGCGGCCCCGCCCCTGCGGGGCCGCGCTCCGATCGGCTCCATCAACGGCCGCAATATGCAGTTCATTGCAGCGTGCGAACCGTCTCC
>JASHPN010000324.1 GCA_030038175.1 Verrucomicrobiia bacterium
GTTGGGTGAACCGCGAAAATGGAGGATAGAGGATAATAGATTCCCGAATTGGCCGCAGATCAGATTCGCGCTATCGCGCGGCTTCGCGGTCAGCGGCTGGATGGTTTGATTGTTTACCCGGGGTGGCGCTCGCGGACTCGCTTACCCCGGGCTATTTTCCAGCACCCCTCCGGGGATCTCAATTAGCGGCTGCGCCGAATGGAATTGTCGGTGTCGGAAATTTCCGTCCCGCCGCTTGCTCAAACCACCCCCGCCAGCTTTTGTTCGTTAGATTCCGGCTCGACCCATTTGCCGTGCTCCCGAATGAGGTCCACAAGGCGTTCGACGGCTTCGCCTTCGGGAATATTGAATTTGATGGGCGTTTTGCCGACGTAAAGATTGATCTTGCCGGGCGCGCCGCCCACGTATCCGAAGTCCGCGTCGGCCATTTCGCCGGGACCGTTCACAATGCAACCCATGATGGCAATCTTCACGCCTTTCAGATGTTCCGTGCGCGCCTTGATGCGGGCGGTGACGGTTTGCAGGTTAAATAGCGTCCGCCCGCAACTGGGGCACGCCACGTAGTCCGTCTTAAACGAACGGCAACCCGCTGCCTGCAAAATATTGTACGCCAGGCGCAGGGATTGGCCCGCGCCGGATTCGCCGCGAATTAAGATGGCGTCGCCAATGCCATCGGCCAGCAACGAACCGATAACAACCGCCGCGCGCAGCAGGGCGATCTTTGGTTCCAGTGGAACCGGTTCGAACGCAAGGCAATCCTTGAGCAGGATGGGGTTTTTCCGGCCCAGGCGTTTCAATTTCGCCGCGAGCAAACGAAACGCGGTGATCGCCGGCAACGGAACACCGTCTTTCACGGTGACCAATTGCGTGTCACAATTGATGTCAAAATCCTGCGTGGGATCTATCTCCGCAACATTCAAATCTTCATAGACTGCTTCCGGTTTTACGTCATCTTTTGGCCGGATTTTTGGCGCAACTTTGTTCCATGTCGCCCGGCTTACCACGACACGCACCAATTGTTCGCCGCCGCACCGGGCCTGTTCGCTCAGGTCAATCTCCGGCGTTTCGCGGCGTTCGAAGTGGAAAGGGTCGTTGAATGGTTGAAGCGTTGAAGCGTTGAAGCGCTGGAGCGCTGAAGCGTTTTCCGCGATGGTCAGCAAGGGAATCTGCGCCAGCAGATCGGCGCAGACTTCGATTTCGCGCGGGGAATCTTCGGTGAGCGAGACGCGGATGGTATCGCCCAGGCCGTCGCAGAGCAGCGAGCCGATGCCAATGGCGCTCTTGATGCGGCCATCTTCGCCTTCGCCCGCTTCGGTCACGCCCAGGTGGATGGGATAATTCCAGTCCGGCCCCAGTTCGTCCAATCGCGCTACCAGGAGGCGATAACACTCAATCATCACCTTGGGATTGGACGATTTCATCGAAAACTTGAAATTATGGAAATCGTGCCGGCGGCAAATGCGGGCAAATTCCAGCGCGCTCTCGACCATGCCCAGCGGCGTGTCGCCATAGCGATTCATGATCCGGTCGCTCAACGAGCCGTGGTTGGTGCCGATGCGCAAACAGCGTTTCAATTTGATGGCTTCGAGCACGAGCGGCGTGAAGGCCTCCTCGAGGCGTTTCAATTCGGCCTGGTATTCGGCATCCGTGTATTCCTTGACCGCGAATTTCTTTTTGTCCGCGTAATTGCCGGGGTTGACCCGGACCACCTCCACCCATTTGACGGCTTCCATCGCCGCATCGGGCTTGAAATGGATATCGGCCACAATCGGCACAAAGCAATTTTGGGCGCGCAATTCCCGCACGATATTTTCGAGGTTGGCCGCGTCTTTGACCGTGGGGGCCGTGATGCGAATGATTTGGCAGCCGACCGCCACCAGTTCGAGCGTTTGCCGGACGGATTCCGCGGTGTCCATCGTGTCGCACGTCAGCATGGACTGCTTCACGACCGGATGATCGCCGCCGATGACGACGCCGCCGCGGGCAGGATCACCGATGATGATTTCACGGGTCCTTCGCCGTTTGTAAAAGAATGGAGACTCGCAATAACGCACGGTCACAGTTTCCCTTCTACTTCGCGCCGGGCGCAAAAACGACCGGCTGTTCATGGTCGGCCCGGGAATTGCGGATCAGATCGCCGGTATCGAAAAACGCGATGTAAAGCATGAACCCGATCACCAGGACGGCGCAGGCATTTTGAATAGCATTGAGCACGCGGGCGTTATTGGGTTTGCGGCGGACGCTCTCGATGATTGCCAGCAGGATATGGCCGCCGTCGAGGACGGGGATGGGCAGGAGGTTCAACAGCGCAAGGTTGACGTTGAGCACCACGCTGAACCAAAGCACCAATTGCCATCCATGCGGCGCGCTGAACAAACGATAATAAATGCTCAGAATCATCACCGCGCCGCTCAGGTCCTGCGCTTTGATTTGAGATTTCGGCGAGATCACGGCGCCGATGGTCTCAAAAACCGCGTTCAAACTGGCGTCCACCTGCTCAAGCGCGCCGGGATGCGAGATGGAAGTTTTGCCGGTGCCGTTCCAAATGATCCCCAGCAAAGGGGGGCTGTTGGTGGGCGCCAGGGGCTTTTCCGGCCGGATGGAATACGCCAGCGATTTGCCATCACGCTCAATCGTCAGCGGAATGCTTTGGTTGGTGTGAGTTTCCACATAATCGTTCACCGCGCCGAAATAGAATATCGGCCGGCCATCCACCTTGGTAATCTCGTCCCCGGCCTTGAGACCGGCGCGATCAGCGGGGCTGTTGGAAAACACTTCGCCAATCAGCGCGCTTTCCGCCGGATAAACGTCAATCTCGCGCAGACTTTTGCGCTCCCATACCGTCGTCGGCTCGTTCGTCGGCGTGACGAGATAATCTTTGATTTGCCCATCGCGCTCCACTTTGACATTGAGCTGCGGATTTTCGCTGCTAACGATGCGCCACATGACGCTATCGCCCATGCCGCCAAATTTCGTGACCGGCTGGCCGTCAATGGAGAGAATCCGGTCTCCCGCCTGCAATCCCGCACGCGCCGCCGGACCGCCTTTGATCACATAACCAATCGTCGTGGTGGTATCGGCTTCGCTCACGGGACGGCCCACGATCATCACAATAAACGCAAAGAACAGCGCCAGCAGGAAGCTGAACAAGGGCCCGGCGGCGGCGACGATGATTTTGTCCAACCCGGAAACGTTGGGCAGTTTTTCAGCCGGCAGGTCGGCCTTGCCTTCGATGATATCCATCGCGGCCATTTGCGGCAGGGCGACATAGCCGCCGGCGGGAATCCAGCCCAGCGCGTATTCAATGCCGCCCACGTTGGTTTTCCAAATCGGCTTGCCAAACCAAATGGCAAAACGCTCAATTTTCAGCCCGCGCCATTTGGCCGCCAGAAAATGCCCCAGTTCGTGGACCCCGATTAAAAGGTTGAACAGGAGGACAACTTCCAGCCCGATAAAGATGTAATGGAAAACCATCATCAATTAGTTCGGTCAATTATAGCAGCAAATTTTTGTTTTACAATTCAGGAAAACATTACAAATTTGTAAGCTTTTGACAGGCTATTTTAGAGCGCCGGGAGTGCCTTTTCCCGCGCCCAGGCATCCGCCTCCAGGATCTGGTCCAGAGTGGGTTGCGAAACAATCCGGTGCGCCTCCATTGTGCGCTGAACGGTTTCGGTGATTTGCGGAAAGTTGATTTTCTGATTCACGAACGCCTGGACGGCAACCTCGTTCGCCGCGTTCAATACCGCCGGGAGGGTGCCGCCGGATTCTCCCGCGCGCCGGGCCAGCTCAATGGCTGGAAAACGCGCCACGTCGGGCTCTTCAAACGTCAACTGGCCCAGTTTTGCGAAATTGGTTTGCACCCGCGAGTTGGGCGCGCGGTCCGGATACGTCAGGGCGTATTGGATGGGCAGGCACATGTCGGGCGTGGACAGTTGCGCCACAATGGACCCGTCCACAAATTCCACCATCGAATGCACCACGCTCTGCGGATGCACCACCACCGATACCCGCGCCATTTCGATATCAAACAGCCACCGCGCCTCGATCATTTCCAACGCTTTGTTAAAGAGCGTCGCCGAATCAATTGTGATTTTCTTTCCCATGACCCAGGAGGGATGTTTGAGAGCATGCGCCACGGTGATTTCCGGAAATTTTTCCGCCGGCCACAGCTTTTTGTCGCGGAAGGGCCCGCCGCTGGCGGTCAGCAAGAGCCGGCGCACGGAACCCGCGGCTTTTCCATCCAGACATTGGAAGATCGCCGAATGTTCGCTGTCCACGGCCAGGACCCGCACGCCATGCCGGCGGGCCTCGTTCATCACAATTTCGCCGGCCATGACCAGGATTTCCTTGGAAGCTATGGCGATGTCCTTGCCCGCGCGAATGGCGGCCAGCGCCGGTTTCAGCCCGGCCGTTCCCACGATGGCGATTAAGACAATGTCCGCTTCCGGCAGCGTGGCCAATTGGATCAACCCTTCTTCACCGGAGAACACGGGCGTTTGCGGACCGACCGCTGCCTGCAGTCCTTTGGCGCGCGCGGGGTCGCAGATGGAAATGGCGGCTGGCTTGTGTTTGCGGGTTTGTTCGAGCAATAACTCAGCGTTATTCCCCGCGCCCAGCGCCACCAGGCGGATGCGATCGGGCAAATCATCAGCCACTTTGACCGTGCTGGTGCCGATGGACCCCGTTGAACCGAGCAAAACGACTTTCTTCATTTACGATTAATGATACGCGATTGTAGCGCGCAAATCGGAAATTAAAAGGCAAAGTCAATGTTTTGCGGCAACTGGCGCGACCAATCTACCGCCTCCGACAGGCGCGCCAGCGCCTTTCGGTAGTTTTGGAATCGCTGTTTCGAGCGCACGTCTTTCATCGCTCGATATTAACCATGATACTCGCCGCACGCATGGAAAATCTACGACACTTTCTGCCGCGAACTGGCATCCCTAAAACTGAAGCGGATGGCACATTTCCCCAGCCGGGCAATTAGGGGTTTTGCCGCTGTTTCCCCTTGTTCCGCAACGGATCGACCGCCTCTTGGCGGGCCACGCCGGCGCCCACGGTCGCTATGACAATTGCTGTTTTTTTGAAAAAAACTGTTGACATTGCGGCTTTCCCATGGTTAGTGGACTTTACTTAAGCCATTTTCACATAACAAGGTGTGTAAATGTTTTATCATAAAGGATTATCTGAAGCTTATGAAAAAGGACATTTTGCCCGGAAATCTCATGATCTCCAAATCTCGCAATGTTCGCAAGGCTCTCCGAAAGCATTCAATGCAGAAAGACGTCAATTCAGCACTCCTCCAACTTTATGAAAACTAGATCCATCAAAGCATTGTTCTATTTCACATTTGCCGCCATGGCCGCGTTTAGGGTCCTGGCGCAAAATCAAATTGACTGGGGAACACACCAGAACATTTCCGGCGATTCGGATGTCAGCACCTCCGGCACCCTGGTGGGTACCTATTCACCTTACCTGATCGTGAACGGCGGTGGCTCCGTGACCATCAACGGCGTCGCTTTTGGCTCGAACACGTTGAGCGCCGTGGCCTCAGGCCTGACCAATTCGACAGCCATGGGAATCAATGCGAACCTGACCGACGCCAATTACGCCAATCTTTTGTCCGGCGCCGGCGACAGCACGTTCGACACCCCCTGGAGCCTGACCATCACCAATTTGATCGTGGGCGACTCTTATCAAGTGGAAATTTGGGCGGAAAATGTCAACGAGCCGGCCTACGATCAGTGGGAAAACTTTTTCAGCATCAGCAGTTCATCCGAATCAGGGGCCATAAATTACGACGAAAATTCAAGCGAAACCGGCGATGGCATTGGACAGTATGTTATTGGCACATTTACGGCATCTAACACCACCGTGCAAATTACGTCCTACGCGGCCGGCGGATCATCCTCTGAGTGGTCCGAGGTATGGGGAAGCGGTTCCATCAATAATTCCAGCGGCCAGGGCCAGATTAACCTGCTTCAACTTCGGCTCGTAGGCGCTCCCGCCCCGCAAAACCAAATCACGTGGGGATCAGTCGTGCAGATTAGCGGCGACTCGGATGTCGTGACCAACCAGAGCACGCTGGTGGGCACGTATTCGCCTTACTTGATTTTAAACCCAGGCACCAGCTCCCTGACCGTCAACGGCGTCACTTTTCAATCGAACACGCTGAATGCCGTGACTTCCGGCATGACCAACTCTACGGGCATGGGAATCAATGCGAACCTGACCGACGCCAATTACGCCAATCTTTTGTCCGGCGCCAGCGATACCCCGTTCAATACCTCGGGCGCGGGATATATCTTATTTAGCAATCTGGTCCCCGGAAATGAGTATGAGGTCGAGCTCTGGGCCGAAAATATCAACGAACCAACCTACGACCAGTGGGAGAATTATTGGGCCGTCACCACTTCGGACCAGTCGGGCGCCGTGAACTACGACAACAATGGAAGTGAAGCCGGCGCCGGTATTGGCGAATATGTTACGGGCACATTTACCCCCACGGTCTCAAACAGCGTCGTGCAAATTAGCTGGAGCGAATGGTCCGAAGTCTGGGGAAGCGGGAGCGTCAATTCCACTTCTGGCCAGGGTCAGATCAATCTGCTGCAACTCCGGCTCCTTCAACTTCCGCCAAGTATGACACAGCAACCGCCAGCCCTGACTTACGTGCCCTACAGCAGCAACGCCACGGTCACCGCCGTGGCCGCCGGCTCGCTGCCGCTTGCCTACCAGTGGTATGAAACCAATTTGACGGCCATGACCGGATTTGCCGTCCTGAACGCCACCAACGCCTCTTTGACGTTGAGCGACGTTACCGCCAGTGACAACTATTATTTGGTCGTCACCAATGCCTATGGTTCGACCAATTCCGCTATCGCCTCGTTGGTGGTGTATCAATTGCCAGTCGTGGTCAGCCAGCTTCCGGTCACCTACACAAATCTGTTCGTCTTGTATGCCGGCGCCAATCCCGCGTTTTCCGTGTCGGCCCTCAGCGTCTCAACTCTGGGCTATCAATGGTTTACCAATGGCGTATTGGATAGCGCGGTCACCGGTTCAAATCTGACGCTCAAAGCCGTGCCGGCGGGGATGATGACCAATTACTGTATCGTGACCAATTCCTATGGTTCGGCGACGAGCGTGGTCTGGACCGCCGCGGTTATCGCCGATCCGACCAATTCCAACAACGGTCTTGCGGCCTATCCTCAGGCTGTCCTGGCTCTCAATCCCATCGGCTACTGGCGAATGAACGATACCAACCTGGATGGCCCGGACAATGGGCAAGGGGACAATGGTTACATTTGCCATGACTATGCTGGCGGCAACGACGGCATCTTTACCAATATGTCGCTGGGCAATCCGGGTTATAATCCCATCGAAGACCCGTCGGATCCTTCCGCGCAATTCGGCCAGGTGGACGAGAACAGCGATTATGGCGATAGCGAAGCCAACTCCATCGCGGGCATCAACTTTAGCTCGCCCTCCGGCACCAGTGTGGCTTTCACGGTGGAAGCCTGGGTAAATGGTTATCAGCCCGCTTACGACGGCGGTATTGTGACCCTGGGTTGGGGCGGCGGCGGCGAGCAATTTAACCTGGACACGGGCGCCAGCGACCCGGCCCATGATTTTCGCTTTTTCATCCGCGACGCATCGGGCACCGTCCATGACGTCAACAGCACGATTTCCCCATTGTTCGGCACCTGGTATCATTTGGTGGGAGTGGTGGACGAGATTTCCAATCAGAACGTGGCATTTTACATTAACGGCCAAAGCGTCGGCACGGCGTCGACTGCCTCCGGCAGCGGAATCCTGTCATCCTCCTATTTGATGGGCATTGGTTCACGGATGGGATCGCAAAACACGAATTTTAATTATCAATTCGATGGCAACGTCAACGACGTCGCGATCTTCAACTACGCCTTAAGCCCGGCCCAGGTGGCCGCTGAATTTGTTGCCGGCGCCTCCAACGCCGCGCCATTCCTTGTGCCGGCGCCGCAAACCAATGCCACCGCCAATCTGGCCGGACCGTTGAGCATTCCGGTGGCGGCCTATGGCGCCGGGCCACTGGGCTACGAATGGATCAACACCAATACCAGCGTGGTCCTGGCATCGGGTACGACCAGCGGGAACACTCTGAACGCAAGCTATGCCACCAACAGCGCCCCGGCCGCCTGGAACAACCAGACCCTCGAGCTGGTGGTCACCAACGCCTATGGGACCACCAATGTGTATGTGGCGCTGACCGTCTTGACAAACCTTCCGCAGTTTACGCTGAACCTGATTTCGCCGGTGACGGTGGCCCGGGGAGAACCCTACACTTACACCGTAAGCGCAACGGGCGCGCAACCATTGGGATATCAGTGGTATCAAGGATCAACCGCGATTTCCGGCCAGACGGGCGCCAGTTATTCGCCCTCTACAGCCGTTGCCGGCGCCTATTCCTATTACGCCGTCGCCACAAACTCGGGCGGATCCGCAACCAGTGTGATCTCATCGCTCATTGTTCTTGCTCCGCCCACCAACGCGTATGCGGCCGCCATTTTAAGCCTGAATCCCGTGGCCTACTGGCCAATGCACGAGGTCGAGGCGGCCGCGCCGGGTGACATCGAAACGAACTATGGTTCCCTGGGTCTTTTGGGAACAGGGTTTTATCCCGATTGGGAAAATAACGACGGCCAGTTCGCCAAGCTATACCCGGGGCCATTAGCCAGTGGCGACTACTCCGTGTTCTTCACGGATCCGAACAAGGACCAGACTACGAGCTCGAATTGTTTATACGTTGCCCGTAACTCGCCTTTGCAGACATTAACCCCCCCGTTCACCGTGGAATGTTGGACCATCCAAACAAACACCTACCAGGGCGACGTTTGGAGCCAAAATGCGTTTGAAGGCTTGAACTCCGGCAACGCCGGCGGCGGCAGCGGCAACGTTGAAGGCATCCGGTTGTTCTGGAACGGCACCAGTATCATTTTATATACCTACTTCAACGTTGGCGGTAATAATTACCCCGTCATTCAGGTGCCGGCCTGGAACGGCCAATGGTTTCACCTGGTAGTGACGTGCAGCGCGACGACAAACCTGACTCTCTACACCAATGGCGTTCAGGCCGGACTGTCCACCAATGCCGTCGGAAAGTATGGGGTTGATTCCTGGGCGCCCTTTACGGTTGGCAGCGGCCGGGGCGACACCCGCACTTTCAGTGAGGGCGCCATTGGCGAGGTAGCCACGTACACCAACGCCCTGTCCGCCCTGGATATTTCCAATCATTATGCCGCGGGCATTAACGTCAGCGCCAGTCCCACTTACGTCCAGTTGGTGACGAATGATAATCCCACGATCTATCTGCGCATGAACTCGCCGAATTACACTCTCCCGGCGGCCAGCCTCTTGCCCGTGCTTCAGAACTTTGGCAGCGCTTCCGCGGCCGGCTTTTATACGGCCGGCACGCTACCCGGCATTATGCCGGGGCCGGTCCATGCCAACGGCACGCCGGTGGTTGGATTGTCCGGCACAAACGTGGCGATGTTAAGCGGTGTCAGCAGTTACGCGGACGCCGGCTATAGCGCCTGGTATAACCCCACCGGCGCCGTGCCTTTCACCGTGGCGGCCATGTTCCGGGGCAATCCTGATCCCGACACTTTCGAATGCATTGTCGGCCACTCGGATCTATCCTGGCGGATTGCCATGAACTCCAACGGCCATCTCCAGTCCTCGTTCGGACAGGATTCTGCGAATGTCGTCAATTCGACGGGAGTCTATAACGATGGCAACTGGCATCAGGTCGTGGCGGTTTACCAGCCCGGCGCCACTCCCTCGGCCACTGGCACTCAATCTCTTTATGTTGACGGCCAGCTTGATAACGCCGTCAGCGGCACAAGTGTCAATGGCATCTATCCGGGCACAAACCTGGATGTGTTTATTGCCGCTGCACCGGACTACACGAACAGCCCCGCCGGGGTGGGGCGGCAATTCGCCGGCCAGGTGTGCGAAGTGGCGCTGTTCACCAATGCGCTATCTGCCGCGCAGGTTGCGGCGCTCTCTGAGATTGACGCCGCCGTTAATCCCAATCCCACAAACATCGTGTTTGGAGTGACGAGCAATCAACTCACTTTGAGCTGGCCTGCCAATCACACTGGCTGGATGCTCCAGGTACAGACCAATAGTCTCTCGGTGGGCATCAGCGGGAATTGGTTCGACGTGGCCGGTTCAACCGCGACCAACCAGGTCATCATCCCCATCAACCTAACCAATGGAAGCGTCTTTTACCGGCTGGTGGGTCCGTAACTGCTACGGATAGATCAACCGGTAAAATCGGTTGGTAGTCTGGACCGTGTCGTCGAATTGTCCGGTTCCCCAATACGATGGCACGGTCACGTTGCCAATGGACATCCATTGTGGATTGGTAAGTGACGGCGTTGTCTGAACGGTGAAAGTTTGGCCTGGTGAACCGATAAGATTCAGGAGCACTTGTCCATTGCTCGGTTGGGCCGATGTAAAGAAGGGGACCGGGCCGGGCCTGAGCATGACCGCCCGTTCGGTCAGCTGCGGAGCCGCCGCGCTGTAATCCCAATAAGTCCGGAAATCATAGTGCTTGCCGGCCACGGCGTTGAAATTCACGGGAAATTCCTGATACAGCGCGTTTGGAAATTGGCCGCGCGTGACCGTTTGCGATGCCACCGTGAGATTATCATCCACGTCCACAACCGAAATTTGCGCCACGGCCGAATTGTCCCAATTAAAATTGTCCACCTTCAACTCAAATTGCGCCGCGTAATCGCCCGGCGCCAGCCCGCCAACCCCCGGACCGAGGCACAGATAACCGGATGCCGTATCCCGAATGGGATCAGCCTCCCAGCCATTCAGGCCGTCCAGCCTGCCCACGGCATGCCCGAGATTTGCCGCGCTCCAGTTCATCAACCCGTCAATCGCAACGTCGGATATCGTCAACCCGGGCGCGTTGGTTGCGTTGTTCCAATAGACGCGAAATTCCAGCGGATCCGCGGCCACGGCGTTGGTGAACAAAAGAACAAAATCCTGCGGCGAGTTTGTCGCCCCAAATGCGTTCCAGGGAATTTCCGCGCTGGCCAGCAGTGTCCCGCCGTTGTCTTCGCGCACGTCCAGTTCCACCAGGTCGGCGATTGAATTGCTCAACGCACCCACGGCAAGCTGGAAATGCGCTGCATGCGGACCGACGGGCAAATAACAAACGTGAGGACCGTATTGCAGGAAATTGGCCTGGGTGGCATTCGCCGGCGAGGCGCTCCATCCCAGCGTGCCCGACGGCCCGCCGATGGAATGACTGAAGGCCGGGTCACCGGAGCCTTTGCAAAACGCGAGCGCCGAAGTAATCGGCTCGGCCAGCGCGTCCACGGCCATCAATGCCGAGCTTTGCCGCGAAGCGTCGTCCGTGTCGTAGGGCCCGTCCCAAAGCTGCCCGAGTTGATTGAAAACATTTCGGTCATTGAACCACACCGCGTGGGCGTTGGTGTAAAGAAAATTGTAATAGGGCGCGTAACGCGTCTCATCGTAGAGATACGTCAAATTGCGCTCGAAAATACCCTTGAACTCCGTTCCGTCACCCCCGCAATCGCCGCCGCAAGGTTCGAGCAGGACCCCGCCGTCATCCACCAGATTCGTGATCGTCGAACTGGCTATGGCCATGGCCTGTTGAAGATAATTCGTGTCGCCGGTCGTTTTGTAGAGGTCGGTCAGGCCGCCGAGAATCACGCCCTGGTTGTATGTCCAGGTCGTTCCCCCGTTGTTTTCGCAGCCGCTCAAGCCGTCGTTGACGAGGTTGATCGAGTCAATCATGCCGCTGTTCTTAAACCAATTCCATTCATTGGTGGCCCAGAAATAATAATTCAACGGCCCGGTGTCATTGGGCGTTCGCTGGTGCAGCCGGATGGCCGCCAGCAAAAACAGTTCATTGGGAATCGCATTTTTGTAGGTATGCGTGGTGTCCCACCAAATGCCGCCCGGACACAGTTGGTTGGTTGTGTCCCAGCCGTTGGTAATGTTCGCGAAGATGATTTTGGCCATGTTCAAAAAATTCGTGTTGCCGGACACGTCATACGCGCGAATCCAGCTATTGCACCACCAGCCGTCGTCGTCGTAATAACTGTCCAGGAAATCGCCGGAAGCGTTTTGATCATAGGTATTGGTCAGCGCCGCCTGATATTGGGAATCGTTATTGGCGATGATATCTTCGATGAGCGCTTCGATGCCATTGGCCGAGTTCCACCAGCCGGTGGAATCGTAAGTACCGCTGCCGTTATACCATTGTTGCAGGATCTGGACGCCGGCCTCCGTGTTCGCGTTAAAATCGTCCCCCGCCAGCGGCAGAACTGACAAACCGCCGCTGACGCCAAAAACCGCCGCATTTGCGCTGGGGCCATTGGAGGAAAAAATAAAATTTAGCCGAATACCCGTAATGGCGCTGGTCACGTCCTTCAGCGAAATATCTTCGGAATAGATCCGCGGGCTGCCGCTGTTGACAGAATTCACCGTGCTGCTGTTGACATACACTCGCCCATTGGCATCCAGTGCTACTGGAGAATAATCAAACCAATCCGGGACCGTGAAATAATTGCTTTCAGTGGTCCCATCCGCATGCTCGACGGTGCAACCCAGGGTGGCCGGCCCATTGCCGCAGGATGTGAAAAATGACAAGGCGGAAAAACTTGCGGGGTTCTGCAACAGGATAAGGCTCGACGGAAGATTGGAATTGACCAGGACGGCATCATTCGCCGAATAACTCGGCGGCATTTGGTAAATGTGGTCCGTCGCGGAAATATTTGTCACGAGGGAGCCGGGCAGCGGCAAACCCGTGCCCGGCGCCTGGGGCACATAGCCGGCTTCATAGAAGGTCGAATCGGTATTGTTCGTGCCGCTGTCCATGGTGGCCGTGGTCACGCCGGTCAATGGCCCCGGTTTGCCTGCGTTTTGTTCCATCACGATGTCTTCGTTGTAACCGGTCACGGCGATGGGCGTGTAATTTCCCCCGTTCAATCCGCTCACTGCCATAATCGCGCCGTGGCCGCTGCCGGAAAGATAGGCGAAGCTGATGCTCGTCACCGGGCTGGTCGTGTCAATCAGCGGCACGTCCAGCGAGTAAAGCCGCGGATCATTGCCGCTCACGGATGAAAAATCGAATGTGTCCACGTCTATCCGGCCGTTGGCCGTCCACGCCGTATTTGAACCATTGTACCAATCCGGAATATTGCTGCTGCCCGTCTCGATGGTGCCGTCCTGATGGTACACCGCATAGCTGAAGGCAACGCCGTTGTGCCCGCCGCTTTCCAGAAATGAAAGGCCGGCATAGGCCGCCGGCGATGTCAAAGTAAATGTGCCATTGGTCAGCACCGAATCCAGCATGAGCGCGTCATTGGCCGTGTAGCTGGGCGGCATGGTGTATTGATGATTCGAACTGGTGAACGTCGTGCCCGGATGCGGCAAACCGGAGGACGTATTGGTTACGTTATATCCCTCTTCATACCAGGTCGTATCTGAATTGCCGGTGCCGCTGTCCATCGTCGCCGTCGTGTAACCTCCCGGCGTCGCCGGGGCCGGCGCGGTCGCCGGCACGATCATTTCCTCATTATAACTGCCGCTCGTCAGAGGTATCGGGGCAAAACCGGCCTGCACGGCTTGAACGAAAAAAAGAAACGAGATTATCGGTAGCGCAAAAAAACGCCATTTCCCGGACCATCCTGGCCATCGCGGCACAGAGACACAGAGGCCAAAGATTTGTTTGAATTTTAACATGTTTTTCTCTGTGCCTCTGCGTCTCGGTGGCAAATTTTTCTCTATGGCCCGTGTCTCAGTGGCAGATCCAGTCAGAATCACTATGCCAGATAGAACAGAGATGTCAAAAAACCGAATCAAGGCCGGTCAGCCCTGTTACCGTAGATTTCCTTCGACAAGCGGCTCAACTTTTTCCGCTCCGATTCGGAAAGTTTTCCCACGCCCTCCTTCGATACCTTGTCCAGCAGCCGATCCATCTCAGATATCTTCCGGTTTCGCGCACGGTTCTCATCATATTCACGCGAACGCTCATTCCCCGGTGAACGGTTTGACCAGCGAAACTCCAACATATGCCCCGGGTCGAAGATCAAGACCAACAAAATCACCACCGAGAGACCCAACACCGCCAGGAACATCCACGGCGCGGCAAACACCAGGCTGGGATACATCGCCGTGGCAATCAGCAAACCGACAATCGCGCCGCCCAGGTGCGCATCGTGGCCGATGTTCCCGATGTGGCGGCGTTGGCCTATGAACGAAAGCACCAGAAATCCTATCGCATACGCATACGCCGGTATCCCAAAGGGAATCGGAGGAATCATGATCGCCCCGCCCGGCAGCAGAAAAATCGAGGCAAAAATGACGCCGCAAACCCCGCCGGACGCCCCCAAAGACCGGTAGTCATCCCTGCGATGGATCATCAGCGACAGCAGCGATCCGCCCAGAATGGACGACACATAGACCACCAAAAGGGTCTTGGCTCCGTAAATGAGTTCAATATTTCGTCCGAAGAAGCAAAAGCTAAACGCGTTGAATAAAAAATGCGGCCAGTTCGCGTGAACCAGCCCGGAAGTCAACATCCGATCGAACTGTTTATGGCGCAGAATTTCGTAGGGATTGAACACCAACCGTTCCCGAAGCTCCGGCTTCCGAAACGCCGCCAGCGTCACCAAACCAGTGAGAACCAGGATCGAGATTGTCGCCGGGAATTGCACAAGTCCTTAATGTAAGGGTTGCAATATCAACCTTGCGCCGACTGAGGTCAAGCCGCCATCAACAGAGCCGCGACCGTCAGGGAGCGTCCAACGAGTGTGCCCGCAATCACAATCGCTCGCTCACGCGCGCGGCTCTTGCTGGGCTGTCGCTTGGAGAAAAATGAATATAAATCGCTCGGCAGCGCACGATAATGGGTGGAAAAATGTTTTGGAATGTTTTGGCCTTTAGGGAATGTTTTGTGACGGGAAAACCGGCCCGAATGTTCTGGGCCATAGCCATGCTATCACAACATGGCTCGTCTTTTTTCGGCCAGCCCGTGAATACCGGCGAGCGAACAAGCACGACGAGCACCAGCGAATGTCCAAATTTTCCCTTGCTCAATTCTCATTTGCAACGACAATTGAATTATGAGCGCAGCAGAAGTCATCGAGCAAATCAAAGGAATGGCGGCAAACGAGCGCGCGGAAATCGCTCGGTTCATTGCCGAAAATTCCAATTCCCTGTCGCGCCGGATACACTCTGTTTCCACGGAACCCGATGGATTGCCCGTCATCCGCGCGAACGGTGGAGTGATCACATCACAATTAGTTCACGAAATTGAAAGCCTGACGCCGTGACACGACTGCTCGATGTCAACAGGCTCATGGCCTAGTCATGGGAAAACCACGAGCGCCACGCCCAGGCCCGTTCGTGGTTCAAAAATGTCTCTGCTTTTGCAACCTGTCCGGTGACGCAACTTGGATTTGCGCGCATTTCTTCGCACCCATTGCTCGATTACGGCATGACGCCGGACGCGGCGTTTGGCGTTTTCCGGCAATTGCTCGCCGATCCGCGCCATCAGTTTGTGCCCGACGACTTAAGCTGCGCCGATCGCGTCGTCAGGACGGATTTGATGGCGAGCGCAAATCAAGTCACCGACCATTATCTCGTGGCTCTGGCACGGCAACATCACTTAAGTTTGGCAACACTGGATGGACCACTGGCGAAGCATTTTGCCGATGAATCCAATTTAGTTGATTTGATAAAGTAACCGCCATCGACGCGGCACGTGGTATAGCAACATAAGGGCCTGCTTCTGTTTTGCCTTCACCCATCCTTCAACCTCCGCCAGGGACAAATCCTCGTCACTGGCCGGCAGAAGAATCATCGAAATGGTGCGCGGTGCAGGGTTTGAACCTGCAAACTGACCGTTTTCATTGTTGCTCATATTTGCCTTTCTGTGCGGAATGTTACCCCTGCATATATGCCTTTTCACCTGCGATGTCAAGCATATTCAGGCATTCATGGGCAAATGCGAGCAAGAAAACCTGTGCGGAAATGTGCTCTAATCTGC
>JASHPN010000325.1 GCA_030038175.1 Verrucomicrobiia bacterium
AACCGGATAAACTTGAGATTCCGGCCAAGACCCATTACTGTTCAAACCACCGGAACGAATTAACGTTCCGCGCAAAAAAGGAGTCTTTATGCAACGCAAAGCATCGGCAGTTTGGCGAGGCGGATTAAAGGACGGCAAAGGCGTCATTTCCACGGACAGCGGCACGCTCAAAGAAACCCAATATTCTTTTGGAACGCGGTTTGAGAACGGCGTCGGAACCAATCCGGAAGAACTGATCGCCGCGGCCCATTCCGGCTGTTTCGCCATGGCCTTTTCGGCCGAACTCGGAAAGGCGGGGTTAACACCCGAAAGGATTTCGGCCACGGCCACGGTCACGCTGGACAAAACCAACGAAGGGTTTACCGTCACTCAATCGCACCTGGACGTGACGGCGAAAGTACCGGGCGCAAATGCCGCGAAGGTCATTGAAATTGCCAACGCGGCCAAGGCGGGCTGCCCCATTTCGCGGCTGCTGACCGCCAAGGTGACCATGGACGCAAAGGTGGATTAAACTTTGGCGAAAGTACCGGGCGACCATTCCGAGATCGGCGAGGGCATTCCGCAATCCAGGCATACCGTGCGGGCGAATTGCATGCCGCAATGGGGACACGTCGCTTGCGACATAAAGGTGTCGAATTTTTTGCGGCATTTTCCACAAATCCAAAATTCACCCACCGGCGGCGGGGCCTTGCAACTCGGGCACGCGAAGCCTTCCCGGCGGGGCGCATTGGCGATGCGGGATAGTTCGCGCGCCTGTTTGAAGCTTTGGAAGCATTGGTAGAATACAAAAACGCTGATGACGCCAATCCAAACGGACTGCGCGAGAATTGCGAATACCGCAAATCCGGCCGCGCCGACAAAACCAATCACGGCCGCCGCCATCAGGCTGCGGTAAGGTCCTAAAACAAACCACAATAACGAACGCAAAATCTTTCCGCCATCCAACGGGTAAATCGGCAACATGTTGAAAATCAACAGCACCAGGTTGATTTCCCAGATTGAAAACACATA
Source organism: Verrucomicrobiia bacterium (assembly GCA_030038175.1). Taxonomy (GTDB): domain Bacteria; phylum Verrucomicrobiota; class Verrucomicrobiia; order Limisphaerales; family UBA11358; genus UBA11358. The sequence continues at coordinate 1,012 of JASHPN010000325.1, forward strand.
AACGAAGAGGTTTGGCATCGTCTCGACCCAATCGGCCGATTTGGCATACCACCACAAAGCCGAAAGAATCGGGAAAAGAGCAACATTGACCAACGGTCCGGCCACGATGCTCCATAACTGCGCGCCCGGACGCCTTGGCGGCGCCACGTATGCCACGCCTCCCAGGGGCCAGAGAACGATCTGATCCGCCCTTCCCCCGACTGACCGGCAGGCAAACGCGTGCCCAAACTCATGAAGCAGGACGATCAGAAACAGAGTCACGTATTCCAGAACATTCCAATTCACGCTCGAATAACGGCCTTCTCGGAGTTGGATTTCATAGATGGCCACCAAAAACCAGGACCAGTGCAGATACACTTGAATTCCAAAGACTTTGAACAGGCGAAATGAACTTTTTCCGGTTGGCATGGCAGGGTTATGTGTAACACGTTTTTAAACCCAAGGCAATCCTTAAGCGGCTCCTCGGATTGTTTCCAATTCGTCACAAGGCTTTAACCCCGTTGCCATTGTCAATAGCACATTCCTGGCCAATGCTATAGGCGTGGCGCCAACCATTCTGATTGTTGACGACGAAGGCGATTTCATCGAACTGGTGAAATTTCGCCTGAGCGCGCTTGGTTGCGATTTTCTCGTGGCCAACGACGGCGTCCAGGCCTTGAGCCAGGCGCGCCAGTTCAAGCCGGATCTGATTCTGCTGGACATCCTTCTGCCGGATTTGGACGGCATTTCCGTTTGCGAAATTCTCAAGCGCCAGCCGTCCACGAAGAAGATTCCCATCATTTTTATGAGCGCGCTTTCCGCCGGCGTGACCAAACGCACCGTCGCCATGCAGGCCGAGGACTTTTTTACCAAACCTCTCGATTTGCCCAGGCTCGAACGCCGGGTCGGAGAATTGCTGCACGTGCATACGGAATAGCTACACCTGCTCGCTACTGTCCCGTTTCGGTCGGAGCGCGACTGTGCTGAAAGCCAGTCGCAGCACGTCCGCAATCTATTGACCGTTCGGTCATGCGCAGACCTTTTGGATGGCAATGTGCTGCGACGGATCCCGCAGACGGGATACAGTCGCGCTCCGTCCGAGACTGAGCGGTTACGATTGATGTTCCATGGCCGATTGCGCTCCAAAATCATCAACTCGGGACACTGCCGTCCGTTCCACCGCCTTGACAACCTCTTATTTCCCCTTCATTTTCTTGGTAAAAGGAAAACATGACCGCGCACAATTTATTCAATTCGCTGCAATCGTTTGATGCCGGAAACGGCAAACATGAAAAACTTTACTCGCTGCCCGCCCTTGAAAAAGCCGGCGCCGGCCCCGTCTCGAAATTGCCGGTGTCCATCCGGATCGTCCTGGAATCGGTCCTGAGAAATTGTGACGGCAAAAAGGTTTCGGAAGAAAGCGTTCGCGCGCTGGCCAATTGGAAACCCACCGAAGCCCGCACGGCGGAAATTCCGTTCGTGGTGGCGCGCATTGTCCTCCAGGATTTCACGGGCGTTCCGTTGCTGGTGGACTTGGCCGCCATGCGTAGCGCGGCGGCGCGCCTTGGCAAAAACCCGAAAATCATCGAACCGCTGGTGCCGGTGGACCTGGTCGTGGACCATTCGGTGCAGGTGGATTTCTTTGGAACCACGGATTCACTGGAGCGCAATTTGGAAATCGAATTTCAGCGGAATCGGGAGCGCTACCAGTTTTTGAAATGGGGCATGCAGGCATTCGACACCTTCAAAGTCGTGCCGCCGGGCATCGGCATTGTGCACCAGGTCAATCTCGAGTACCTGGCCAAGGGCGTTCTTTCCAAGTCCGATGGACCATCCCCGATTTGCTATCCGGACACTCTGGTAGGCACCGATTCACACACGACCATGATCAACGGGTTGGGCATTGTGGGCTGGGGCGTGGGCGGAATTGAAGCGGAGGCGGGAATGCTCGGCCAGCCGGTCTATTTTCTCACGCCGGACGTCGTGGGTGTGCATATGACAGGCAGTTTGCGCGAAGGCGTGACGGCCACCGATTTGGCGCTCACGGTGACCCAACTCCTGCGCAAGGCCAAGGTGGTGGGCAAGTTCGTGGAATTTTTCGGCCCCGGCGCGGCCGCGTTGCCGGTGGTGGACCGCGCGACCATTGCCAACATGGCGCCTGAATACGGCGCGACCATGGGCTTTTTCCCAATTGACGGCGAGTGCGTGAATTACCTGCGCGCCACGGGACGCAGCGAAGAACATTGCAAGCTCTACGAAAATTATTATCGCGCCCAAAACCTTTTCGGCATTCCCAAAAAGGGTGAAATCCAATATTCGCAGGAAGTGGAACTGGATTTAGGCGCCGTCGTGCCGAGCGTGGCGGGACCAAAACGGCCCCAGGACAAAATTGAACTGCCGAAATTAAAGAACGAATTTCAATCCATCTTTTCGAAGCCGGTCACCGAAAACGGATTTGGAAAATCGGCCTCGGGATTGGCCGAGACGTTTCAGGTCGAATGCCGCGACGACGATGCCAGCGGCGGAGGCAGCCAGGAACCGGTTTCAGCGTCGCTTGCCAGGACGCAAAACACAAATCCCGCTACCGAATTGGAGATGGCTAATAATCGTCCGACGCCCGATGCCGTTCACAAACTGCACTCGCAAGTGTGCCACGGCCAAATTGGCCACGGATCGGTTTTGATCGCGGCCATTACCAGTTGCACGAACACCAGCAATCCGAGCGTGATGCTGGGGGCGGGTTTGCTGGCGAAAAAGGCGGTCGAGCGTGGAATGCACGTAAATCCGCTCGTGAAAACCTCTTTGGCCCCCGGTTCGAGGGTCGTGAGCGATTATCTGCAAAAGGCCGGCCTGCAAAAGTATCTCGATGCGCTCGGCTTTAACCTCGTCGGTTACGGCTGCACGACGTGCATTGGAAATTCCGGGCCCCTGGCCGCAACCATTGATGAGGCGATTTCAAAGCATGACGTCGTCGCCGCCGCGGTTTTGTCGGGAAACCGGAATTTCGAGGCGCGCATTCACCAGAACATCAAGGCGAATTTCCTGATGTCGCCGCCGCTGGTGGTCGCGTTTGCCCTGGCCGGCCGGGTGAATCTGGACATGAGCACCGAGCCGATTGGCAGGGACAAGGACGGCAAGGACGTTTATTTGCGGGACCTGTGGCCGACCGCGCGGGAAATCCGCGACCAGATGCAAAGCGCGCTGCAGCCGGACGTGTTCCGGAAATTATACCGCGATTTCGCCGAACAAAACCCGAAATGGAACGAAATCCCCGCCTCCACCGGCAACGTCTATCAGTGGGACGCAAAATCCACCTATATCCAGGAGCCGCCGTTCTTTGAGAATTTTTCGATGACGCCCGGAAACAACCGCGAAATCAAAGGCGCGCGACCGCTGGCGATTTTCGGGGACAGCGTGACGACGGACCACATTTCACCGGCCGGTTCGATCAAAAAAAGTTCGCCGGCCGGGAAATACCTGATCGAAAACGGCGTGGCGCCGGGCGATTTCAACAGCTACGGTTCGCGCCGCGGCAACGACCGCGTGATGACGCGCGGCACGTTTGCGAACGTGCGGATCAAAAACCTGATGACGCCGGGGATCGAGGGCGGAGTGACCAAATTCCAACCCGGCGGCGAGCAACTGAGCATTTACGACGCCGCGATCAAATATCACGCCGCCAAAGTGCCGCTCGTGGTCCTGGCCGGACAGGAATACGGCACGGGCAGCTCGCGTGATTGGGCGGCCAAAGGCACCAACCTGCTCGGGGTCAAAGTGGTCGTGGCGCAAAGTTTCGAGCGGATTCATCGCAGCAACCTGGTGGGGATGGGCGTTCTGCCGTTGCAATTCAAAGAAGGCGTCAATGCGCAGAGTTTGAAATTGGACGGAACCGAGACGTTCGACGTTCTTGGCCTGGAGGCGAATCTCAAGCCGCAGCAGGAAATGACGCTGCGCATCACTCGCGCGAACGGCCAGAGCGAAAATGTTTCGGTAAAGTGCCGAATAGATACGCCGATCGAAATTGATTACTACCAGCACGGCGGCATTTTACCCTGCGTTTTGCGGCAATTGGCCGCAAACGCTTAGCGACTGCGCCTGGAGCGCGGCTGTGTGCGATAGCACCAGCCGCAGCAGCACGACGAAACCTGAACAGCCAGATTCCTTGCAATGATCTAGTATTCTGCGTGCTGCGACTGATCCCGCTTGGCGGGACACCCTCCTTCGCCAAAGGCTACGGCGGGGCAGGCAGTCGCGCTCCGTGACGGCGCCCCGCCGCGCGTTGAAACGAGCGCGGCGGCGGGCCAACGAGCGGTTGACGAGGGCGTCAACCGCCGCACGCGAGGCGCGTACGCTCCCCACAACCCACTTGCCGGGTTGCATTTCCTGACTTAAATTCCAGTCTCATGGAAACAAGGGTGACATCATTTAAAATTGCCGAAGGTGGTTTGCGCTCAGACCATCGGCATTTGCAACGCGCGCCGGCTCACTCAAAGCTCAAAACGCAAAACTCCAAACTGCAACGGCCCCGGCATGTCCGCTGACACCAAACCCATTCCCCGCATCATTCCGATTGCGAAAACTCGCACCCGGCGGCTGTTTGTTTTTTACTCCGCCGCGCTATTGCTCACGGGGGCGGTTTCCCTGCTTTTTGCCGACCTGCTTTACCGCACCGGCTGGTCCCATTCGCGGACGCTTCTGCTGATCCTCTTTGTGATCCTGTTTTTTCTCGCTTCCGTCGGATGCATGCACGGGATCTTTGGATTTTTTCTCAGGCGAATCAGCGACCGAATGCGCATCACGCAATTGAAGGACTTTCGCAATGCCGGCATCGCCGACGCCAGCACCGCGATTGTTTTTCCGGTTTTCAACGAAAATGTCATCCGGGTTTGCGAAGGATTGCGGGCGGTTTATGAATCGCTCCAAAAGACCGGCACGCTGGAACATTTCGATTTTTTCATTTTGAGCGATTCAACCGATCCCGACAAATGGGTCGAGGAACAACGCTGCTGGTTTGACCTGGTGCGTGAATTGGACGCGCTGGGGAAAATCTATTATCGCCGCCGTCTCGACAATGAAGGCCGCAAGAGCGGGAACATCCGCGACTTCCTGAACTGCTGGGGCCGGCGTTACCGCTATTTCATCGCGTGCGACGCGGACAGCGTCATGCGGGGCGAGACGCTCGTGGACCTGGTCAAGCTGATGGAAACGCATCCGGAGGTGGCGCTCATCCAAACGGTGCCCGGGCTGGTCAACGCCGAAACGCTGTTTGGCCGGATGCAACAATTTTCAAACCGCCTTTACGGTCCGGTTTTCATTACGGGCCTGAATTTTTGGATGCTGGACATGGGAAATTACTGGGGGCACAACGCGATCATCCGGGCCGAACCGTTCATGCAATTTTGCGATTTGCCGCGGTTGCCGGGCCACAAACCGTTCGGCGGGTATATTTTAAGCCACGATTTTGTGGAAGCGGCGCTGTTGCTGCGCGAGAATCGCGCCGTCTGGCTGGCCTATGACCTGGAAGGCAGCTACGAGGAAGCTCCGCAGGGAATGATTGAAAACGCACAACGCGACCGGCGCTGGTGCCAGGGCAATTTGCAGCATGGCCTGGTCCTGTTCTTCCGGGGACTGCGCGGCGTGAGCCGGCTTCATTTGCTCTTCGGAATTATGGGCTACCTGGCCGGCCCGCTTTGGCTTGCGTTTTTGATCACTTTTAACTGGATCCTGTGGTACCAAAAACACACCGGCCTTTCCGTGATTACCATGCGCGGAATCCTGATTGACCTCAGCGGCACCGCGCACGCGCTTCTGATTTTTATCATTTGCATGACGGTCCTCATGATCCCGAAATTTCTCGCGCTGGTTGACCTGTTGTTTGACTCGCGCCGCCGCCGGGCCTTTGGCGGGCTGGCGCGCGCCGGCGCCGGCGTCGTGGCGGAAACAGTTTTTTCCACGCTCCACGCGCCGCTGCAAATGCTCTGGCACACCCGGTTTGTCGTCACCAACCTGCTGGGTGTGAGCGTGGGATGGAAGACGCAGAAACGCGAGGGCAGCACGACCTGGACCTTCGCCTTGCGGCGGCACTGGGGCCACATGCTCATTGGCATCGTCTGGAGCGTATTCCTCTGGGCGCTCAAGCCCTCGCTGTTCTGGTGGTTCACGCCCGTGTGCGCCGGCATGGTTTTTTCCGTGCCCCTGAGCGTTTGGACCAGCCGCATTGCGCCGGGCGCCCGCGCGCGGCAATTGGGTCTGTTCCTGACGCCGGAAGAAACCGAGCCGCCGCCGGAATTGATTTCTCTTCGCGCGCGCCTGAAGATCCAGGAAATTATCGGCCAAACGGCGCTCCACCGGAAACACGCCGGCGTTTCCGAAGCGGTCCTTGATCCGTACATCAACGCCATCCACGTGTCGCTATTGCGGGAAAAAACGTCCAATCCGCTTTATGCCGAACAATTTGAAATGATGGGCGTGGGCAGCGCGAAAACGCGGTTGCTCGTGGAAAAATTTCTGGCCGAAGGTCCGGACAAAATCACGCCCGACGAACGGCTCCTCATTATGGCTGACGCCAACGCCATGGAATGGCTGCACGAACAAATCTGGCTGCGCCCCGGCGCCACCCTGGCCCCCTGGTGGCGCGCGGCGATTCAGGAATACAAGCAGGAGTAGCGGGCATTCATTTTGCCCGCAACGTTCGGACGTCCACGGCTTCCATGCCGGCGCTACGGATGGCTTGCAGGCCAAGGTCGGTGTCTTCGTAGGCGCGGCAAAATTGCGGGTCCACGCCGATGCGCCGGGCGGCTTCCAAAAAAATGTCCGGCGCGGGTTTTTGGCGCTTCACCATTTCGCTCGTCACAACGGCATCGAACAAATGCCGTATCTTCAGGTGTTCCAAAACCTGGTTAATGATCGGCTGCGAGCCGCCGGACGCCACGGCCATCGGAATTTTCCCGTGGTTCGCCTTTGCAATTTCCACCACGGCATGAACGGGCTGCACCTGAGAAAGATACGGCAAATAGGTGTTTTCCTTTTCGTGCCCGGCGGCGACGTGATCCAGGGTCACCCCTTGCTCGTCCGCAAGCATTTTCAAGATGTCTTTTGACGGCACGCCGCCGAGGGAATAGAACCGGTCCTGGGGGAAATGCAGTTTGTATTTCTGCGCGACGACCTGCCACGCGCGCCAGTGCATCGGCATGGTGTCCGCCAACGTGCCGTCGCAGTCAAAGATTAATCCTTTTGGTTGCATCATTTAATCGCCTTCATTTTTTCTTCCAGATCATTGACCATCAGTGGCTCGATGAGCGGGTCAATGTCGCCCTCAATCACGTTCGCCAGGTTATAGAGCGTCAGGTCAATCCGGTGGTCGGTGACGCGGTTTTGGGGGAAATTATAGGTCCGGATTTTTTCGTTCCGTTCGCCGGTGCCGACCTGTTGCTTGCGATGGGCGGCGTATTTGGCGTTTTCCTCCTCGATTTTTGCTTCGAGCAGCCGCGACCGCAGGACTTTCATCGCCTTGACCTTGTTTTTTTGCTGCGAGCGTTCGTCGGCGCAGCGCACGATCAATCCGCTGGGTTTGTGCTGGATTTGGACCGCGGAATCGGTCGTATTGACGCCCTGGCCGCCTTTGCCGGACGCGCGGCAGACGTTGATTTCCAAATCCTCGGGTTTGATTTCGACGTCCACTTCCTCGGCTTCCGGCAGCACGGCGACGGTGGCGGTGCTGGTGTGCACGCGGCCCTGGGCTTCGGTAGCCGGGACGCGCTGGACCCGATGGACGCCGCTCTCATATTTGAACCGTTTGAACACGTCCGTGCCGGTCACGCCAAAAATAATTTCTTTGAACCCGCCG
>JASHPN010000326.1 GCA_030038175.1 Verrucomicrobiia bacterium
CACCATTCCACGGTTGAAGGGGTGGACTGGAACCCGGAATGCGCCCGTTTCACCTGCGACCAATGGGACGCAAAAATCAAGGAGATCGCGGAGGCGGGCCTGGAGTATCTCGTGCTCATGGCGACGGCGGTTTATTACCGGTCGTTTTATCCTTCCAAAGTCTATCCTCAATGGAAACTGGCCTGCGCTGATCCGCTGGAAATCGTTCTGTCGGCGGCGGACAAATACGGAATCAAATTCTTTATCGGCGGCGGTTTTTACGGCGACTGGACCAATCCCAATATTATTTCGGACCCGGTGGCCACCCGCGAAACCCTCGAAGCCATCGAAGAAGTCGCGGCCACCTACAGCCACCACAAAAGTTTCTACGGCTGGTATTGGCCCAATGAGGCGTTTATCAACAAACATTTCTCGGAACAATTCATCAAATACGCGAATACTTCGTCGAAACTGGCCCGCCAACTGACGCCCCGGGCAAAAATCCTGATCGCACCTTATGGCACGCGCCTGGCGGTCCCGGACGACAAGTATGTCGGGCAATTGTCGTCGCTGGACGTGGATATGATTGCTTACCAGGATGAAATCGGCGTTCGGAAATCAACCAAAGACGAAACGCCGGGCTTTTACGAAGGACTCCGAAAGGCCCACGACCGCGCCCAGCGGGCGGCCATTTGGGCGGACGTGGAGATTTTCACTTTTGAGGGCCAGGTGTATCACCGCGCCCTGCTGCCCGCTCCCTTTGAACGGGTTCGCCGTCAGTTGGAAGCCGTATCGCCCTGGGTGGACAAAATTCTCGTTTATCAATATCAGGGGATGATGAACAAACCCGGCTCCGCGGCGTTTTGCGGCCGGGAATCTTCGACCCAACTGTACACGGACTACATCAACTGGCTCAAGAGCGGCCGGGAATAGTAACGAGTGAGGGCGATGAGTGAAAAGCCGATGCGGGATCGGGCGCTCCAGGATGGGGCATACACATTTCGTTTGGGTATAGGGTGTGAACGAAGTAAACGAAGGTTTTTTTGGCGCTTTTAGATTTGCAACTCGTTTGTTATTAGACATTTGCGACGCATGCACGTTCGGCCGATGGGTGTGAACGAAACGAGCGAGAAAGGCAGCGGCAGCGCCGTAGTTGATGGCTGATTAAAAATGAAGGCGCGGGGCGGGGCGCTTCAACTGAAAGCTGGAAATGAAAAACGGAAATTGCGGCAAGAGCGTATCGCGCTTGAATCGACGGCGCGGCGGATTTAAAATACGTTAATTGTTACGGCAAAACATTCGTCGGACGATTTTTCAGGCTCTGATGAACGCAATTCATCTGGCGGCCGCTGGTGGTTTTTTTTTCGCGTGCCGGGCGGTGGCCGAAGATTCCGCCGGAACCGGTAAATTTCTGCTCGATGGCTGGCGTCCGGAACAGGGGCTGCCCGACAAAGCGGTGACGGCCATTCTTCAGGACCAGAGCGGGTATCTATGGATCGGAACCACGAACGGCCTGGCCCGATTCGACGGGATTCATTTCACGACGTTTAATTCTCTCAACACCCCGGAATTGCCGGACAATCACATCCTCGGGCTTTACGAGAATCGCACCGGCGCCTTGTGGGTGGAAACCGAGCGAGGCTTGACTTGCTTTGACCATGGCCATCTCTCCGTGTTTGGGGAAAAGGACGGGCTTTCTTCCGAACGAATCCTCTGCGCGGCCGAGGATGCCGCCGGGCATCTCTGGGCGGGAACGGATGCCGGCTTAAACCGGCTGGAACAGGGACGGTTCACATCGTTCTTTACCCTCGAAGGCCTGCCCGACGATCAAATCAATGCGATTGCGACCGTGCAAAACCGATTGATTTTTGCCACCGGAAAAGGGCTGGCGGAATTTGCCGGGGTCAAATTCCGGTTATTTAACCCGGTGAGCGGGCTGCCCGCGGATGAAATCCGCGAATTGCAGAGGGATGGGCGAGGCAATTTGTGGCTGGCAAACGCGGCCGGGTTATGGGAAATCCGCCTGCGCGAATCCGTCCCGGACCTGCTCCATCCCTATCAGGGGAGCGTGACGGCTTTTACGATTTCTCGCGCCCAAAAAATTTGGCTTGGGACAGCCAACGGAGATTTGGAAGAACTGGCCGGTGGCAACCCGGGGCGCCCATCGGCGGTGATCGCTCATTTCCCTTCGGCCATATCCGCTTTCTGCGAAGATCGCGAACATGGCTTATGGGTGGGCACGCGCGGCGACGGATTATATCGCCTCAAGCAGAGTGAATTCAGCCTCACTTCTCCCATTGGTCTAAAGGACCAGGAAGTTTTTTCGTTGGCGGTTTTGTCGTCAAATGAAATCTGGTTTTCGACGGTTTCCGGCGCGCTCGGCTGCCAGTTATCCAACCGCATGGTGACAAACAATTTTTTCCCCCCGGGAGCGCAGGTGCGGGTGGTGTCGGGAAATCAAAGTTCCGGAGTTTGGATTGGAACATTGGATGACGGATTGTACCACTGGCAGAACGGACGATTTGAGCACTGGGATGAATTGGACGGCCTGTCGGACAATGACGTGGAGTCCATCTATGTCGGCCGTAGAGAAGTCTGGCTGGGGACCCGCAATGGCGGCCTGAATTGCGTGCAAGATGGGCGCATCGTTCGTTTTCTGACGCCCTGGGGATTGACCGGGAATTACGCCGGCGTGATCACGGGGGATGAAAGCGGACGCCTTTGGATCGGCACCACCGGCGATGGTCTTTTTTGCATGTCGAACGGGATATTTTCCACCGTTATCGGCGGGAGCGGCATGCCCACGAATAATATCCATGCGCTTCTGCTGGACCGGGAACACGTGCTTTGGGCCGGCACGGATGGCGGGCTGGCACGGTTGGCGGGCCAGCAGTTGGCCATTTTTTCGAAACCGGACGGCTTGCCTGACGATGGCATCTGCCAGTTGCAGGAAGATAACTTTGGAAATCTTTGGGTGGGTTGCAACAGCGGCATTTATCGCCTCCGCAAATCCCAATTGCGCGATTATGCGGAAGGCCGCGGCCAGTTCATTGACGCCGTGCCATACGGCGAAGAGGATGGCTTGCCCTCGTGGCAATGCGTCCCTGGGCCACAAATTACGAAAGCCGACGGTGACGCGGGCGATGGAAAGATCCGGTTCGCGACGAGCCGGGGTTTGATTTGCTTTGACCCGGCGGACATCCGCTGGAATTTAATGCCGCCGACGGCGGTCCTGGAACAGGTATTCATGGATGACGTTCCGCTACCGCCGGCTGACCCGGTCCGCGTTCGCGCCGGGATTGACCGCATTCAGTTTCAATATGCCGGGTTGAGTTTGGCCGTTCCGGAAAAGGTGCGATTTCGCTGCCAGCTCGAGGGTTTTGACCGGAACTGGATCAACATGAGCGACAAACGAACGGCCAATTATACCCAGGTGCCGCCCGGCCGATATCGCTTTCGCGTGATCGCGTGCAATAACGACGGCGTATGGAGCCCCATCGGGGACAGCGTGGCGGTGGTGGTCGCCCCTTTCTGGTGGCAGACTCGATGGTTCAAACTCCTGGCCCCGGGGATGCTCGCGGCGCTGGTTTTTGGCCTCCTGCGCCAGCGGCAAACCCGATTGCGCGAACTGGAAAGATTGCGCATGCGCATCGCCGGCGATCTTCACGACGAAGTGGGCTCGAGCCTTTGGAGCGTTACGCTGCTCAGCCAGATGCTCAGGAAGCACGGCAAAATGGGAGACGAAGAACGGCGCGACGCCGGAGAAATCCATCGCATCGCCCAACAGACGTCCAATGCCATTCGTGATATCGTATGGATTATCAACCCGGCTTTCGATACGGTGCAGGACCTGATGCAGCGCATGACCGATTTTGCCGATACGATGTTGCGCGGCACCGAGTTCCAGCTGCGCGGTGAAGGCCTGAAGTTATCGCGCCGGCTGACGCTGGGTTTCCGCGAAAATGTCTTTCTCATGTATAAGGAAATTCTCACGAACGTCGCCAAGCACGCGCGGGCTTCCGCCGTGGGGATTACCCTGGTTGAACTGCCCGACCAGTGGCATTTAATTGTCAGTGACAACGGCGCCGGTTTCGATGTTTCGGCCTCAGCCGCCGGAAATGGCCTCCCGAATTTGCGCCGGCGGGCGGAGAAAATCCATGCGACCGTCGCCCTCGAGAGCCAGCCGGGGAAGGGCACCACCGTCACGCTGGCCATTCCCAAACTTGCCGAAGGGCCGTGGTGGAGAAGAAAATGGAGACAGATATTTTATGAAAGAGACGACGCCAACAACCCGGACAACGGTTTGGGTCATTGAAGACCACGAGGATTGCCGCCGCATGGTGGCCCGCGTGATCAATCGCACGGCCACCATGTCGTGCGAGCATTCTTTTTCGACCTGCGAAGAAGCCGTGTCCGCGCTGGAACGCGGGCCCGCCCCGAGCGTCGTCCTGCTCGACGTGGGACTTCCGCGCATGAACGGCATTCAAGGCATCCGCGAAATCAAAACGCGGGCGCCCGACACTTATATCGTCATGCTGACCGTCTATGACGATCATGAAAAAGTCTTCAATGCCATTTGCGCCGGCGCCTCCGGTTATTTGCTCAAGACCGCCGACGACCAGGCCATCATCAACGCGATCCGCGAAGTCCTGGATGGCGGCGCGCCGATGAATCCGCGAGTCGCGCGCATGGTGCTCGGAATGTTTACCCGCCTCAACGAACCCGCCCGGCGCGACTATGGCCTGTCCGCCCGGGAAACCCAGATATTAGAGCTCATGAGCCGCGGTTTGATCAAAAAGGAAATCGCCGACCGTTTGGCCCTGAGCTATCACACCGTGGACAACCACCTGCGGAGCATTTACAGCAAGCTGCATGTTCATACGCGAGGCGGGGCCGTGGCCAAAGCTCTGACAGAGAAACTGCTTTAAGGCCAAAATGTCCGCGGTAAAACCCAGGCAAAAACCGTTCACCAGGCTGAGGTTGTTTCAACGAATCGCCCTGGGTGCGGTCGTCGTTCTGGCGCTGGCCGGGTGCCATCCCGAGCCGAGGGAAATCACCGCCATTTACATGAGCGGAGTATATGCCGATTCCGCGCGCACGCTGGCGGCGGAATTTCAGCGTGAAACCGGGATTCGCGTACGGATCATATCGGCTCCGTATTTAACCCTTCACGAAAAGGAGCTGACCGAGCTGTTGAATGGCGGCCATGATTTCGACGTCATGCAGGTGGCGCAGCAATGGGACGGCGAAATCCTGCCGCACTTGCTTCCCCTTGACCACCTGATCAACTCCAGCGCTTCCGACCTGCGGGATTTCATTCCGCAAATTCGACAATCCTGCGGCGAACTCGATGGCAAAACCCGCGGGCTGCCGATGGCGAGCGATGCCATCACTCTGCTTTATCGGACCGATGTGTTCGCCGCCCGGTCGGCGGAATATGAACGTCTGACGGGCCGGAAGTTGTTGCCCCCGAAAACCTGGGATGATTATTTGCAACTGGCCCGATTCTTCAACTCAGGCTCCCTTTATGGCAACATCATCATGGGACTGAAGGAACAGAACTTTACACTCTGGTCGGGTGTTTTTTTCGGCATGGGCGGACAGTTGGTGGACGACCAATGGCGGCCCACCTTGAATTCGGACATCGGGGTAAAGAGCCTGGAGTTATTCGTCCAAATGTTTCGTTATGCGCCGCCCAATTCGCAGACGCTGGGAATTGAAAAAGCCAATGCGCTTTTTCTCCAGGGCTGGGGCGCGATGTATCTGGCGTGGCCAAGCCTGACGTGGGAGCAGATGCAGGATACCAATCTTTGCCAGGTCTCCGGCAAAGTCGCCGCGGCGGTCATCCCCGGAGAAAGGCCGCAGGTCAGCGCGTGGTCGCTCGGGATAAACCCGGCCGGTCCCGACTCTGATGCGGCCTTCAAATGGGCCAGTTTTTACGTTAACAATCAGAACACCAAGGCGCTGCTTTTGGATGACGGCAAAGGTTCGCCGCGCATCTCCACGTATCAGGACGCGGAGTGCCGCGAAAGAGTATTTTATTTGCCGCAGGTCCGGGAAGGCCTGGAAAGCGGGATCCCGCGTTTTCGCATCCCGCCGTCACAGGAACTTTGTGATTACCTGGATGATCAAATCTCGCAGGCGGTTGCCGGCCGCATTACGCCTAAAACCGCCCTCGACCGAACCGCGGATTACTGGCGCACAGTCCTGAAAAGGACCGGCTATTTGAAAGAATGACATGGAAGCCGCCGCCGCCATCGTTGCTGTGACCATTTGCCTGTTTCCGGTGGCGGCCGTCGGCGGCAATCGCCCGCCGGACACCGGAATTGCGACCCCGGCCGCATTGCAAATTCTTTTGAAGACAAACGGACAGGGGGCCGTAGTTGATCTTTGCGGTGTGGACCCGCGTTCCTGTCCGTTCATACCCATGTCGCAGACGTGGACGGGAGGCAAATTGATTTTCTCCGACTCTCCAGAAAGCCCGACCCGTCCTGGAATCCTCTACCAGGACACCCATTTGCCCGCCACCGGTTCGAATCCCAACCGTATTTTTGCATATCACGTGAACAATAACCCGTCAGGGCCAATGAAATTCAGTGTCCTCATCAAAAATGCCGGACGTTCTATGGCCATTTTGACCGTCCGTCAGGCCGGAATCGCCGGACCCAGTGGCAATTATGCGCTGGTGGGAGAATCCGCTTTCTATCGCTGGCTGACCAACCGCACAATGGCAACCATTAAAGTGCCGCCTGGACGAATCGCCCGCCTGGACACGAATTTCGATTCCGTTGACGTTGCGAATGGCGCCCTGATCAACGGCATTTGGGATTATACGTTCAGTCAGGCGCATACAGTGACCATTTGCGCGATGGAACCACGGGACAATCCGATTACGACCGCTCCAAAGCTGGCACTACTGCCACGAGACATCCACGACCGTGGAACCTTCCCGAATTGTAACAAGACCTACGATACCAGCGTTGGCGCCGTGGTTGATACCATGGCGGGCATCCGGCAGTTCCCCCTGGCTGGACACGGCGACACCTATGCAACGGGTTACGACGAGGCCATTTCCCCTCCCGCCGCGGCCAGAGACAATGGCAACTACGGGGTCTTTTATACGATTCATTTGAATCTGGCGTTCGGCGATGGCCGTGCGCTGGCGCTGCTCGCCAGCCCCCAGGGCGGCTCCTGGTGCGGTGCGGTCGCCGCCGCCCCCGGCATACTGCCGGGCGGAGTGTTCGCCATCCCATCGAACGGCAGCACGATTTCATCGCCGGACGAAGCGGCGATTGTTGGCGAGTACTTCCCAAATGGACCAAAAACGATCCAGATAGAATTTATGCCCACGGGCGCGTCTTCGTTTCCGGTTCTGCTATTGACTGCGCCTTTTTCCGCAACCGCCGTCATTTCGCGCAACTTTCCCGGAACACGGACCATGAATTTCGGGCCGGCGCAACCAACGCAGGGAGGCTCTCGATGAACCGCACCGTAGCGTCGGGCCTCCGCGCCTGACGTAGAGGGCGCGCTTCCAGCCGCCCGGAAAAATCCGCCGATTGGGCGACGATTTCAGTATTACGAGCGGTCAGCCCGGTCACCCGCCTTAAGGCCGCTGATACTTCATCTTCCCGGCCGGCGTCCCGAACGATTTTTTTAAAGCGCCCCGACAGTTCAACGGAAATCATTTTTGCTCCCGGTGAATGGCGTAATCTCGCCCCGTGTGCGGGCCTTTCTTAGGCCGGCATGAATGCGTTTTTCAGCCGCAGCCATTTCTTCCCCGGTCAAACCATATTCCTGAAGGGCGTAATCCGCGGAAATCACTTCCACCGGGCGCAATGCCACTACCTTGCCTTCGAACATGAAACCGATGTCCTCGCCCCGGGCAGCCTTTTTCAGCCAATAACCGAGGCGCCCGCGGCCTTCTGTGATCGTCAGAGTCTTCATACGCTCATTATAGCGTACGACGGCAGACTTCCAAATACGTATCTTTCGGGCCCGGATCTCCGGGTGAATTACCCCACGGTTGTTTCGACACCCTTCTTCGCCAAAGGCGATCCCGATAAAAAACATCGGGACTTGCAGCGGCGGGGCAGGCGGCCGCGCTCCGCCGGAGCGCGGCTGTGTCCCACACGGCGGGATCCGTCGCAGTGCGGTAAAATCAGATCGTCGCAAGGTTTTCGGATGTCCCAGGTCTGCCCCACTGCTGCGGTTGGTCCCGCAGACGGGACACAGCCGCGCTCCGCGAAAATTATTGCGCGGATGACAGTTTTTCGGCCTGAATTTTGACGTCACGCAAATCCAGTTTGCCGGTGCCGAGATAGGGAAATTTCTCAATTTTGTAAAATTGGTCCGGACGAGGTTTCCAAATGTTGGGCAGATCGCTTTGGTTCAGTTTCTCAAGGCACGCGGGCAATTGGTCGTCCGGCACGCGATGGAGCACGACCAGGCGCTCGCCCTTCTTTGGGTCGGGCAAACCCACAACCACGAAGGTCTGTTCCGTCGCGGCGGCAATCTCGTGAAGTTTCTCCTCCACTTTGATGTGGGGAACCATTTCGCCGCCAATTTTGCTGAAGCGGGACAGGCGATCGGTGATTTGCAGGAACCCGTCCTCGTCCTGGGCCGCAATATCGCCGGTGACGTACCAGCCGTCGCGGAGGACTTCGGCAGTTTTTTCAGGCTGGCCGAGATAGCCCTGCATGACATTAGGACCGCGCACAAGCATCAGGCCGGGCTGGCCATTCGGAATGGGCGCCGTGGTTTCCGGGTCCACGAGACGCACCGAGACGCCGGGCAGCGGATGGCCGATGGTCCCGCGCTTGGCTCCCACCTGGCGGAAGCCGGCGGCGCGAAAGTCCTGTGTGTTCACGGCAACGACCGGTGAACATTCAGAGCAACCGTATCCTTCCAATGGCCGAATCCCAAAATGTTCCTCGAAAGCCGCGGCCACGCGCTCCGGCAATTTTTCGGCGCCGGTCATGACGATGCGCAGGCTGCCAAAGGCCTCGGCCGAACAGCCCCGAATGTAAAATTGCAAAAAAGTCGGCGTGGCCAGAAGAAAGGTCAGCGCATGGTGGTTCACGAGCTGGCCGATGGCTTTGGCATCCAGCGGATTGGGATGATAAACGGCCCGCACGCCGAGGATCGCCGGCAGGCAGAGCGTGCCGGTGAAACCAAAAGAATGGAAGAAGGGAAG
>JASHPN010000327.1 GCA_030038175.1 Verrucomicrobiia bacterium
TCGTTTGAATACCATGACGTGGTTAAATCCGCCCAGTTCAATTTGCCGAACAAAATGACCTTCACCCCCATTGCCTGCACCTGGGCAATGGCATCGTGAAATTCCTGCCACGTTCCCAGCCCCGGATCGGTGTCCTGGGACGGATCGTCGGCATCCTGGCCTCCGATGTTCCAACCCACCACCTGAACGGCGCGGACGCCAACGGCCGCCCACTCGCGCCCATACTGCACAAAATTGGTGTAAGGCAGTCCGTAATCCTGTTCCGGCGTGGTCATTCGAATCATTGTCCACGAATGCACTTGCCTCGCCCAGTCCGGCAGACGCGGTTCCTTATACCAAGTGACGCGCCAGTTCCGGTAACAATCCAGCCCCGCGTGAAAGTCCCCGGCGTAGCAACACATCACCACCGGAACCAATGCCGCCGAAGTATGCGGATGCACATAGGCATAATGCGTCGTATGAAATTCCAACCGAACCGGATTTTCCGCATCGTTCGCAAAACCATGATGCTCAAGAACATAATTCAACAAATACGGCTGTGTGGGGTCATCCATCTCCACATAGACGCCCGCGTTGGTGGATTGAATCAGGCAAAAGAGACTCTGCCTGGACATAATGGTGGTGCTTCCCCGTGAAATGTCGTCATGCTTCAAGTCCCCATAAAAAGTGTGTTGGCCCCACAAGGTATCGTTGGCCATCGGCGGCATGAGGTCGCCAATACACGGATACTCAATTTGTGAAACCATCAGCGGCGAATCGTTTTTTACGATTGCCGCAAATGTCAGCGCGCCATTCGTCAGAGAAACAACGGCGGTGAGTGTGATCGGCAGCGTGTCTCCGTTTTCCGTGACTAAATTCCTCCATTGCAGCCGGACCTGGTGAGATGAAATTTTTTTGACTTGCGCCGCATGCTGTTTCCGGCCCAATACAATATTGTTTTGCAAACCGTAATTCTGCCGGTCCGCCGTCTGCGCATTCAGCCAGAACGATGCGCCCAAGCCCGGACGGCCCTGGATCTTCCATGGCGGCGATTTGCTCTCCAGCCGCGTCAGCGCGCCGGAATCCGGGTCAAACGCCACGGTCACCGACTTGTCCTTCAACGTGACCTCGCGCCCAAACGCGGGAAAACCAAACAGCGTCGTTAAAATCAACAGAACCACTGGTGCAATTTTCATATTTTCGAAAAGCTTTGGAACTATGAACTGGAGCGCCCGGAGCGCGGCTGTGGGGGGTAAAGGGGCGCCAGCCGCAGCGTGTTGAAAAGTCGAGTGTGCGGCTGGTCCCGCTCCGAGCGGGACACAGCCGCGCTCCGTCCGGTTCATGGAAAAAGAATATCATTCCCGCGTCGCATTATGCCATTCACCCCGATAAAAATGCAAAACCACCGGATCCAAAATTTTCGTCGAATGCGGCCTCATAAAAACAAAATGACACACCCGAAAATCCAGATAGACCGGCCAGCCGGAAATCTCATCCTCCGGCGGCACCAGCGCCGTCACACCCGAAACCACGCCGGGATGCTGCTCAAAAATATATTGCACCCGATAATCCGGCTGATGCGCCGTCCCGGCATAAAGCCCTTCATCGGGGGATTGGATCAGGCAAAAACTCCGTCCCTGCGGTTCCAGCATCTTCGTTGGGTAAGTCACTCCCCAATATCCTTTCTCATTATGAAAATGCGGATACAGTTCGTCCGGCTGCAATTGCCCGCTCTTCGTCGTATCGGCCGTCAGCGACGAATCGCGCGCGGGCGGATTCAAATCCCCAAAGCACGGGTACTCAATCGTTTCAACCGGCAGCGGCGAACCATTTTGCAGCGTCGCGGCAAACGTCAAAACTCCTTTGCTCAAGGTCACCTCGGCGGTCAAAGACATCGGCAACACCCCGCCATTCTCGCTGATTAAATTCGTCCACCGCAACTCCACTTGATCATCGGACACCTTTTTGACTTCCGCCGCATGTTGCCTTTCGCCGAAAACCGGATTGTACCGGCGGTTCGGCAACGGAGCATACAAACGAAAGGAAGCGCCCAAATCCGGACGCCGTTCGACCGTCCAATTGGACAATTTGTCCTCCATCCGCGTCAACGCGCCGGAATCCGAATCAAACGAAACCCGCAGCGAATCGTCTTCCAACGTGACTTCGCCGGCGTTAGCCCGGCTGCCCGCCAGCGCCAAAACAACACCTGCCGCAGCCACGACACCCGCCCCAAATTGAGCTTTTATTGTCATAAAATAACCAACGATCGTCACGAATTCCGCCAATAATTTTTCCAAAATATACTGCGCGACTCAAACACAAACGTTGAATCAGATCCATATCGAATGTCGCGAAGCGACGCAGGGAAAGTAGCCAGACACGGAGTGTCTGGAACACTGGCCAAAAGAGAAAATTCGTCCCGACAGGGACGATCGGACAATCTTTGGTTGAGACCGAGGCCTGACAAACCCGGCGATTCGGACAATTAACCCGTCCCCCGCACCGGCGAGGACGCCGATCCTATAAGAGGATGGCCGCGCACATTTCATTTGGGTATAGGCTGTGAACGAAGTAAACGAAGCTTTTTTTCGGTGTTTTGAGTATGGTAAGTCGCTTGATAACAGGCAGTTGTGACGTGCGGTCGTTCGGCGAAGGGGTGTGAACGAAATGTGGCAACTTTCTCGTGTGCCTTGGGCGGAGGGGTGATCGTTTGAACAACAAAGGCGCGAAGGCGGAAAGAAGCAATTCCCTCAATCTTCAATCGTCCATTTTCGCCCGTCGCTCTCGCGCTGGTCTCCCCGACTCATCACATGATACATGGCCCCAGTCAATTCCCGAGACATTTGGGCGATGTCATAATTCTAGGACTGACCCTTTTAACTATAAGACAATGGCCGCGCACATTTCATTTGGGTATAGGCTGTGAACGAAGTAAACGAAGCTTTTTTTCGGTGTTTTGAGAATGGTAAGTCGCTTGACAATAGGTGGTTGTGACGTGCGGTCGTTCGCTGAACGGGTGTGAACGAAATGTGGCAAGTTTCTCGTGTGCCATGGGCGGAGGGTGATCATTTGAACAACAAAGGCGCGAAGGCGCAAAGAAGCAATTCCCTCGATCTTCAATCGTCCATTTTCGCCCGTCGCTCTCGCGCTGGTCTCCCCGACTCATCACATGATACATGGCCCCAGTCAATTCCCGAGACATTTGGGCGATGTCATAATTCTAGGACTGATAAACATTAAAGGTGGCTGCTGAAGGAAGCGTTTCCTTCCGGCGATGCGTTATCTTGTTTGTTCGAAGAAACAACAACGCAAAACCGAAAGGAAACAATATGACAAAAGAACTTATGGCAGGAATCGACCTGCATAGCAACAACCTTGTGA
>JASHPN010000328.1 GCA_030038175.1 Verrucomicrobiia bacterium
GAACAACTTTTGTTCACCAAGCGCTTTCCAGTGCTCTTCAGGGATTGTCAAACACCAAGCAAAAACGTTGATTTTGTGCGCTATGCTGCATGGATGGCCGAACTCAGGGAGGATGGTGCTACTGGAGTTTTCCCCCAACTACGCGATTTTCTTAGTTCGGGAGATTGGGGAATGGCGACGAATCACTATCGGCTCACCGTACTTGGTGAACTATCTCCCGCCGACACCGTAGAGGGAAAAATATGGCAGGAGCGGTCACCCCAGGACTTGCTCTGGTTACTAAAATGCGAGTGGAGGGCTATTGCCGCCAACGGTAAAATAAGGAGAGTCGCGCTTTCTGAAATGGGATTTTCATGGGTTCGAATCCTTGGACATGGATTGGGACGACTGGATTCCATGCCCAAGGCTTTGCAAGAATTCTTCGAGGAAATGCTACCTGCACAGGACGCTTCGGTAAAACCGTTGGAACGGTTGCCCTGCGGATATGAGCATTTGCAACTTGGCCCGCTCCTCTGGCAAGGAACGAGTCTGGCGAACAACAAGACCGCACTGTTTAGTCATGAAATCCTCACCACCACGGAGAATTCGAACTGGGTGGGAAACATTTACTTTGCGAACTATGGCGAATGGATGGCTCGTGTGCGCGACCTCTATTTCCATCAACTTACCCCAAACTGTTTCCGTAATTCGGGTCGCGACGGTGAATGGGTCTGCCTCTCGTGCTCGATTGACCACCTGAGCGAGGCTATGCCTTTCGACCGCATTCTCGTCACAATGGATGTGGCCGCGATTTACCGCAGTGGAGTAGATTTGACGTTTGATTATTTTCTTCTGGAAAACAATCAAATCGTCCGCAAGCTGGCGCACGGAAAACACACGATGACCTGGATTGGGCGCGATGGCAAAAATGACCCCATTCTTTTGGATGTGCCGAGTCTTGTAATTGAGAAGCTGTTAAAAGCAATCTCGAAGCCAGTTTAGCCACAAAGGCCGATGCATATGAATTATTATCCTCTCAGGAAGCTGATGCTCCCGTTTTTGGCGACTTTCCTTATCTCGGCTGAATCGTCTTGGGGTTTCAATGAACCAACGGTGTTGAATCTTGGTGCGACTTCCTTTTTTGACGGCATGGTGTTTCTGACTGGAACGAACGCTAGTTATGGCTTTTACTTCAACCAGTACGCGCAGTGGTATTCGGCAAATCGTTTCAACGACGACCGTGGAAATGCGATACCTGGCGCGCCGAAACTGGATGCTTATATAAGCCTGACGCAATTGCTATATTTACTCGACAAGCCCTCGATTTTGGGAGGCCACTTTGGGGTGGATGTCGTGTTGCCAGTGGTCAGCCTTAACCCATCTCCAGCAAACACACCTTTTAATGCCAACGGCGGCGTGCTTGGAAACTTGATTCTTGGACCGGCCATACAATTCGATCCAATTATGTACGGCACGAACCCCTTTTTTATGCAGAGGCTTGAATTTGATGTGATCGTGCCCACCGGCAATTATAGCCACCAGTTCGCGCTCAACCCAGGCAACAACGCGCTCGCACTGAACCCATATTGGGCAGGAACGCTGTTTCTGGGCAGTGATGTTGTTGTGTCATGGCGGCTTCACTATTTGTGGAACGGCGTGAACAGGGAACCGGACCCCCTATTTTATCCGCCCGGTGCGCGAGTGCAAGCCGGACAAGCTGTTCATTTCAATTTTGACGTGGCTTACAATCTTTACGCCCAGCGAATTTATGGCGGTGTCAACAGCTACTTCCTGAAACAGTTTACGGAAGACAAAATTAATGGCGTTTCCGCAGCGGGCACAGAGGAGCGGGTTTTGGGAATAGGCCCAGGAGCCGCTTTTGTGATCAATAAAAACATGCTTTTTTGCCTAAACTTGTATTTCGAGACGGACGTAGCCAACAGGACAAGTGGCACTCGCCTCAACGGACTCTTCACTTGGCATTTTTAGAGGTTTCTTTGTTCAGAAGATAGGTCAGCAGCTCGGCTTCCTCACGATGCTTGAAATCCATCACAAAATCGTCGGCATAGCGTACGAGAACCATGTTTCCCCATGCCTGTTCTCGGGGCGGTTGGCTTTTTCTTGATTTTATACGCCATCGTCACGCACTTTTCAGGTCAAAAGAGTGAGGTTGGTAACCTTGGAGACATCCGAACCTGCGAAGCCCTGCATGACGAAAGCGGCATTGGCTTCGGGACTCGTTATCGCGGCGAAGCTATGACGCTTTGGTCGGGCTGATCAATCCGGCGAAGTGACGGAACCTGGCTGGCGGAATGGAGCGATGGCATGAGCGGAGCGCAGCGGTGGCGCAGTCCGGTCGCGCGGGGCATTTGGGGCAAATCAGTCTTCCGGATTTTTGAAGTATCAAATGTAACTGCCCGGAAGTCTGGTTTGGGGGCGGGGCAATCAAGCGCGACGGGACGAGCACACAAGCGGAGCGGAGCCCAGGCCGGGGCGGAATGGAGACAGGCAGGTTTGGTCAGATTATCGTCAGATTGTATGTCCAATGAATTTCTCGGTCTCGTGATCCATTTGTTTGTCAATGCTTTGTAACGCTTGCTCCATCTTCAATTTTTGTTCATCGGTCAAATCGGATTCTTTAGTTCTTACGATTTCGGACAATAATTCCCGATGCTGCCAACAAATGTTAAACAACTCTTTGATAGGCAACCTGCCGACTGTTTTTTCCAACAAAAGAGCCTGATCATCTTTCAGTTTCGGGTCATCCCGGAAATTCCAGAGCCGGGCCAAAGGCGGGTTGGCCCGCAATTCCCGAACCGTAAACCGTCCGGTTTCGGTCATGTGGCGGTCGCGCATCTCCGCCTCAATATGTTTTTCCATGTGAAATTCATTCTTGACGCGCTCCAGCGCCTGAAATATTGCGTTCCAAACTTGGTACGATTTTTGGAGGCCAGGCCGCGCTGCCGCAACTAGCATTAGCTCGACGGTTTTTGACACTAATCGGGCGGCAGCTTCAGCGGCCTTTTGATTGAACTGGATTTCCTTCATCCATGTTTCCCGGTCATCCTTTGTATACGAGAATGTTTTATTCGTCCAAGCTTCATCCGCCACACCTTTGTTGACAAATATAAGACCGGTTTCGGCAAAAATGCGCGCACTTAAATCCGGGCTTAACGGTCGTTTCCCCTCTTCGACCTTTTTAATCATGGACGCTGACACTCCTAGCCGTTCGGCAAATTGGGATTGAGTGAGGCCAAGCGCCTCCCGAACGATGGTCAAATCACTTTTCTTATTTTTCTTGTTTGGCATGTGGGACACATGTGTCTCAAAAAGCGCGCTTTTTGCAAGTCTATCCGAGACGGTCGAAGCAATTCATCGTTTATTGGTGACGGATGGTTTTTCCGTTCGCCGTCGGCAACGAACCGGGAACAATATTAACGCCGATTGAAATGTAAAAGTCATATGACCATTAAAGCATTAGTTATGAGTGACCGCCCGGATGAGTACACCGGGAAAAAAGGCCTCGTCAAACAACAAATCATCACCGTCATGGACATGAGCGAAACGGGCGAGCGATTGGCGCAACCGATTGAATATGCCCTGAGCGATGAAGAAAAGCCCGCTTACGCCGGAAAGCTCCAGGACAAGATGATCAACCTGGGAATTCGGGAATTGCTGCCGTTTGGCGGTCGTCTCCGTGGTCGGGGCAAAATCGCGGGATTGGTCGGTAAATAGGAACTACGGTTATGCACAATCCGGAACTCCACGCCCTGGCTACGGTCAACTGGCAATACTTCTGTTCCTTCTCATTCAGAAGCGAGAAGCATTGCCTGAGGTTTGGCCCGCAAATGTTCGTCGCCTTGGCGCGAATCCAGGCGCGGAGTTTCGGGGTGCATTATTCAGAAATACTTTGGTGCCTCCGGCGTGAACGTGGCGAGTCCACGGCGCGGTTGCACCTTCATGCGGTAATCGCGGGGCTGCCCCCTTCTGCCGGTCCGCGCAACTGCCTGGCCCTGATGTCTCAATGGGAGAGTCTGGGCGGCGGGATGGCGCGAGTCAGCAAGTATGATTCTTCACTCGATGGACTGGATTATATTTTGAAGGGGAGCGGCTTGACCGAGTCAACGGCCAAACGTTGGGCCGGAGACTATCACGAACTGTCAAAGTTTGGCGGTTCGTGCGACGTGACGCTGTCCGAGAGTGTCTGCCGATACCTGGGCAACCGGAATCGTTCCGGCTGGCGCGGGGTGGGCGGGCGCGAGATGAGGGGGACAGACACGGCGTCGAGCACAGTGCAAAGCGGAGTAAGCGAAGCGCCTCCTTCTGAGAGCGTCACTGGACCGGCGATAACGGTTCACACGCCTCTTAACTCTTGACCGGCTGATGCCAGCCCCAGACGGGGCCGTACACATCAAGAGAAGGGCCATAGCGCGCTGCCAGGCTGCGGCATATCTGCCGACTGTGAAACGATGCAACGCGGTGCCACCTGCACCCCGCCGCGCGGAGCGCGGCGGGGTGTGGTGGCTCGCTTGAAGATAAACTATGCCCAGATGCAAAACAGGTTCACAAACGAGTTCATGGCCAAATGCTGGTTGGCGCTGAGAGCGTCAGAGCGGTTGGCCCTGTCGGAAGCCGAGCAACAGTTTTACACCTCGTTGCATCCGGCGGTCATTGCTTACGACGACGAAGTGCGATTGGGACATCCGGCACCAGAGCGTTGCTGCATGTTATGCGGCGCGGTGATAAGTAAATGCTGCTGCTGACTGGAAGATGAACACGGACAAACAACATTATGGGAATCGGCCTGCGTGTGTGGGCATGGAAGAGGCAGCCTCTATATTCGGCTGGCCGAATTACTATTTGCCGTTCTTGGTGAGGGTTGGACATCTCAAGCCGCTGGGAAAGCCAGCGCAGAACGCCCGCAAATGGTTTGCGACCGTCGAAATTGAGCGGATGAGTTGCGACCCGGAGTGGCTCGACAAGGCCATTCGCATCGTGGAAAGGCAGATTCAGGAGATGAACAAACGGCAGAGGAGCAATGAACGGGAAGCCGGTCGTGTTTGAGGGATTGCTAAAGAAAGTTAAGTCTGATATTGAACCAGCGGCAGCAGACTATCGGCATATACGAAAAACTACCATGACAGGTGTCCTAGATACGGCCGAGATGACCAGCCTTCTGACCCTAGTGGAGGAGGCGGCTAGGTCCACGGAAGAGGGCGTCAAGCATTTTGTTGAACCTGCACCTGGTACATTGCAACGTACAACCAATAGACGACATCACATTGTGTTTGGCCGCCGGGGCTCCGGAAAGTCAAGCCTGCTGCGAAAGGCCGCAGCCGACCTCACAGTTGACCGGCGACCGATGGCATATGTGAACCTCGAAGCTTTCAAGGGCCATAGTTATCCAGATGTTCTTCTGAGCGTGCTGATCTCGACTTTCGTGGAATTCAGGAAGTGGATCGATTCTGCCGCAATCCATCCTTCAACGCGAACGACATTCTGGCAAAAGATGTTTGGCACATCTCCAAAGCGGCCATCGTTTAACCGGGAGAAATCAGCCCGGCTTTCTGAGCAGTTCAGGGTCCAGATTTGCGCTCTGGAGGCTGAGCTTCACCAAAATGATGACACTGAAACGTGCGTTACTGATGAGGCGGAAAGTTCTGCGAGCGGTGAAGTAAGCATCAAAGTTGGCGCAACTTCACCCGTAGTCACCGCAGAAGGCACAGCCGGAGGTTCGAGTTCACGTACTCAGAAAAAGGAGGTCGAGCAGAAATTCAAGCGGTCGAAAACTGATTTCCTCCATCGGCATATTCTTGACTTTCAGCGTCTTTTTAATGAGTTGGGTGATCTTTCCGGCGGCGACGCGTTTCTCTTTTTGGACGACTTGTACCATATTCGCCGCTCGGATCAGGCTCGCGTTGTTGACTACATTCATCGCTTGGCTAAAGACCACAGGCTTTGGTTGAAGGTTGGCACAATTCGACATAGAACAAACTGGTACGTCCACGGTGATCCACCAATGGGGATGAAAATTGCCGATGACGCCGATGAAATTGACCTTGATTTGACTCTCGAGAAGTATGCGCTGGCAAAGGAATTCCTGACCAAAATCCTTACGAACTTCGCTGCTAGTTCACGAGTGGGAAAACTCGATGATTTTCTCACAGATGGTGCCTTGGATCGGCTTGTGTTGGCTTGCGGTGGTGTTGCTCGAGATTTTCTTTCGATATTCCGTCGCTCAGTCATGGTCGCTCGTGAGCGAGGTGGCGGACCACGTGGGGAAAGGGTTGGCGTCGAAGATGTCAACGTAGCTGCGGGCGAGTATGACTCAACGAAGCGCGAGGATTTCAAACGTGACACATTGGATGACAGTTCGCCGCTCGATGATGAGTTCCGAAGGGTTCGTCAGTTCTGCCTAGAAACAAACAATACGAACTGCTTTCTCTTGGATAAAGAGCAACATCACGTAGAAGTCGATCTGATACACGAACTAGTCGACCTGAAGCTGGTTCATCTGGTTCGTTCCCGTGTCACTGTCAGTGGTAGAAAAGGCCGGATTTATGAGGCGTACATGCTTGACTTGAGTCAGTATGCTGGCGCTCGTAAGCGCCGGGAACTGGAGATTGTGGAATTTTGGAAACCAGACTCAACAGAGGCACTGAGGAAAATATCTATTATCTACACTCCGGGGGGTTCCTTGCTGGGCCCTGAACTCGGAAGCGGTCTGGTCAGGTAGCCCTGCACGGCGGCCCGCTGCTCGTAATCTTCGAGCGACGGAATTTTCATCAAGGCCCGTTTCGCGTAAGCCCGATGCACGGCCTTGCTGTTGTGTCCTAATGCCTCCTGCGCGAACCGTTCGGGATAGCCGACAGTTTTCGCGCGTTCGGCCCAAGCGTAGCGGTAACTGTGCAACGTCACGCCTTTAATCCCAAGCTGGCGGCATCGGGAGGCAAATTCCGTGGCCCGGTCGCCAGCACGGACGTGGGACAAATACGGAAACAATGGGCCTTCGCCTGGCAAGTCCTTAAACAAATTCAACGCCTCTCCGCCCAAATGCACCAGCACTGGTACGCCGGTTTTCTTCCGGGTGAAGCTGACGGTGCCATTAGTCCAGTCCACGTCCTCGCCGTTCAAGTTTGCGATGTCGCCCTGACTCGCGCCCAGATGCCAGCACAATTGATACAGCCTCTTGCGTTCGGGATTCACCTCGGCGGCGATAATTTTTTGGTGTTCTTCAAGTGTGATGGCGCGTTTCTCCTTGTAATGAATGGCGGGCCATTGCCGGCGCGGAATGACGATGGCCGGCAGCCAGTTCATATCCAGCGCGAAGTTGTGAACCTTCCGCAGAAAGGCATTGGTCGAAACCGTGCCGGAGCGCAAGACGGCCAGAAAATGCTCGGCCTGCGTTTCAATCAGGACACGGTCACGGATCAAGTCGAATGCCTTGTCCTTGGCGGCGGATTTCCAGCGCGCCTGCGTCGGGCCGGTCTTGAGGGCGATGATCTCATCCAGCACGTTCTGCCAGGTGCGCGTGGTCACGAGCGGGTCACTGTGGCGGAGATAAACGCGAGCCAGACTCAAATTCATGGCAGGCTGCTTGCCAGCCTCGTTCATGGCCATGAGCAGGCGATTGGCCTCGGCCTTGTCCTTGGTCTTGAGGCTGGTGAAGGTTTTGGTGGTGTCGTCGAAAGCGTAATAAACGCTTTTACGACGAAGGAACAGACGATAACGCAATTTCATTTTCATGCGTCGTCCATCCTATCTCGGCGACGATTCCGGCAGTCAGGCAATAGCGGGAGAATCCTCCCGAATACTGAAACAATTTTGGAACAATCCAAAAATCGTTAGCCAAACTGTTAGCCATTGGCTTTCCGAGTCTCCGAATTCATTGCTGCCCAAGCAGTTAGAACTGGAGGCGAGGGTCGGAATCGGACATAAATTCCCACTACCTATTGTATAAATACCACATTCTATTGTGGTTACAAGCGTGAACAAGCGGTAACTGGCGTGAACTTTGGGTAACCATCACTGGCAATTTCACTGGCAGCGACATGAGGCTGCTCGAACAATTGTTTGTTACGGATACTTCATAAACAAACCTGGGGTTCCGTCCGCAGAGTCTATCGGCACTGGCGCGACTGGCAACGGTTGGAAATTCAATTTTGAAACAAGTTTTCCCCTTGACAGTCTATGTGAGTGATTGTATTTTTACCCTAGAATATCTATTAAAAGTATGGCCACGCCCAAAACTGAACTGCTTCAGGGCACCTTGGATTTGTTAATTTTGAAGACGCTTGCCGCCGGACCGTTGCACGGATATGCCATCGCCCAGCGCATCCAAAAACGCTCGGAGGAGGTGTTGGTAGTGGAAGAGGGTTCGCTCTATCCGGCCCTTTACCGGATGGAGGCAAAGGGTTGGATCCGGGCCGATTGGGGGAAATCCGAGAACAATCGCCGCGCCAAATACTATGAGTTGACCCGGGTCGGGCGGCGGCGATTGGAGGAGGAAACGGCGCTGTGGGACCGAATTCGCCGCGCTATCAGCCTGGTCCTGCAGCCGGCATAACTAACACCATGAATCCACTCCGCGCCATCTGGATTCGGCTTCGCTCGCTGGGGCAAAACCGGACGCTGAAGCAGGAGATTGATGAGGAATTGCGCTTTCACCTGGATCAACGCGTAGCGGAAAGCATCGCTAAAGGCACGTCTCCAGAAGAGGCGGCGAGAGAGGCACGGAAACACTTCGGCAATTTCCAGTCAATCCGTGAAGAATGCCGCGAATTGCAGGGCGTGAGCTTCTTCGAGGCGATATGGCAAGATATTCGTTTCGGCGCGCGAATGCTGCGACGGAATCCGGGGTTTACCTCAATTGCCGTGCTCACTCTGGCGCTGGGGATTGGAGCAACGTCAGCGGTGTTTAGTCTGGTTCAAGGCGTGTTGCTGACGCCTCCACCATACCCGAAGGCGAATCGAATCGCGCTCATCCAACCCGCGAGGATAGATGGGCAGTCATATGCAAGATATTGCACCACCCCCCAGTGGTTCGATTGGCAAACGGCAACCAACAGCTTTGAAGCGATAGCGGGTTATGAATGGGATTTTGGGTATTTCATTCGGGATGATGGCAGTCAGTTCGCTAATATTTTAAACGTCACGCCTGACTATTTCAAAGTGATAGGCGTGAATCCACTTTTCGGCCGGACTTTTTCCCAGGCGGACACGCCGGCCAAAGATGAAGCGAGCACAACGACAATTCTCGGCTACGAGTTTTGGCAACGGCAATTCCATGGCGATCCGAACATCGTCGGCAAAGTCATTCACCTCAGCGGTCATAAGCCACTGACAGTCATTGGGATCATGCCGCCCCACCTGCGTTTCCTGCCGTCCCTTGCAGATGCAACAGCGCCCAACTACGACGTTAATGCCAAAGTTGAATTTTGGCTGCCGCTTTGGCCGCCCAATCTGGCCCACCCTGAAGAGGGTTACTGCAATATGGTTGGCCGTCTGCGCGATGGCACAACACTGACGGAGGCCCAGGCAGAACTGACTATGATTGCGAGCCGAGAGGCCAGGCAAGATTCGGACTATCATGGAATCACGGCCAGGGTAGAGCCGTTGATTCCGTCTTTGAATCGGGCGGGACGCCTCATTCTCCTCCCATTGATGGGCGCAGTGGCATTGGTGTTTCTCATTGCCTGCACTAACGTCGCCGGCTTGCTGCTGGCTCGTGGACTGCAACGCCAGCAGGAATACGCGGTGAGATGCGCTCTGGGCGCGCAACGATCCCGGTTATTTCGTCAAGTGCTGACCGAAAGCTTGCTGGTTTCATTGGGCGGCGGAGTGGTAGGCATCGGATTAGCGGCGGGAATAGTTCAAACCCTAAAGGCCATTGGCGGCCATTCAATTCCGCGACTGGATTCGGTGAGTATTGGCTGGCT
>JASHPN010000329.1 GCA_030038175.1 Verrucomicrobiia bacterium
TTGACCGCCAGCGCGAAGGAGAAAGAAAGAACGTCGAGTTTGACATCGGCCAGCCGGTCAAGCTTTTGCGCCGGCCACACGCGCTCGCCAAATTCGAAAAGCATCACCAGCCCGAAAAAGGCTATGATTTCATAATCGTCCGCCTGCAAATTCATGAACTATAGTTTTTCTGTAAACTTTAATTGATTTGCTGACCCATCTTGTTTTTATCAGGGCCGCGACTGCCGCAGTTCGCAACTCCCGACCCTTTTTATACCCGCTGGCGGCGCTTTTGGCCAGAAATTTGTTATCGGGCCGTTACCATTTCGTTGCCGTTTTGTTGCCAGTTTCCGGACGGCATTGCGCATTCTCACTTCCATCCGGCACCCGCTGGATTAGGCCAGATTCGGTAGGCGTTGTCGCTGTTTTCCAGACATTTCTTTGTAAAAAAGAAAGACAGCAGGATAAGCAAGCCTGCGGCAGCAAGACCTAATGGCAGTGGCGTTTTTGGCATTAACCAAAATTCGAACATGGCCATTCCGAAGGTCATTGAAAAATAAACCGCAAACATGGCTAATTGATTGAAATCAAGAACGATGGCAATCGGTATGCAGAGCGTCAGAAATGCTCCGCATGCGGCAAACGTTGCAGGGATTTCCAGGCCCTTGGTAATGCCTTCGGTGGGTATGGCAATGGCCGTTGGCCAAATGGACGCGGTCAGGCATAAGAGCAGCGGCAATGCGACCGAGAGAACAGCCAATCTTGTCGCTGAAATTGGCAGGGTTCGGAGGAGGCGTAACTGTTTTAGAAAAGGCATGCCTTGCAAGACGACGAGAAAGCACAGGCACCCGATATTCGCATTCACGAGGAAAATAAAGTCAGAATTGAAATTGAAAGGACGTCCTTCATTGGCGAGCACAACCGCGCCCAAAAAAGCATCGACCACAAACGTGATCAACGCTGTTTGAAATATCCTTGTAGCGATAAAAAACGGGATGCCTCCGAACTTTTTTGAAGTTGAACGGGTGAGTTCTTTTTTGTGAGTGTGTGGTTGAAGTGGTCCAAAACTTTTGCGGCGGATGACCAGTTGTCCTGCGGAAAACCAACCGCCAATTGTAAATAACGTCCCCGTCAGGAAAAAAATGATCATCTCCGGCGAATCGGCCTTCGCCTTTTGAAAACGCAGCGTTTCGGTCATGAAACAAAGGGCCAATCCTCCCAACCCAATGGCTTCAAAATATTCTTTGGCTCCGTGCGGGCGCCGATTCGGTAAAGCGATGAGAACAAAGAAAAAAACTGCCAAATAGCAGGTGTTGATGACGCTGTTCTCGACAAAAAGGCCCGTTGGAAATGGAGTGTGTTGGAAATAATCGCGACCATAGAGTCCGACCCCGGAAGTGGCCGCCAGCAACAATGCCGGCAACCCGACGGAAACAAGCCACCACGCCCGGCCGATCTGCGCAGATGTCACCGGCAACGTTACGAGCGCCGCCAGATGACGTTGCTGCAAATCATAATTCAATTGATAAACTCCAGCCCAGAACAAAAAAAATATTGTTAATTCTTGAACCAGCTTGCCATCGTGAAGAAAAAGCGCGCCGATAATTAAATAGGCTATGCCGTACAGCAACCATGCCCAATACCAGCGTTCCAGGTGATCCAGGATAATGCGTTTCATTGTGCCCGCTCCTCTTTGGCCAGGGCGATGAACAAATCTTCCAGCGTTAAACGCGTCAATGACACATCTTTTGCCCCGCGTGTTTGAAGCCAATTCTGGACCCCGGTTTGCTGATCAATCAGAGCGCGCCAGCGGTTTTGATCGCGCTTTAAAATGGTCAAGCCCTCATAGGTCGGGAAGGCCGTCCCATTTTCCGTGAAAAATTCCGCCAGGCGGAAACGTTCCACGATTTCGTCAGTCCGTCCTTCGAGAAGCAGCTTGCCGTTTTTTATCATTCCGAGGTGATCGGCAAAACGTTCGATGTCGGCCAGATTGTGTGACGAAATCAGGACCGTGCGTTCGCCGTCTTCGACGGTTTTAAGCAATTCGCCAAAGACTTGCTGCTTCGAAACGGCGTCAAGGCCGGTAGTCGGCTCGTCCAGAATTAAAACCTCCGGACGGCGTGACAGGCCCAGCAGCAGACCCAATTTTGTCTTCGCGCCAAAAGAGAGCGCCGCAATCTTGTCTTTGTCGTTTAATTGGAAGATTTGCATCAATTGCGTACAGTAGGCATCGTCCCAATTCGGATAAAATCCCCGCACAAAACGAATCGCTCTTCCCACATTGCCCCACACCTGAAAATTCAAATCGGGACTGACATAGGACGCGATTTGTTTGAGCATAACTTCATCGGCCCGGTGGTCCAGCGCGAGGACGCGAATGGCTCCGGCGTCATTGCGGCCCAGGCCGAAAATCATATTCATGGCCGTCGTCTTTCCGGCGCCATTGGGTCCGATAAGACCGTAGATGGCCCCGCGTGGCACTGTGATATCGAGCGGGCCTAATTGGAATCCCGCATATTTTTTTATCAGTCCGCGAATTTCGATGGCGTTTGAATTCATGGTGTTCCTTTGTCCTTGATTGCTCTTTCAGCGAGTTCGCGAATTTCATGCGGCATCAGTCCGGCCTCGGTTGCCTCGCGCGCGCCTTCGTGAAATAGTTCCTGCGCGGTATTCAGTTTTACTTCCCGGCTGCGGTCGTGGCCATTCTTCGAGACAAATGTGCCAAGGCCCTGCCGCCGATAAATAATCCCTTCGCGCTCCAACTCTTCGTAAGCGCGTCTGACGGTGATGACGCTGACCAGTAAATCTTCCGCAAGCTGGCGGAATGACGGAAGTGGCGCATCCGGCTTGAGGCGGCCCTCACTGATTTCCCGTTTTACCCGGTCAATGATCTGGCGGTAAAGCGCGCCCTCGGCGGCCGCTGAAATCGGGCCGATCCAAAAAGGTCTGCGCTCTTGATCCATTCACTACTGTATATACAGATTAGATACAGTGAGTCAAGCTTTACTTGTCGCCTCCAAATATGAAATGAGTAAACGAAATACCAAAAACCGCGATTTCATTGAGGAATAAGCAAAAAGACAGGTAAACGAATCTGGTAAACGAACGGGGCATTTAGGTAAACGAATATCGGGTTTTCAGTTTCCGGCAAACCATAGCCAGTACTGAAGTCCCGGACGCCGCTCCTCTTTCGCCAATACTTGACGCACCACGCACCACGGACCACGTCTCTGCTTACCCTGCCGTCCTCTTTCGCGTCTAATCCCGAATTTCGGCGGGTGTTCCCAGTTGTTGCCACTGTGTAGCCGGTTTTGTAGCCAGTTTACACGAGTTAAGTGATTGGGATTAAACAATGTTGCCAATGTTGCCAGTTTACAGACTTCAGGTATGATGCGCTGAATGTTCAGCCGTTTTATTCTCGCCTGCTTGCCGGTTGCCCTTCTTTTCACCCTCGGACAGTCTGATCTTTACGCCCAGGTCAAAGTGTTGCGCGTGGATCCGGGGCAAACCGACCCCGCTATTGCTACCGTTCACGGCCCGAACATCGCAGTCTATGATCCGGCGGCTGTTTCCCGCCATCGGTTGTTCCTGTTTTTCGGGGGAACCGGCGCAAAAGCGGCCGGCAGCCAGAGGATTGACAGCATTTTCGCGGAATGGGGTTACCACGCGATCGGCCTCGACTACGAGAACAAC
The DNA here is from genome assembly GCA_030038175.1 of Verrucomicrobiia bacterium. Taxonomy (GTDB): domain Bacteria; phylum Verrucomicrobiota; class Verrucomicrobiia; order Limisphaerales; family UBA11358; genus UBA11358. The sequence continues at coordinate 3,673 of JASHPN010000329.1, forward strand.
GTCCTGACCGCCTCGCTGACGCACAGCTCTGATCGCAGCAGCTTTGATCATTATCGGGAAGCAATCGTGACCGGAGCGCCGGTCAGCGAACGCGTGAAAGTCAGCCGCGCCAATTCCATCCTGAACCGTTTCCAAAAAATGCTCGTTTACCTGGCGGCGCATGACCCCGCGGGAGGCTGGAATGAGTTCCTGACCAACGGCAGCCCGGCATGGAGCAAGATCATCGTCGCCGGTCACTCTCAGGGAACCGGCCATGCCGCGTATATTGGTAAATTATTCAGCGTGGATCGCGTATTGATCTTCTCAGGACCGCAGGATTACCTGGACAATTTTAACCAGCCCGCTCCCTGGCAGGCGAAGCCCGGAGCGACAGAATCTTCCCGATACTTTGCGTTTCTGTCCACGAACGATCCCTATAACGTTCATCACCAAATCGCGAATTGTATGGCCCTCATGCAGCTTCAAAAACCCGAGTCCCTTGCCGTCAATCCCGGCGAGCCTATCCACGGCGATTATCAGATTTTTATCAACGACGCGCCGCCGAAACAGGCGCATGGATCCACTTTGCTGCCACAATTTACCAACGTGTGGAAATATATGGTTATGGGGAAGTGAGGAATTCAAACTATCAGTGATCGAAACTCCATGAACTTTTGATTGGCCACAGAGGCGCAGAGACACAGAGAGAACATTCCTGGTGAGGCGAAAGAATGCGCGTTCCATTTTCGCGCCGCAGGCGCTTACTAAAAGCCCCGGAGGGGCAACGGAAAATAGCCGGGGGTAAGCGAGTTTGCGAGCGCCACCCCGGGTAAACAGTCCAATAACGCTGCCGCTATTTGCGAAGCCGCGCGATAGCGCGTGTTGAATTTGCGGCTCGGCGCCACACGCGAGTACGGCTACAGCTTTTTTAAAATGTTCTGGTTTTTTCCCAAGTGACTCTGTGTCTCGGTGGCAAGAGCAATCGAAAGCCAGGACCCCAGGCGTGAACCGGATGAGGTTCGTGAATTTGGCCGCACATCGGATTCGCGCCATCGCGCGGCGTGGCAATTAACGGCTGAATTTTAGGCGTCACACACCCAGGGCGGCGCGCTTCCGCCTTCGCCCAGAGGCTACGGCGGACAGGCGCAGACTCGCCCTCTGCCCTGGGCTACTATCGTGTGCCCCTCCAGGGCACTCAGTCAGCGGCTGCGCTGGATGTATTCGCAGGTTCAGGGTCTCGATGAATACGCTTGGGATCCCCTCATTTCTCAAAAAAACCTTTGTAAATCAGCGAGCAAAGATAGATCACCGGCGGCACCGCCAGAACAATCAGCATGATTAGCCGGGTTCGAGTTTTTTCGGTCACGTGAGCGGTGGTTAACAGGCTTTTACGCCGTGGCGTGAGCGTGGCCGTGGTGCAAGTCGTTGTGAACCTTGACGATGACCTTGGCCAGCGCGTCCCAATCGGCTTCCGTGGTTTCCCACCCGGCGCTGAAACGCACCGCGCGAATCGCCTGCGCCGGTTTGTATCCCATCGCCGCCAGGACATGGGACGGCTCCTCTTTGCCGGTCGTGCAGGCGGAGCCGGTGCTGGCCGCAAAGCCGGCCTTGTCCAGGCGCACAACCCAGAGATGCCGTTTGTCGCCTTCGGGCATGAGTGTAGAAACGGTGTTCCACAGGCGCGGTGATTTGGCGCCCACAATGATCGCCTCCGGCAATGACCGCGAAAGTTCGCGCTCAAAATTATCGCGCCAAACGCCGCGCAAAGTATGCTGGTTGTGCGAGATTTGCTTTTCCCGAATTTCGAGCGCCGCCAGCATCGAGACAATCGTTGCAACGTTTTCCGTTCCCGCGCGCACGCCGCGCTCCTGCTTGCCTCCGAGCAACAGCGGGGTAATCGCGCCCTTTTTGTGCGGAATTTTCAAAAAGCCAATGCCGCGCGGGCCGCCGAACTTGTGGGCCGCGCCGCTTACAAAATCGCAATCGCCCAGCCCTTTGGACGGCATTTTGCCAATCCATTGGACGGCGTCGGTGAAGAACGGTACGTCGTAGCTCCGGCAGATGGACAGGATTTCGCGCCAGGGCTGGATAACGCCCGTCTCGTTGTTCGCCGCCATCACGCCGATCAGGCCCGGGCGCCGGTCGGAAAGCTCCATCGTCAGCCAGTCGAGATCGATCACGCCGTCCTGCGTGACGGGGATCAGCCGCAGCCGTTTGCCAAAATAATACTGTGCGGATTCCATGACGCACGGATGCTCGATTGGCGAAATCCAGACTTCGCTTTTGGCATCAAGGGTGCGCGAAAAATGGTGCATCACCGTATTATTGGCCTCCGTGGCGCCGCTGGTCCAAATGATGTCCTCGGGCTTGCAGCCCATAAAACCGGCCAGTTTTTCGCGGGCCGTCAATAAGGCCGCCGCCGCGCGCGCGCCAAATTCGTGCATGGAACTGGGATTGCCGCTGATTTTTTCAGTGGTTTCCAGCCAGGCCTCGCGCGCTTCGCGCATGACCGGCGAAGTCGAATTGTAATCAAAGTAAATCATATCTGAAGACGCCATTGGTCTTCACGCAGGCAAAATATACAAAAAACACAGCCAAATCAATTAGTTGCGGTCAATCAAGGGCGCATCTCAATTTTTGAGAAGTAAAGGGGAGAATATGCCGCCCCGATGGGGCTCTGGGGTTTTTTAGGATCTTTTTACTACAAAGATGTCGCGCCGACGGCGCTGGCAGCTTCCCATTGCCCGTCCGATCGCGCACTTCGGAGCCCCGTTCAGGGGCGGCATATTTGTAGAAAACCAGACAAAATAAGAGAAAAAGCCCCATTAGGGGCGGCATAATCCGGTTGCGATTACAAAAAGTGAGACGCGCCATCATTCAATTGCCTCAAAATCTTTCGATGAGCCGCGGTGAATGCGAGCGAATCCAGGTCCGTAGGCACTAACCAAAACCCTTTTGGGGCTCTGTCTTCTTTGCGCAAAGACGTGCGATACGCTTCCAGGGTGATTCGATAGCGTGTGATGGAATGTTTCACGGTCGGCAACGGCTGCAGTTCCGGCGGGCGAATGCCAAACTGAGATTTGAAAACCGCCGCCGCGTCGGCGGCGGTTCCATTCACTTCCACGTTGGGAAATTCCCATAAATGCGCGTTGACAACACCCTGCGGCCTTTGGCGGACAAGATATTTTCCCCGGTGCTCAACCAGGAACGCAACAAAACGCCGAGCCGTAACCGGCACGCGCTTTCCAATATTCGGCAATTCAGCCGTGCGATTGGTCTTGAACGCCACGCATTGTTTTTTTACCGGGCAACCCGCGCATTGCGGATTTCGCGGCAGGCAAATCAGGGCGCCAAGCTCCATCAAAGATTGATTGAGAGCGGAACAATGGTTATTCGACCTCTCAACCAGTTCAGTCGCTAATTGCCACAGCAGAGCGTTTGTTTCTTTGCTGCGCGGATCGCGATCTATTCCAAATATTCGAGTCAGTACCCGCATGACGTTGCCATCGAGGATTGGCGCCGGTTGGTTGAAGGCGATGCTGGATATTGCGCCTGCCGTATATCGGCCAATGCCCGGCAGCTCCAAAATGTCTTCAAATTTTGACGGAAATTTGCCGCGATGTTTCGCGACGATGATTTGCGCCGCTCTCTGGAGATTGCGAGCGCGGCTGTAATAGCCCAGTCCTTCCCACAACTTGTGGATCTTGTCTGAACTTGCCCTGGCTGCGGCCTCTACGGTGGGCAGTTCACGCATCCACCGTTCCCAGAACGGCAGGACGGTCTTAACCTGCGTCTGTTGCAGCATGATTTCCGAGACCCAGATGGCATAAGAATCACGCGTGCGCCGCCAGGGCAAATCGCGAGCATTTGCCGAAAACCAATCGAGCAGGTTTTTGACGATGGCGGAGATTTTACGCTGATGAGGTGTCACGACCTTTAGTCAAAAATGGTTTCGCCTGACTTTGGGAACTGATTTTAACAATCTCGATAAATGAATTAGGGCAATACCAGCAACCCAAAAATAAAATGGATAAAAGTCGGCCATCAGGGGGTAAGCCCAAATAAAAGCAGCCCACGGTATAGCCACAGTGATCAACGCCGCTATCAACGGCAGTCTGAAAAAAACTGTAAAATTAGCAGCCCATGACAGCCAGCAGAGGCTGCAAATAAGTGCGTCATACAATAAGTCACCAAACGAAGGGCCGACCACTGTTGGGTCATCACCGGTAAGCCTCACGAATGGCAATAATGGTGTCTCAATAAATGCCGCACAGCCGGCGAAAAAATGTTTGCTGGCCCCAAAAATGTGAGGTGCTGGAACTAAAAATGACAGCACAAAGAGCAATATACCTCCATTCCGAATTGCCTTTGTATTTCTTGAAACAGTTTGCTGTCCAATCTTTACCATTCCGCGGCTCCTAACGTCGCGTTCACCAACCCTAAAATCAAGAAACAAAATTTGGATTTCAACCGTATTGTAATGAGTTCCAGGCCAAAGGCCTGATCCATAGTAGCCGAGGGCAACGCCCTCGGAATAAGGCAATCAAAACCTCTCGCCCTGAAGGGGCAATCCAAAAACCAACGATTTCATCAAGGCCATTTTGGAGCGCCCTTACAGGTCGCAGAGGCTCGTGATCGTCACTTCCGAGGGCGTTGCCCTCGGCCACGATGGTTTTTGCGCTTTCAGCGCGTTCCATTCGGATTAACCTTTGTTCCCTGGTTCCTTTGTTGTTAAATTTTTTCAGTGAAACCGCTCACTTCTTATACCTGCAAGCTGACGGACGAACAGGCAACGGCCCTGGACGCGGCGTTGCGCGCGCGGGATTGGAAACCGCGCGAAGTTCCCTACGCCCGGTTCGCCTTTGAATCGCCCAAGGCCAATATTGTCTTTTACGAAAGCGGCAAACTGGTGGTGCAGGGCAAAGGAACGCAGGAATTTATCGAATTTGTCCTCGAACCGGAAATTCTCAAGCAGGCACGGCTCGGTTACGAAGCCGTGCTCAATCCTGAACTCCTCCTGCCGCGCGTCGGCGTGGATGAAAGCGGCAAGGGCGATTTTTTCGGGCCGCTGTGCGTTGCCGGCGTTTATATCAACGAAACTATCGTCAAAGCGTGGCAGGACCTGGGCGTGCGTGATTCAAAGAACATTTCCAGTGATAAAAAGATTTCCGAGCTCGCCGAAAAAATACGCAAAACGCCCGGTTGCGTGGTGACTGAAGTGGTCATCGGCAATGAAAAGTACAACTCTCTGTATGTAAAGATGAAGAGCGTCAACACCATGCTGGCGTGGGGGCATGCGCGGGTGATTGAAAATTTGCTCGGTCTGAAACATCAAATGAATCCGCCGCCGGTCAAGGCCATCAGCGATCAGTTTGCTGCGAGCAAGGACGTCACGAAAAAGGCGTTGATGACCCTGGGACGGGATTTGCCATTGGTCCAGCGGCACAAGGCCGAGGAAGATTTGTCCGTGGCCGCGGCCTCCATCCTCGCACGCGATGCGTTTGTGACGCGCCTGGCGAAGTTGGAAAAGCAATTTGAAATGGAGTTGCCCAAGGGCGCGTCCGCCGCCGTGGACGAAGCGGCCAGGAAATTTGTGGAGCGGTACGGTGCGGAAAATCTGGCCAAAGTTGCCAAGACGCACTTTCGGACGGCGCTCCGGGCGCAAGGCCTGCCGGAGCCGCCGAAGAAGGAGTGGGGACAATAACGCC
>JASHPN010000330.1 GCA_030038175.1 Verrucomicrobiia bacterium
TGCTCGGAGCGGCGGCGCCCGGATTTCCTCTCATCTGTCCCGCAACCCAGGAGGGATAATTCTCCGCATTGCGGTTCGGCGGCAGATAGTTGTTGTTATCAGTGCTGTACATTTTCCAGGCAATGATGATCTCGTGCAGGTTGTTGATCGCGCCAATGTCCACCGCCCGCTCCTTCGCGCGGTTCAGGACCGGCAACATAATTGCCGCCAGAATGGCAATGACGGCAATGACCACGAGCAATTCGATCAGCGTGAAGGCACGTCGCCATGCCTTCACGCCTCGGCTGAATCCATTTAAAATCAGGCTCTCCCTCCTTGATAAGCCTACATAGTCCAACATGCCCTTTTTTGTCATGGATAAAAACGCTGTTTTCCCGGGATTCGTCTTATTCATTGTAAAACATCTTTCTCATCGTTTTTACTAGTACGTCAAACGGTAAAACACGCTGCCGTTGGTCAGGTTGATTGGAACAACTACCTGGTTGGCGCCAGTCGATCCGGTGACGTTGACCCAGTTAGTGCCAATGCCCACGGAAAGGCGGTTGGTCTGCGCCTGCAATTGCCAGCCCGTGTGGTCGGCGGGCCAGCTCAAGTAGAGATTGTTATTTGTCACCCCAAACACAATGTTCGTCGGATTAGTGTTCACCGAAGGGCCCGTGGCGGTATAAATCTGTTGAACCTGGCTGGCCGTTAGCGCGTTGGTAAAGAATGCCGCTTCACAAATATTCCCCGAGAATTGGTGTCCCTGGCCGGCCGGATTATTCGTATACTGCGGATCGCTCCCGATGAAAACGTCGGCCGTCGAACCGGCAATCGCACTCCCGGTTATGGCCGTTGAACTATCCAGCGCCCCGTCAACATAGATATATTCGTTGAGGCCGATTCCGTCATAGACCCCCACAAACTGGTGCCAATTGCCATCATTGCAAATTTTTGTTGAATTGAGCACCGTATCGCTTCCCACGGCAAATTGCAGTTGGCCTGATGCAGTCAGATTCATGCGCCAGGAAGAATCCGAATGGCCGATAATAGTCTGGAGGCGGCTGTCGGCGGGATTGCCTTTGAACCATGCCGTCACGCTCAAGGCCTGTGATGTCCCGGTTGGGTTAAACGACGGATCATAGCCGGCATCGGCAAAAGAACTCATGCCATTGCCCGGCATGGCGTTGGTGGCCACAAACCCGGCGGCGCCGGCCGGTCCGGATATGCCGCCGGGGACCACACCCGGACTATAAAGGCCGTTCACGGGAGCAGAGCCATAATTGTCTAAGGCAGGCCAATTACCGCCCGGCGGGCTGTAGGTCGGCGAATCCATGCGCAGATAAATCAACGGATTGTCAGCCAAAACATCCGCCTTATACGCGCCGGCGACAGTGTTTGTGCCGTCCGCGTAGTGCTGTGCAATATCCGCCGCCAACAGATTCGTCGCATAAACGGCGAACTCATCTACGCCGCCGCTAATGGCGCGAGTGAATCCCCGGCCGGCGCCAATGGTTAGGGGCGACCAGTAATCAGGCGTATATAAGCCAACCGCGGCTTTGGACGTTGCCAGGCTGCCGTTGACATAAAGAAGCTCGTTCGTGTTCGCATCGCAGGTCACCACCAGGTGATACCACGTGTTTAGTGTCGAGCCTGATGCAAGGCCCAAGCCGTTTTGGGTCGAACCATTATTGTCAAAAGTGTAAACCCTGAAGCCAGGGGCATTCCAATACAACCGAGTGCCGGCCCAGTTGCCGCCACCATTCCCATTGAGAGCCGAAGCCCCTTCCTGGGCCCAAATGTCTCCCTGGTTGTCGTTCACGGGATAGAACCAGCATTCCACCGTGTAGGGCGGATTCAAGGTGGTCCCTGGCGATGTGTGTGGGATGAGGAGGCAGTTGGTTGGGCTCCCGGTATTGGCCGCTCCGGTATAGACAAAGTCAACTGCGGGGTCAGGGTCGCCCGGCAGCGCGCCGGCGAAGTCATGGACGATCCCGCTTCCCTGAAGGCCGGCCCAATCACCATAATAGCCGGTCCCCAAAGCGCCCAGCGAGCCATCGTTGGTCTCCGTGTCTCCAGACACCGCAGATTCCATTTCGTGCATTGGCCAGTAACCCACCGGCTTGAACCGCAAGAGATTGGCCCCGTAGGCATTCGTCGGTGACGTTGCAGTTATGAAGGCTGAAACCGAGCTGGTGGCCGCGCCATAATTGTTCGTGATCACCACATAGTAAGTGGTGCTGGCGCCTGGAGTTTGCACCGTTGCCGTATAAGTGGAATTCGTCTGATTGGCGATCGGTGCTCCGGCGTGGAACCATTGATAGTTATAGGGAGGAAGGCCGATGACGCCAATCGAATACGTGTAAGAACCGGACAATAAAATGATTTGCGGCGGCAAATCATTGACGATAATTGGTTTGCCCAGGATGGTAAGGGTAACAATGAAGTTCGTGACGCCATAGGCATTAGTCACGGTCAATTTCAGTTGATCGTTATTCCAGGCCGTGGGAACATTGCTCACGGTCAAGGTGGCGTTCAGCGGCAAACCATTGGTTGTCCCCATCGCCACATTAGTGCCGGCGTTAACATCCGTCCAATAATAGCCCATCGGCGTCGTCCCGGCAGCAATGACCGGAAGAGTCAGGGTGCTGCCTTGATTGACCAGCGCAGTTGTCGGAGGCGCCTGCGTCAAATAGGGCGCGATCCCGCCTGGCACCGCAGCGGAATACTCCGCCGTGACCTGGCTGATGTTCAACGGCTGGTTATAAACCGCAACCTCATCCAGATAGCCGTAAAACTGGTTGGTGTAATTGATGCCGTCCGTGCTGCCCGCGCCCATGGTTACCGGTTCCGGATCCTCATACACGCCGGAATTGGTCGGGATCGCCGCGACGTTGACCAGTTTCCCGTCATAATAAAGCAGTAATTGTCCATCGGCCTCGTCACAAACACCTGCGACAAGGTGCCAGTTGCCATCCAGCGCGGGCGACGAACCGGAGCCCACGGTATACGTGGCGCCGCTGGCGGCGCGGACATAGAACTGGTAATGAGTTTTTGTGGAATCAATGCCCAGATTGAACTGATCGTCAATCCCATACAGTCCTTTGGCCACCAGGGGCGACCCGGCAGTTTGACCGGCGGCGTAGCCATTGGCCCAGGCTTCAACCGTGAACTCCCCGTTCGCGCCATTGGTCTTCGCGAAATCCACGCCCAAAATCTGCTCAGCCATACTGTCATAGAATGAAATACTGTTCTCCCCAATGTAGGCCGCGGTTTCGGTTGGGTCAGTGGTTGGGCTGTATCCCGGTTGGCCGAGCACCATATTGGTGTAAATGCCGTCGTCCCCGCGCGCGTAATCATGGCACACCGTGCCATCATTTCCATCCGAGTAACCATTCCCGTCGTCCGGTTCGTTTAATCGCCAGTACCCCATCGGGCCGTTGGATAAAACCGCCGTCGGATAGGGGGCAGTCGGGGCCGTAATCACCGAGGCCGTCCAAACCATGCTGGTCGCCGAACCCGCGATGTTGGTCAAAATACAATAATTCGTTATCGTGCCGACCGCCACATTCGCCCACGTGAAGCTTGCATTGGTTGCCGCCGCGTCCAGCACACCGTTGGTGTACCAGAAATAATGAATCGGCTGGGCGCCATTCGCTGAAATTGAAAAGACGGGATTGACCCCGGCGAACAATGTGAACAGGTTCGTGTAAGTGGCGGGAAGCTGATTGGTAATGGTCGGCGCGGCATAAATTGTCAGACCCGCCAAAATGCTCGTTGCCGACCCATAATTGTTTTGGATGATCGCATAATAAAAACCGTTATCGGGGGCGGCCAAATTGCTGACGGTCATTTGGGAGGTGGTGGCATTCAAGTAATGACTATTACTGACCAGCCTTGCCGCCCCATTGTAATTGGAAGCGGTATTGAAATACCACTGGTAGCTCAGCGTACCGGAGCCTTTCGCGGTCAGCGCAAAATTCGTAAAGGTGCCCGCTCCGCCATTGAGGGCGGTATTGGCCAAAGGCTGCGCGGTGATGAACGGCGCTACTTCGCAATTGCTGTAAAGCGTCTGAACCTGGCCGGCCGTCAGCGCGTTGGTCCAGAACGCCACTTCGCAGATCTGCCCCGCAAATTGCCGTCCCGCGCCGACGGGAATGTTGGTGTAGGTCGGGTCCGAGCCGATCATCACGTCACCGGAATTTCCATTGATGAGGTTCGTGACGGAAATATTCACGGGCGTCCCATTGGTATCCAGGATCCCATCCACATAGATGAAAACCAGATTGGTCTGATTAATCGCCACCACCTGATGCCAATTGCCGTCGTTATAGACGCCGATCGTCGAAATGTCCCCGGCCGCCTGGCCGGTGCCGCCGGCGGGCGTATTGCCATTTCCGGCGTCAAATACCACATGTCCGTTCGTAACCACATCCAATTGCCAGGAATTCGTGCCGTGGCTGACAATGGATTGGATGCGATCATCGCAGGGATAGCCCCGGAACAAAGCCGACACCGTGAAATCGGCGTTCGAGCCGGTCGGATTGTATGCCCCGGCGTTGCCGGCGTCGCCAAAGCTGCTCATGCCATTGAAGGGAACCAAATTCGCCGAGACTCCGCCGAATGATATGCCGCTGGAATTAACCGGAGAGCTCGTCACCAGTCCCGGCGCCGTGCCGGGGGTATAAACGCCATTGCCAACCGCCACTCCATTGGTCGTCCCATAATTCATCAACGCCGGCCAGGCGCCAATCCCCGGCGGAGTATAGGCGGTCGGCGCGTTCATCCGCAAATAAATCACCGGGTTATCGTTGGTGACATCGTGGAAATAATTGGTCTGGCTCGCGCTGTTAATGGCGTCACCGTAATGCTTTTGAATTTCGCCGGAGCCGAGTACGCCGGTATAAACCGCAAATTCATCTATGTAACCGGCGCAGGCGCGGGTGCCGCCCCTGCCGCCGCCGATGGTTATCGGCGTCCAATAATCCGGAGCATAGGACGCGGGGTTATTAACGATGGTGCCGCCAATATTGTCTAAGGGTGCCTGAGCGCCGTTAACCCAAAGGGTCACATTGGTGAAGGCATCGCAGGTCACCACCAGATGATACCAATTATTCGAGGGAGAGAGGTTTTCGCCGCTGACGCCCGAAAAGCCAACATTGTTTTGGCTGCCGTTAAGGCTGTAAATTTGAAAGCCAGTAGTGCTTCCATCCAACCAAACCAATCGAATCCCGGCCAGAGTACCGGCATTGCCGCCGGCGTTGCCGAAATTCAGTCCCTCATCGCCGCATTGGGCCCAGATGTCCTCGCTCGTCAAATTCGTCGGATAAAACCAGCACTCGACGGTGAACGGCGGGTTCAACGTCGTCAGCGGCGAGGTGTGCGGAACATAAAGAGCATTCGTATATAAGTTGGCCGATGGACTGCCCCCGCGAGTAAAACTTACCGCCTGGTCATCGTCGTTAGTCAAAATGCCGGGAGCACCGCGCCTGATCCCCGGCGTTGCACTCGACCAATCCGGATAAAATCCCTCGCCCAACGGCCCCAGCGTGCCGTAATTGGTTTCAATATCGCCCCCGGCCGCCGCCGCCACTTCGTGCATCGGCCAATAACCGGCAGGATCGAGACTGGCGATGGCGTTCGAGTAGGCCAATGACTGCGCCCGGCTTGCCGTCGTGCACAATGAGAGTACCGTGGCCGCTACGAAGGCATTGAAAGATTTAGTTTGCATGTTTTTATGGTTTTTCCTGGTTATTTGGAGATTCGTCTTCAGGTTATTTCAAAATCAAAGACAGCTTTTCAAGGCAAACCGGCCCAGCGCCGCCTCAAGTGGGAAGGTGAGACTGCGATGGATAGGGGTGGGGCATTGGCCGTACCTGGCATTTGGTGGAATTTCACTGCCTTATTTTAAATCAAAAATATATGGACATCCACCCGTCCATTTGGGCGGTCATCGCGCTCTTGAGCGAGCGGTGAAATCGTTTTAAGCTGGAAGCGTGATTCCCGCAGCAACTCGTTTGGATCGCCTGGTGATTTGGACGGGGGTGATTTTGCTCCTGGCTGGTTTCAACGCGCCGGGCGCCACAAATGCAGCGTGGTTCACCCGGTTTTGGCAAACCGATGATGGGCTGCTGAATAATAACGTCAACGCGATTGTTCAGGGCCGCGATAGTTATTTGTGGGTGGTCACGCCGTTCACACCGGTGGGGCTGATGCGATTTGATGGCGTCAGCTTCAGCCCGTATATGATCAAAGGTTTTGCCGGGATTTTGCCCCATGTCCAGATCATGCTGCGCAGCCGGACGGATGTGCTATGGGTCGCCGCGTATGGCGGGACCGTGATCGGCCTGAACCCGGATTATTCGGAGACGACGCTTCCCCGCGCCAGCCTGCCGACCGGCGTGCCGATCGCGCTGGCCGAAGACCGGGAAGGGGCGTTGTGGCTGGGATATCTTCAGGTGATCTGCCGGTACAAAAACGGACAAGTAAAGCGGTTTGCCGCACCGGACCAAATCTCGCCGGATAATCCCTATCGATTGACCAGTGATGGCGGCGGCAATATTTGGCTGGCCCAGGGAAACCAAATCTCGGTTTTTCGAAATGAACAATTTCAGCACGTCGCGAGTATGCCGGGTGTGCAATGTTTGGGCGCCACGCATACCAATGGCATCTGGTTCGTTACCGCCGCGCATCTTTTCACCTGTAATACCGACGGCGCGTTGCAGGATTGTGGAACTTTTCAAAATCCGTTTGATGCGCCGACCATGGTGTTGTTCGAAGACCATACCGGCGCGGTCTGGATCGGCACGGATGGCGACGGGTTGTTTCATTACAGCCGGTCGGGCTTTGAAAGAATTGAAACTTCCCATTCTTCCATCGTGAGCATCTCCGAAGACCACGAAGGCAATATTTGGGTGGGTACCGCCGGTGGCGGCCTGGACCGGGTTTCTTTGAACGGAGTGCGGCTTGAGACTTTGGAGAATAGCCAGGTTCCGACCCAAATCCAGTCGATTTGCCAGGACACCAATGGCACGTTATGGGGCGCCACTCGGAACGGCGCGCTCATATCCCGAGTTAATGGCACGTGGGTCCCGGTTTTTACCAACGCGCCTTTTGCCGGAACTGTGGCCTGCGTCGCAGCCGATGACCGTGGCACGGTGTGGATTGGCACACGAGACGGAAAATTGCTGCGTTTGGTCAATAACAATTACACCGCCGGGAGGCAAAACACTGTTCACGGCGCGATCTGCGCGCTCCTGCCGACTTCGAGAGGAGACCTTTGGATCGTAGGCCGTCACGTACAACGCTTGCACGACGGACAATTGCGGGATGTTAAACTGCCAAAACCGGTTGAAAGAATAACCGCCATTACCGAGGATGCCGCCGGGAACATCTGGCTCGGCGCCAAGGGCACGGTTATGCGATTCGACGGAAAGAGTTTTGAGGACGAGTCCGGGCGTCTGCCGATTGCAGATCGTCCTATCCCATGTCTTTTTGGGACACCTGACGGAAGCTTGTGGATTGGTTGCGGCAGTGGCGGCGGGTTGTTGCGATTCAAAGAGGGAAGAGTTGGCCAGGTTCGGGCCGAGCAAGGACTATTTAACGATTACATCTCGCAAATCGTCGCGGATCGCCACGGCTGGCTTTGGTTCGGGAGCGATCATGGCATCTTCAAAATCCGGCAGCAGGAACTGGAGCAGACCATGAATGATCACAACATCCGTTTGCGTCCGATTGGCTACGGGCGCAATGAAGGATTGATGAGTCTGGCATCCGTCTTCAGCATCGCTCCGCCGTTTGTCTTTCCCCGCGCCCTTCTCACTCGTGACGGCAAGATATGGCTGCTCACCCATACGGGCATTGTGGTGGCAGATCCCCGGGTTATGCCGGACAATTATTCAGCGCCGCCGGTGCTATTGACACGCGTCGCGATGGACGGACAAACGATTGCCTTTTACGGCAATAGCGCGTCAACCCAAACCGCCGCCAACCTGAAAACCTTGAACGTTCCCTTGCAATTGCCGCCATCGCATCGTCATTTGGAATTCGATTTCACCGCCTTCCATTTCAGCGCGCCGGAAGACATCCAATTTCGCTACCAACTCGTCGGGTTCGACAATGACTGGATTGACGCCGGGACGGAACGCCATGCCGATTATTCGCGATTGACCGCGGGAAATTATCAATTCCGCGTCGCGGCCTGCAGCGGCGACGGTCCGTGGGGCGAAACGCCAGCGACCGTGTCCTTCACGGTGGTGCCGTTCTTCTGGCAAACCTGGTGGTTTCGTCTCGGAGTATTATTGTTATTCGCAACCTCTATGATTGCCGGGGTACGTTATGTTTCCTTCCGGCGGTTGCAGGCGAAACTGCGCGCGGCCGAGCAATTGGCGGCCATCGAAAGAGAACGTGCGCGCATCGCGCGGGATATTCACGATGACCTGGGCAACCGGCTGACAGAAATCCAGCTTTTAAGCGGTTTGGCCGAAGACGACGGCGCCCTGCAGAACAATTCCGTCGCCGAAGAGATTTCATCCGCGGCGCGGCAGGCCACCGACGCGCTGGACGAAATCGTCTGGGCCATCAATCCGCGTAATGACACCTTGCCGCGTCTGATCAACTATCTTGGCCAGTTTGTTGTAGAGTTTCTCCGCACGGCGGGCATCCGTTGTCGCGTGGATTTGCCGGAGCAGCCGCCGGATAAATCGGTGTCCGCCGAAGTTCGCCACAACCTTTTTCTGGTCGTCAAGGAATCGCTGAACAATATCGCGTGCCATGCCAGCGCCAGCGAGGTTTTCGTCCTCATTCTGGTCACGAACGAATTTATCAGCGTCATCATCGAAGACAACGGCCGCGGATTCAACGGCGAAGCCAAAAACAACAGGGGAGACGGATTGGAAAATATGCGGCAACGGATTGCAGAAATTGGCGGACAATTTCAGATCAAATCAAAACCGGGCGCGGGCACCTCAGTTTCATTTAACAGCCCGTGGCGGGCCAAGAAATGAATATCATGGAAACGAAAACCACGATCACCACCATTACGGTCGCCTTCGTTGAGGACGACCAGAAAACGCGCCAGGGCCTGGCTGCGCTGTTGGCCAAAAAAGGCGGGGTCCGCTGTGTTGGAGCTTATCCCACGGGCGAAGCGGCCGTGCGCGAAATGCCGCTGGTCAAACCCGATGTTGCCCTGGTGGACATTAATCTGCCGGGCATGAACGGTATCGAATGTGTAAGCCAGCTTAAGAAACAAACGCCGGAGTTGAGAGTGCTGATGCTTACCAAATATGAAGAAAGCGATTTAATCTTCAATTCGCTCCGCGCCGGCGCCAGCGGATATCTGCTGAAGAAAAAGCTGACCAGGGAGTTGATCTCCGCCATTGAAGAGGTTCATGCGGGGGGCGCGCCGATGTCCATGCAAATCGCGCGCCAGGTAGTGGATTACTTCAATCGGCTCCAACCACCGGTCACCGATCTGGAAAAGTTGACGCCGCGCGAGTACGAAGTCCTGGCGTTGCTGGCAAAAGGATTTCTCTACAAGGAAATCGGGAACAAATTGGGGATCAGCTATCATACCTTTCGGGGCTATCAGCGGGCCATCTATGAGAAACTTCACATCCATTCCCGTACCGAAGCCACCTTAAGGTATCTTGGCCGTGGTTGAATTGAAAGCAGCTCGCAAATATTTCACTAAATATTTCGCCCGCGATTGAACCTCACGCAATCTTCATATTTCACGCCGGTTCCCCCGAATATATCGAGCGCCGAGCCGATGGTCAGGTCCACTTTGCCGGCGCCCAGGCGCGTTACTTCGGCTAAATCGGAGATGGAATTGGCGCCACCGGCGTAGGTCATGGGAAGCGGAGTCCATTTTCCAAGCTTCGCCACTAAGTCAGCGTCAATGCCGTGGCATAATCCTTCCACATCCACGGCGTGAACCAGAAATTCCGCGCAATAACCGGAAAATTTTTGGAGCGTCTCGTCATTCACAATGAGTTCGGTAAAGTTCTGCCACCGATCGGTCACAACGAAATATTGTTCCCCGCGCTTGCGGCAGCTCAGATCGAGAACGAGCCGGTCCTTGCCGATGCTTTTCACCAATTCACCGAGCCGCTCCCAATCCACCCTGCCCTCGCGAAAAACCCAACTGGTGACAATGACATGCGAAGCGCCGGCGTCGAGCCAGTTTCGCGCGTTCGCCGCATTGATGCCGCCGCCGATGTGCAACCCGCCCGGGAAGGCCGCAAGCGCGGAGCGCGCTTCATCGTCGTTGCCCGGCCCCAGCATGATGACGTGGCCGCCGGCCAATCCGTCGCGCTGGTAAAGTTCCGCGAACCATGCGGCCGGATGCGCGGAGACAAAGTTCGTGCGCAAATCGGAGGGCGCGCCGAGCGTGCCGCCGACGATTTGTTTCACTTTGCCTTCGTGTAAATCAATGCAGGGACGGAACATGGGATACAGAGGTTAGTCGTTGATATTCCTCGATGGCCTTCACAATTGCCGCGGCCATTTGTTTTCGGTAATCCGAGCTGTAGATTTTTTTGCTTTCAACCGGGTTCGTTATGTAGCCGCCTTCAATCAAGATCGCCGGCATCTCTGCGTCGCGCAACACGGCAAAGCGCGCGCGCCGTACGCCCCGGTCGTCCGCGTGAAGGTTCTGCACCAGCGATTTCTCCATTTGATATGCGAGGAGCAGGCTTTTGTCTTCACAATGGTTCGCGACCGTCGGCCCCGCACCGACGGCCGAGCCAAATTCTGTGGCTTCGCCGTGCGCGTTGGATGAAGGCGCGCCCACCGGCGTGATGCAATACGTCTCCGGCCCTTCAATGGCAGCCTCGTCAGCCCGCGAGCCAAAATACCCGTTAAAATGCAAGCTGATGAATAAATCCGCGCCATCCCGGTTGGCCAGCGCCGGACGGTCAGGAAGGTGGATGAAAATGTCGCTGCTGCGCGTCAGAATAACGCGAAAGCCGGCGCGCATGAGTTGTCGGCGCAATTCCAGCGCCAGCGCCAGCGTGTACGTTTTTTCACTGTGTCCCAAAAACCCATATCCGCCCACATGATAACCCGAATCTTTTCCGCCATGGCCGGGATCAATGCAAATCGTCGTAATTCTTTTCGCGCCTGGTCTTTGGCTAAAAATGAGCGGACGAATCGCCGTCTCGATGTCCATCTGCGCCATATATAATTGTCCGTGGTCCGCGGCGACGGGATAGGAAAGCCTCACGTTAATGCCGTCAATGACAGCCTGTGCCGAATTGACATTGAAAATGAGGCGGGTGTTTTTGTCGCCGGTCACGATCGCTTCTTTGCCCCCATTTTCTGTATAAACATGAAGACCGTTCTCACGGGCAAACTCCGCTACCGGCAAATAATACTGGCCGCTAAACGTCACCGCACGAGATGGCAGTACGCCCAAAACGGCAACCGCGGCCACACACCGAAAAAAATTCAGAACTGTACGCATTTAAGCTTTGCAATGTATCAATTGACGCAAGCCCCGCAAGCCGGGATACAGATTTTTGGCGGAGAGAGCGCGCTTCGCGTGTAGTGGGGCAGGCATCCTGCCTGCCCGTAACAGGCCTGGAGCCTGTTCCACTAAGCGGTGAACGAGGGCGTTCACCGCTACACGCGTGGGCGCGTGTGCTCCCCGTCACATTTCCTTTGACTATTAAATCTTAATCAAAGAGAATGTCTGCGTCCCGTATGGTACGCCTCTCCAGCACGCTATTGCTGCAACTTGTGGCCTTTTTTCTTGGGCTTTCCGCTTTCAAGGCGGCAGCGACCACGTTCTACGTGGACATTAACAGTACAAATCCGACGCCGCCTTATACGAATTGGTCCACGGCATCCACCGATATCCAGAGTGCGATCAACCAAACCGAGAATGGGGATTTGATTTTAGTGAATCCGGGTGTTTACGACACCGGCGGCGAAACCGTCAGTGGAAACGCACTCACCAACCGTGTCGTTATCAACGATGCGATCACTGTCCAGAGCGTCACTGGGCCTGCAAACACAATCATCGAGGGTTATCAATTGCCGGTTCCGGTGATACTGGATGATCCAAATATAATCTATCCGACTGGATCGAGCGCGATACGATGCGTATATGTGAGCACAAATGCGGCGTTGATCGGATTCACTTTGACAAATGGAGGGACACTGCCACCCGGTCAATCTAACGCCAACGATGAAAACGGTGGTGGCGTTTGGTGTGCCTTCACCAATGATATAATGATTTCGAACTGTGTTATTGTCGCGAATAGCGCGTGGTCCAAGGGAGGCGGGGCCTTTCACGGAACCCTGGTTGATTGTACCGTTCTGGGCAATTCGGCCCCGGCCGGCGGAGGAATTGCCAATTCTCTTCTTTATGGCTCCTTGTTGATCAGCAATTCCGCCACCGAAGGTCCTAACCCCGACGGTGAAGGCGGCGGAGCATTCGACAGCGCCCTCTTCAATTCAGCCATTGCAGAGAATAACGCCTACGACTACGGCGGAGGCGCTTACGGCGGAACTTTGGCCAATTGCACAGTCACGGCAAACGCCGCCCGACTCGCCGGCGGAGGAACGGCATCTTGTATTCAGACGAACTGTATCGTTTATTACAATCAAATCCTTTCCAACGAGCCCAGCGAGACAAATTCGTATCAGGGAAATTTCAATTATTGTTGCACAACACCCTTTTCAGGGGGCATTGGCGTTATAACCAGCGAACCTGTTTTGGCAGACATTTCTCACATTAGTTCGAGCTCGCCATGCATCGGCGCCGGAAATCCGGCGGGGGCCATCGGCGCCGATATTGACGGAAACCCTTGGAACAACGCTCCTTCCATCGGGTGCAGCGAGATTCCTTCGGGCGGCGACTATGGAAATCTCGCCGTCAATATCCCGGTCGCTTTCACCAACTGGGCGCCCGGATATCCGCTAAGCTTCCAAACTGCCAATACCGGTCCCGATTATATGACGGTGTGGAATTTTGGCGATGGAACAATCGTCACCAACGCGCCATATGTTTCACATGCCTGGCCAGCTACCGGCGCATATCCGGTGACGCTTACGGCATTCAATGACAGCTATCCCACAGGCGTCACCGCAACGGTGATGATAACAGTTGCGGTTCCAACGAATTATTATGTCAATTGGGCGAACCCGAACCCGCTTCCACCCTACCTGTATCCGAGCACAGCCGCCACAAATATCCAGGACGCCCTGAGCGTTGCGGTTTCGGGATCAACGATTTTGGTGACGAATCCGACGGTCGCCGTATGGGAAGGCGAAGACGACGTTGTGACGAATAACTTCGCGCTTTATCAATACGGCGGGGCCACAGAATATCCGGGTTACCTTTACCGGGTGGCCATCACTAATCCGGTGACGGTGGAAAGCGTTAATGGTCCGGCTATGACGTATATCGAAGGCGGGCCAGAAGGCGTTTTTATGACGAACGGCGCGACCTTAAGCGGGTTTACGCTGACCAACGGAAGTTCGCTTGCGATTGCAATTTATGCGACGTCCACCAATGCCATCATTACAAATTGCATAATCAACCATTTTGGCAAGGCCGCGTATTCGGGAACATTTTTCAATTGCTCGCTGCTGTCAAATCCCGAAGGCGGTTGTTCCAACAGCACGCTGAATAGCTGTCTCATCAGCAATAATGTGTCCCAATATGGCGGGGGAGATAATGGCGGCATCATGAATAATTGTTTGATTGTCAGCAACACGGCACAGAGTGGCGGCGGGGCTTATAACTGCATGCTCACGAACTGCACCCTTATTGGAAATTCGGCAACGAACGGTGGTGGAGCGTTTGCTTGCATCATGGCCAATTGCACGTTGACGGGAAATTGGGCGACCAACAGCGGTGGAGCTGCTGCGTTGGGTACCCTGTACAGTTGCATAATGACTAATAATATGGCGTACAACGGAGGCGGTTCTGATTCCAATACACTTTACAACTGCCTCCTGGCAAATAACGTTGCCACCTATGGAGGAGGCGCATTTGGAGGATCTCTCAGCAGTTGTGTCATTTTTTCCAACACCGCCTCCACGGAAGGCGGCGGGTGCTGCTCCGGGATCGTCGTGAATTGCAGCATCACAAACAATTTTGCGGCCAACGGCGGAGGCGCGTTTTCAAGCGCGGTCACTAACTGTCTTCTCGCTTACAACACTGCCACCGCAGACGGCGGCGGCGCTGAGATCGGCTCCCTGGACAATTGCTTAATCATCACCAATGTTGCCAGGAACTCCGGCGGCGGAGCGAGTTGGGCAAACCTTGTTTCATGTCAACTTTTCAATAATTTTGCCGGACCTGGCACTTCGAGTTTCGGCGGTGGCGCCTATCTCGGCACGCTCACAAGTTGCGTATTGAGCAACAATTTCGTTAACGGCTCGGAGTCTGCCTACGGTGGTGGCGCGGCAAATGCGATCCTAACCAATTGCCTTATCGTTCAAAATTCTGCTCAAGGCCGGTTTGGACAGGGCGCCACGTACGACTGCTATTTGAACAACTGCACAATTGTGTCCAATATATTTGGCATCGTGGGAGGCGGGGCCACAAATTGCATCAGTTATTACAGTATTGGGGTGACACCAAATTATTCCGGAGGCACATTTAAAAATTGCTGCACATTTCCCCTTCCAACCGGAACCGGCAACATCACCAACGCCCCTCTTTTTGTGAGCCTCAGTGGCGACTTCCATCTCCAATCCGTTTCTCCATGCATCAATTCCGGCAACAATAATTATGTGAGCATCAGCGCCGATCTCGACGGTAATCCAAGAATCGCCGGGGGCACCGTGGACATCGGCGCTTACGAATATCAATCGCCCGCCTCGGTCATTTCCTACGCGTACCTCCAGCAGTATGGCCTCCCGACGGATGGCTCCGTGGATTATGCCGATTTGGACGGAACCGGCTTTGACGTCTATCAGGATTGGATTGCCGGACTGAATCCAACCAATCCCGCCTCTGTCCTGGCCCTGCAGCCTCTGCCCCCCACGAACAATGCCTCCGGCATTACCGTTAGCTGGCAAAGCGTCAGTGGCATTCTCTACAATCTTCAACGCGCAACCAACCTCTCCGGACAACCGCCCTTTACGACCATTCAATCCAATATCGTCGGCCAGGCAGTAACAACGAGCTATACGGACACTGCGGCGACGAATAATGTTCCGTACTTTTACCGCGTTGGCGCGCAGTAATCGTGTTCGATTAGAGAACGACAAAAGCTCAGATCCGCCCGCTCAAATTGGTGAACCCCTTTTCGGCTTTCAGCGTGCAGGCGCATCCGGCATACTGAAGGGCTGATTACGTATGAATCATGATGTCATCGTCATTGGCGGCGGCATTGTCGGCCTGGCTGCGGCGTATCGCCTGTTGGAAACCAGGCCCGGCTTAAAACTGCGGTTGCTCGAAAAAGAAGCCCGGCTCGCCGTGCATCAGACCGGCCGAAACAGCGGGGTACTTCACTCCGGCCTTTATTATAAGCCGGGGTCGGAAAAGGCCAAACTCAGCGTGGGCGGCTTGCAACAAATGATCGCGTTTTGCCGCGAGCACGGCGTTGCCTTTGAACAATGCGGGAAAATCGTGGTCGCCACCGATGAAAGCGAATTGCCCCGCCTGGAAACCCTTTGGGAACGCGGCAATGCCAACGGCCTGGCGGGTCTGCGAAAACTGAATCCACAACAGATTCGGGAAATCGAACCTCACGCCAATGGACTCGCGGCGATTCACGTTCCGCAGGAAGGCATTGTGGATTATCCCGGCGTCTGCGATAAACTCGCGGAGCTCATCCGCAAAAACGGGGGCGAAATCACGCTGAACGCGCGGGTGGAATCCATGGCTTCCGAGGGATCTGCGCGGATCATTGAAACCGAGGCCGGAACTTTTCGGGCGGACTTTGTGGTCGCCTGCGGCGGCCTTTATTCCGACCGCCTCGTGCGGGCGTCAGGGCAGAAGCCATCCGCCAAAATCATTCCTTTTCGCGGCGAATATTTTCAGATCAAAAAGGAACGGCAATTTCTGGTGCGCAACCTGATTTATCCGGTGCCGGACCCGAAATTTCCCTTTTTGGGGGTCCATTTCACCCGCCTGATCCACGGCGGCATTGAAGCAGGCCCAAACGCCGTTCTGGCATTTGCCCGTGAAGGCTATCGCTGGTCCGATATCAACCCGCGCGATTTGGCGGACGCACTGGGTTTTTCCGGGCTGTGGAAATTCCTCTACCGCTATCCCAGCCTTTGGAGTTACGAAATCTTTCGTTCGCTTTCGCGCGCCGAGTTCACCCGCTCGCTCCAAAAACTCGTGCCGGACATCCGCCGGGATGACCTGGAAAAGGGCGGCTCGGCGGTGCGCGCCCAGGCCATGACCGCCGACGGCAACCTGATTGAAGATTTTCATTTCGAGGAAGCCGCCGGCATCCTGCACGTCGTCAATGCCCCCTCCCCCGCCGCGACCGCCTCGCTGGCCATCGGCGAACGCATTGCCAAAAAAGTTTTGACGCAACTCAACTCATCCGGCAAACAAAAGCCATGAAATTTATCGAGACACCTCTGAAAGGGGCATTCATCATTGAACTGGAGAAGCGCGGCGATGATCGCGGCTTTTTCGCTCGCGCGTTTTGCGCGCGCGAATTCCAAAAGCACGGACTCAATCCCAAAATCGTCCAAATGAACAATTCCTTGAGCAGCCAGCGCGGCACCTTGCGCGGCATCCATTATCAATTGGCCCCGAAAGCCGAAGATAAAACGTTCCGTTGCATCCGCGGTTCACTCTTTGACGTGGTGGTGGATTTGAGGCCGGACTCGCCGACGTTTTTGAAACATTTTTCCGTCGAATTGACGGCCGAAAATCGAAACATGGTCCATGTGCCCCAGGGCTGCGCCAACAGTTTCATGACGTTGCAGGATGATACGGAAATTATTTATTTCACGAGTGAATTTTATTCCCCCGAAAATGAACGGGGCATTCGTTATAACGACCCCAAATTGGGAATCCAGTGGCCGATGGATCCTTTGGTCATTTCCGACAAGGACAAAAATCACCCCGATTTCAAACCGGAAACTCATCTGAAATGAAAGTACTTTTTACCGGCTCAAGTTCATTCACCGGATTTTGGTTTGTCAAAACCCTGGCCGAAGCCGGCCACCAAATTGTCTGCCCCTTGCGCGGAGCGATCGAAGGCTACGACGGCGTGAGAAAAACCCGCGTCGAGAAACTGAAATCGCTCTGCCGGCTCGTCCCGCAAACGCTGTTTGGCGCCGATGCCTTTCATCAATTAATTCAGAAAGAAGGGCCATGGGATTTACTCTGCCATCACGCCACCGAATCCGCAAATTACAAAAGTCACGACTTCGATGTTTTGGCAGCATTGAAAAGCAACACCCTCAACCTTCGCAGCGTTTTAGGCGCTCTGAAAGCCAATGGCCTGAAGGGCGTTGTTTTGACGGGCAGCGTTTTTGAAAACGATGAGGGCAAGGGTGATGAGCCGCTCGCGGCTTTTTCCGGTTATGGTTTGTCCAAGGGCCTGACGTGGCAAATGTTCCGATATTATTGCGGCTCGGCGAACATTCCCTTGGGGAAGTTTGTCATTCCCAACCCGTTCGGCCCTTTTGAAGAACCGCGTTTTACGGCGCATTTGATGAAAAACTGGAAGGCCGGCAACGTTGCCGAAGTCAAAACCCCCGATTATTTGCGGGACAATATTCACGTGAATTTGTTGGCGGTGGCCTATGCCACATTTGCCGCCGGAATCATTTCCAGCGGGAGCAAATATTCCAAACTGAATCCGAGCGGTTACGTTGAAAGCCAGGGTGAATTTTCACTGCGCGTTGCGCGGGAAGTCCGGGCCCGGACCGGTTGGGCCTGCGAATTGAAACTTGCCCGCCAGGAGGATTTCAGCGAGCCGTTGCGAAGGACAAATATTACGCCGGCGGCGCCCCAATTTACCGCGTGGAACGAAAAAGCAGCCTGGGATGCGTTTGTGGAATATTACAAGCGATAGAATGTTTGAAGAAATACAGCAGAGCCGCGACCGTGAGGGAGCGTCCCCATTCTTCCGAACACGTGTAAACGTTTGACGAACCCGCTCCCTCACGGTCGCGGCTCTGATCAATGTTCAAACGGAAGCAAAACACGGGAACCGTGCGCTTCGAACCCAACGGGAACCTCGCGCAGGTGCGCGAGCGCCTGCCGAACGGCGGCTTGCTTTTCCGGGGTGACGATAAATAAAAGGAAGCCTCCCGCCCCGGCGCCGCAAATCTTGCCCCCTTCGGCGCCCGCTTTCACCGCGCGTTCATAGTTTTCATCAATCTGCCGTGTCGAAATCGAACCGGCCAACTGGCGTTTGAGCTGCCAGGATTCATGCAGAATTTTGCCGAAAGCGCGCGGCTCAAACTTTCCGCCGGCCGCCAGCGATTGAAGTTCGTGCGCGTGGCCGCGGATGCTTTGCAGGTACGCGAGTTTGTCCGGAATATTTCGGCGTTGTTCGGTCAGCACGGAACTGGCATCGCGCTGGATGCCGGTCCAAAACATAAGGATGTGCCGGAACAGCTCATCCAAAAACTCATTGCCAACCCGAACCGGCTCGACCGTCACCCGGCCGCCCGGATTGAACCGGAAAAAATTCAACCCGCCAAACGCGGCGGCATACTGGTCCTGGCGGCCAATCGGCTCCTTGAGCACGTCAATTTCGATATGGCAGGCTTCTTCCGCAATTTGACCGGGCGTCACCCGTTCACCGCGATACGCGTGCAGGGCGTTCAACAAACCCACCGCAAAACTGCTGGAACCGGCCAGGCCGGTCGAAGCCGGCAGATCCCCCACGGTGCTGATATAGATGGGCGGATCCACTTTCAGCAACCGCAGACATTCGCGCGCGATATTGTTTTGAATTTGATCTATCTGATCAACCTGTTCGGTGGCGGAATAATTGATGCGGATAGGTTCATTGAATAATTCGCTGTGGCGCTTGACCGTCACGAAGATGTACTTGTCAATGGCCGCGCTGAAGACCGCGCCATAGTCCCGTTCATAGAAATCCGCGATGTCCGTGCCGCCGCCGCCGAAGCTCACCCGCAGAGGCGTGCGCGTCACGACCAGACGGGGGGTTGGTTTAGCCATTTTTCAATCCCCAATCGTAAGGAATTTCCTTCGTGAACGGATCAATGCGCATGATTTCATTCGGGTCATGCGGTTCGGTGGCGCAGTTGGCCAGGATGACCATTTTATCACCGTAAGCCTTGTACCCGTTGGCGATTCCCGGCGGCATTTGGACCAAAACATAATTGTCTTCGCCAAAAAACACCTCCTGCAGTTCGCCTTTGGTGGGCGAATCCTTGCGCAGATCGTACATGACCAGTTTGGCGCGGCCGGACATGACGGCGTTATTAATCGTCATGCTCTTGTGGATGTGCCACGCCTTGATGGTGCCGGGCCAGGCGCACGAAAAGTAAATTTCGCCAAATTTGATGAAGTGCGGATCAGTCGCCTTCATCATGTGCATGATTTTGCCGCGTTCGTCAACGATTTGTCTGAGCGGTATAATTTTAACTCCGTGAATCATAGATTTAATTTCTTTTCCACCGCAGGCCATTGTCCAATTTTCCGCTGTCCAACAGATAATGCAGCCATTTCAGGCGCGTGAATTTTTTGTCCTTGTAATCCTCGAACGTCAGCCCAACGCGTTTGAAAGCATCGTAAAGCTCCGCCGCCCCGCTCCGGGCGTTCCATTTGAACTTAAAGTCCGGAAAGGTTTTGGCGAATTTCCCGAAATCCGCCTTGTAGGTGCGCTGATCCGCGCTGGGCTTGGGAACCATTTCCAGCCGGGCATTGGGAACGGTCTCCACGGCGATTCCGGCCAATTCGATGATTTGGTGGTTCAATGCGTTAGACCCGGCATTGAAGGCCTGGTTGTGAATTTTTTCCACGGGCGCTTCCAGCATCGCCTGGAAATAACGGGCCACGTCCTGCACGTGCATGACCGGACGCCAGGGTTTGCCGTCGCTATGGACGACCACTTTGCCGGTGGTGGCTGCCGAGCCCATAAAGTCGTTTAACACCGTATCAAACCGCATGCGCGGAGAAACGCCATAAACCGTGCCGTTGCGAACGAATACCGGAGAAAAACCCTTGTTCGCCATCGCTGAGATGGCGCGCTCGGCCTTCACTTTGGACCGGGCGTATTCCGTTTTCGGATCGAGCGGTGAATCTTCGTTCACCACCAGGGTATCGGCCGCGCCATACATGATGCACGACGACGAAAACAGGAATCGTTTCACCCCGGCGGCGCGCGACAAGTCAGCCAGTTTCACCGATGCCTGGTAATTAATCTCTTCCGTCCAGCCATCGTTGAGATTGCCAATGGGATCGTTGCTCAAAGCCGCCAGATGAATCACGGCGTCGAAGTTCTCCAGATCCCTGGGGCTGAGGTCGCGAATGTCCTTTTTCAGGGTTGGGATTTTTCCCGAATCGGGAACCAGCGTGCATTCGCTGAAATAGCCGGTGTCCAATCCGACTACTTCAAAACCGGCGGAAACGAGGTGTGGCGACATGACGGCGCCGAGATATCCGTCATGACCGGTAATTAAGATGCGTTGCGGTCTGCTCACGTTTTGAATGATTCAGTCTTTCTATTGAAATGGCGGGTATTGCTCTGCGCAGAAGTGGCGGCGCGCCGCCACAATTAAGGACCAGCCGATTTATTTGGTTTCAATAATAATTCGCCGACGATTTTCAGCAAGGTTTTTTCACCTGAAACCAGCTCGGAAAGGCACCCCGCCGCTTCCGCAGCCTGCCCGTCACGCTCATCATCGCCAATAAAAAGCGTCCGGCTTAAATCCAAATTAAAGTCGTGTTGCGCCTGAAAAAGCATTCCCGGCTTCGGCTTGCGGCACTCACAACCATCGTCCCAATTGTGCGGGCAATAGTAGATCGCATCAATTCGCCCGCCGGCCTGCTCCGCATCCCCGGCCATATGCCGGTGGATCTCGAATAAATCATTTTCCGACATCGCACCGCGGCCAATCCCGGCCTGGTTGGATACGACAATGACGCGGAACCCGGCCTCTTTCAGCAAGCGCAACGATTCCTGCGCCCCGGGCAACCACTTGAACTCCGCCCAGGTCCGCACATAATTGGCCCGGGGGGGCTTTTCATTGAGCACCCCGTCACGGTCCAGGATGATGGCTGGACGCCTTGCCAAAAACGCTTCCGTGATCGGCAACCGAAAAGTGTCGCCCACGCTGTAATAGCGGTGATGCGTCACAAACGCCGCCAGTTGACGGTCGCGAATCAAAGACGGGAACAAGGTTTCCTCCAAACCGATGTTTCCGTCCGGCAGGCCGGAAACCAACTCCCGCCGCATGATGGCGTAACTGATTTCAGTGCCCTGCAAGTCGGGCGTTTTGCGGCTTTTGTCATAAACGGTGACAAAGCCCGCGTCATCTACTTTCAGAACGCTTTTGGTGTAATTATCCTTGTTGCTATAGACGGTCACCATCATGGGAACATTTGCTTCAAGAAAACGACGCCACATTTTTTCCATGGACATGGGCCAATAATTGTCGCAATAGAGCAGAAAAAAAATGTTCTCGATTTTGTTTTCCGCCAGTTTGACGCGGCGCCCGGTTTTGTCTTCAACGTCGGTGACAGAATAATCAATTTCGAGCCCCCATTTTCGGCCATCGCCAAAATAATCCCGGACCACGGCCGGCAAATAACCGAGCAACAGCAGCACCCGCTTAAATCCCTGTTCCCGCAGCATCAGGAGTTGATGTTCCAAAAACGGTTTTCCCCCTGCTTCGATCATCGGTTTAGGGCGCAGGTCCGTGAGCGGACGCATCCGCTCGCCGCGTCCACCGGCCAGAATGACCGCTTGAGTTGGGCGTTGAGGGACTCCAGCAAGGTTGTGAAGGTTAGCCATCAAGGCAAGAAAACAGCATAAACTTTGCAAAAAATACCCGCAATTGCAAAAATGGGCTCGATTTGGCCGCGAGGGGCTTCCCGGTGGTTTTTTTACCGATTCCCTGCTTATTGCCCGCCGAGTTGGAGACGATAGAACATTCCCGCATTCGTGGCCGCCGGCACAACCGGCTCGACGTATTCGTCGTTTAATTCCAGCGGATAGCCCGGAACCGGGGCCCAAAATCCCGAATCAAGGTTGGTTGTCGCTTCCAGGACAAATCCAGGCGGATTGACCGGCCATACCAAATACAATGTCCCGGCGGATGAAAGCGTTGTCATCGACGGCAAATTGAGGATATTGATCGGATTGGCCAGTCCACTTTGGCCGGCACTGTCGCTGGCAGTCAATACCAGGTTGGTAACCGTTTGAGAGACGACCATACTTCCACTCCAAACGCCCTGAATAAAATTGCTCGAAACCGCGGGCGAAACCGGCACATCGTTGGTTGCGGCGATCAGCACAACCCCGCTGTAGTTCGTAAAGACGTTATTGGCCGCATCCTGCGCAATGATGTTGACGGTAAATGCGGTATTCACGAAGCGCGGCGATGGAATCGTGTTCCAGGCAAAATGGTCAACCGTAACGTTTAAAGTTGCGTTGGAACTGATGATTGAACCATACGCATTGGTTACCAGGACCGAATAAAAACCCTGGTCATCGAATTGCACATTGGCAAAGGTCAAGGTGGAATTCGTCGCGCCGGCTATCAGATTTGTCCCGTTGAAAATCCATTGATAATTCAGCGGCAACGCGCCGCCGGCGGTGACGCTGAACGTAACGGCGTTCGCGGCGGAAACCGTCTGATTTGTCGGCTGAACGATAATTGTTGGCGCACCGTAGAGGCTCAGCACGGCATTGGAACTTGCCAGGGAGCCATACGAATTAGTGATCGTGACCGAGTAAGCGCCCACATCAGCTAATTGAACGTTAGTTATCGTCAAGGCGGCGTTGGTCGCGCCGGCGATATTCGTGCCATTGAAATTCCACTGATAACTTAAGGGCGGCGCTCCCTCGGCGATCATGCTGAATGTGGCGTTAGTTCCCTCCGCAACCGCCTGGCTTTGCGGCTGATCAATGATCGCAGGTGAAAATTGGGATGCCAAACTGACGTAATCCACCGCCACCGCGTCCGGGTACGGCCCGCTGGTCGTCCCCACAACTTGAGAAAGAACAATTTTGAAGCCGGAACCATAAGCCGATCCACTGTGATTAAACGTGTAACCAATTAATTCCCGTTCATTGTCATCACACAATGAAGCCCGAAGGTTCTGGCCCGGAAGGCACTCCAACACCAGCCGGTACCAGGTGTCGTTGGTAAAGCTGTATTCCTCTTTAAGATAATTGCCATCAACGCTGCTGCCAAAGAACATGTATAAATCCGAGCCGGAAGCCCCCGCAAACGGCGAGACAATATCGTAAAGATTATTATTGGTCGCGTTCATGATCCAGATTTCAAAAAATCCGTCTATGCTCGTGGTGGCGGAAAGAAACAGGGTATTGAAGCGGGCCTCGTAACGAAAGTTGCCGGCCAGAAAATTCGTGCCGGAACTCCAGCCCCGCCGCTGGAGCGGCCCCATATCGTTGGTCATTTGGATTACGGTATTGGAATTTAAAAGTCCAAAACTGTAGCCGGGCGCGCCAACATAGGTGGCAATTTCAGATGAGCCGGCCGGAAAAGCTCCACTATAGGCATTGGGCAAATTGGTCTGCCAAATCGGATTTAAAACCGGACCGTCAAAATCATCAAAAAACTGTGCCGGGACAGTGGGAATTACGGTTAAGGCCGCACTGCCACTGTTGGTCGAGCCGTAGGCATTGCTGATGGTTACTACGTAACTGCCCGCCTGGTCCGTCTGAACGTTTGTTAGTGTCAATGACGCAT
>JASHPN010000331.1 GCA_030038175.1 Verrucomicrobiia bacterium
GCGTGCACCTTCAAAATCGCCTCGCGTCCGCGCACATCGGGCAAATTAACGACGACCTGCCGGTCAAAACGGCCGGGCCGCAACAACGCCGGATCCAGCACATCGGGGCGGTTGGTCGCCGCGATGATGATAATGCCTTCCTGGGTGTCAAAACCGTCCATTTCCACCAGCAACGCGTTCAACGTTTGTTCGCGTTCATCGTTGCCGCCGCCCAGGCCATGGCCGCGCGAACGCCCCACCGCGTCTATTTCGTCTATGAAAATCAGGCACGGCGTATTCCGGCGCGCCTGCTCAAACATGTCGCGCACGCGGCTGGCGCCCACACCCACGAACATCTCCACAAAATCCGATCCGCTGATGCTGAAGAAGCTGGCATCCGCCTCGCCCGCGATGGCCTTGGCGAGCAGCGTCTTGCCGGTGCCGGGCGGTCCCACCATCAATACGCCTTTGGGAATGCGCCCGCCCAGCTTCTGGAATTTTTTCGGGTCTTTCAAAAATTCCACCAGTTCGGAGACTTCCTCGATGGCTTCGTCAATGCCCGCGACGTTTTTAAAGGTGGTCTTGTTGCGGTCCTTGGCCAGCAGGCGCGCCTTGCTGCGGCCAAAGCTCAAAGCGCCTTTGCCGGCGATCTTGATTTGCCGGATAAAGAAAAACCAAAACAAAATGCCAATGCCTAAAAAGAGCAAAAGTTGATAGCCAATGTCCGAAAGCATCGGATTGGGGATGGCGACCTCAATTTTCCTGGACGGCAGCAATTTATTTTCCATGTCCGAGGTCAGCACCACGTTTGGAGCCACAAAGGCGACCTCGTTGGTTTTGCCGATCTCCGGGAGATATTTGCCGGTAATCGTCACCGCTCCGCCGGAAACGGTCGGGTTATAGGTGATGGTCGCCTGCGTAATCTGCCCGGCGTTAAATTTCTCGAGAAATTCCGCCTCCTTCAGTTGCGTCCCGGCGGGGGTATTCATATGGCTGTGCCAGACCATCAGGGCAATGAACGCCCCGATAATCACTATCCATGCCAGCCAGGTAAAAGGAGGCATATTAACGCCTCCGGGCGGTTTCTTTTGCCCGCGATCGTCTTTTTTGTTGTCGTCGTCGTCAAACATGATTCTCTGCTGCCTGTTTGGGAGAGGAACCTATCATGCCATTCCCTCTTTCGCAACAGGCGATTTTCTATTATAACTTATACCATGCATTTAGGTTCGCTCAAACTCGAATCCAATTTGTTTTTGTCGCCGCTGGCCGGATACACCAACCTGCCTTTTCGCCTGGTCGTGCGGGAAATCGGCGGGGTTGGCCTTTGCACCACGGACCTGGTCAATGCCCGTTCGCTCCTGGAGAAAAACCCAAAAGCCCTCAAACTCATTGAAACGCGGCCTGCTGATTCGCCACTGGCCGTCCAATTGTTCGGGAGCGTGCCTGAAGAAATGCGCGACGCCGCGCAAATCCTGGAATCTTCCGGCGTTCATGCTATTGACATTAACATGGGCTGTCCCGTTCGAAAAGTATGCAAGGTGGGCGGCGGCTCGGCCATGATGACCGAATTGGAGAAAACCGCCGCCCTGGTCCGCGGCATGGTGAGCGCCTTGAAAATCCCCGTCACCGCCAAAATGCGGCTGGGCTGGGACGACCAAAACCTCACCGCCCCGGACCTGGCCCGTTCGCTCGAAGACGCCGGTGTGGCCGCCATATTCGTGCATGGGCGCACGCGCGAACAGGGCTTCGGCGGAACGGTCAAGCTGGCGGGAATCCGGAAAGTCGTGGAAGCCGTGAAGATCATTCCCGTGATCGGCAACGGCGATATTACCACCCCGGAAGCCGCGAAAATGATGTTCGATGAAACCGGTTGCGCCGGGGTAAGCATCGGACGCGGTGCGTTCTACGATCCCTGGATTTTCCGCCGGACTCTTCAGTTTATGGGCAATGATTCGGCGGGGCAGCCAGACTGGCGGCTGGAAGCCGCCTCAACCGGCAGGCGGGACGCCTGCCCTACTCCGGAGCCTCCCTTTTCCGAGCGCGTACGCGTGATGTGCCGGCACCTGGACCTCATGATCGAAGTCTTTGGCGAACCGCACGGCTGCCGCATGTTCCGCAAAGTTGCGCCGTGGTATTCCAAGCGCTTCGGGCCCAGCCACGAATTTAACAAGGGCGCCGTCAGAATTTCGTCCCGCGCGGAATTTTACGGCGTCCTGGAAAACTACCTCTGCTGGCGCGGCCAATTTCTAGACGAAAAAGGCGAATTGCACCCGCGTTTTCAACCGCCGCCCATGGTGGCGTCGTTCATGCGCGACGAACCGGCCGTTGTGCAACGGCAGCATATTCCCGTTCCCAAAGGGCCGGTGGAGGTGTGGTAAGTAAGTGCGGATTGGCGATTGGGGATTGCGGATTGCGGGTTGCGGATTGCAGATTGGCGATTTTCAATATTCAACGGCAATGAAAAAATGTTCTTATTGTGGCGCCGAATATTCGGACGATACCTCCGTTTGTGCTATTGACGAAACACCTCTGGGCGGCTCTCCGGAAACCCAACCTGAGGCGCCTGAGGCGCCTGACCCGGAAGAAATCGTCGTTCCACCCATCGAAGGATTGGCGGGACTCGACATGGGTTTTTCAATCGTCGAGGGATTCTCGCGACCGGATTGGAAGGCGGTACGCCAATATCTCAAAGTTCACGTGGCAAAAGAGGATTTACGAGCGGCATGGAATTACATCCCAACCATCTGGCTTAAAACCCTGGCCGAGGATCTGGGTGGTGGGAGCCGGGTATATCAGTCACCATCTTTTTCATGCCTCTCGGACCTCGATCCAGAAACGACAAAAACCCTGCTCGACTATGCGGAAACCGTTGTCCGGGTCATCAGGAACAGTTTAAAGGATGCTGCCTGGTCCGGATTTTTTGGCAAACATGTCCTTTTGTTTTTTTCAGACCCTGACGACTATTACGCTTACATTTCTTACTTTTATCCCGAGGGAACGCATATACTGAGCTATGGAATTTTCTTACGAAAGGGCTACGCCCATATTGTGTTGCCCTACGTCACCACCGGTTCCGCAGAGAGTCTCCTCGTCCATGAACTTTGTCACAATCTTCTCTGCCATCTTCAGATTCCGTTATGGCTTAACGAAGGGATCGCCGTTACGATCCAATTCCAAATGGCGCTCCGTCCGTTAATCGTGGACCATGAACTGGCCGACCGTCATCGAGCTCATTGGAATGAGACGAACATCCAGACGTTTTGGTCAGGCAAATCCTATAATCTTCCCGGAGACAACTCCGATCTCAGTTACAGTCTCGGCCAGATTTTGGTGAACGTGCTTTCCGAGGAGAATCCCGCTTTCATCGATTTTGTAAAAAACGCTGATTGGCGCGATGCGGGACAGGACGCGGCCATGCGGACTTTGGATCGGGATTTAGGGGAAGTACTGGGCGGTTTCCTCGGACCCGGTAATTGGCGCCCCCAACGGAAAGCCATTTCCGAACAGCAAAAGAAAAACCCGCCGGCCTAGCTCACCGTTTCGGTTGTTTCGGGCGTTTTGGTTTTTCGCCGAAGACTTTGTCAATCACGTCGCGAAATTTGCCGTCTAAAATGGATTTGGGCGGCGCGTGGCCGGCGGGATTGATTTCATCCTCCAGCTCCAATACAAACCGCTTGAGACGGTCACAACGGGCCTGGACTTTTTGGATGGAAACTTCCAGGTGGCCCACCTCGTTTCGCAATAATTCAGCTATTTCCTGCTTGTTCATAGGTGACAGAATAAAGAATGCACGCTCAGAAAGAAAGAAGGCTTTCCATGAACCAAATTGATTAGAGCCTCCTGACGTCGGCTCCTGCGCAATAGAGGACGCAAGCGCGGAGCCTGCCGCCACATGGAAACCGGAAAAACAGTAAAGCAGCGTGATTGCCGGCTTGATATTGTGGAAGTTCTGGGGCAGATTCGCACATTATCTGGAGGAGCACCGATAAAATTTCTATTAAAAGAATCGTCGCTCACCCTGGCCGCCATGAGCCTGGGTTATGGCATTGTCCAATTGGATGTCACAATCGTCAACGTGGCCATCAACAGCATCGGCGCGTCGTTCGGTGGAAAGATGGCCGCTCTCCAATGGGTCGTCAGTTCTTACACCATCACCTTTGCGGCGTTCATTCTATCGGCCGGCGCATTGGGAGATCGGATTGGAGCGAAGCGGGTTTTCATGGCGGGATTTATACTCTTTGTCGCGGCCTCGCTGGCGTGCGCGCTGGCGCCGACTTTGGTCATCTTAATTGCCGCGCGGGCGCTGCAAGGCGTGGGGGCGGCGATTTTGGTGCCGAACTCATTGGCATTGCTCAATCACGCCTACGCTGACCCCAAAGAGCGGGCGCGGGCGGTGGCATTTTGGGCCTCAGGCGCAAGTTTTACTCTCACGCTCGGACCATTGGCGGGAGGCGTGCTTCTCAAGTTATTCGACTGGCGGAGCATATTCCTCGTTAACCTGCCGCTGGGCCTCCTCGGGTTGTGGCTGGCCATACGTTACGCCCGGGAAACACCGCAAGATTCCAGCCGCAAAATTGATTTGCCGGGACAAATCTTTGCCGTTTTGGCCCTCGGCTCCCTGGCCGGAGTCCTAATCCGGGGTGGCGAGGTCGGCTGGCGGCATCCTCAAGTCATTTTTGGATTGGGCGCGGCCATTATTCTGGCCGGCGTTTTCGTTTTTATCGAACACTATTCAGGCCATCCCATGCTTCCATTGGCGATGTTCAAAAAGCAAACCTTTCGGGCCAGCACGATTACCGGCGTATTGGTCAACATCGCTTTTTACGGGCTGATTTTTGTTTTTAGTCTCTACTTCCAGCGAGCGCATCATCTTTCACCGTTGTGGACCGGCCTGGCCTTTGTGCCGATGACCGGCGCCTGCTTTGTCGCCAACATGAACATTGGACGCATCAGCGGGCGTTTTGGCGACCGTAAATGCATCATCACGGGAATAGCACTGATCCTGGCGGGATGCCTGGCGCTGTTGCGAATTGGCCAAAATACCGCCTATGGCTGGCTGCTTCCCTCATTCATCCTGATGGGCGGAGGACTTGGAACGATGGTGCCGCCACTGACGCACGCCTTGCTTGGCAGCGTGGACAAGTCGCGCTCCGGGATTGCTTCGGGAGTGCTGACGGCATCGCGCCAAACCGGCAGCGTCATGGGCGTGTCGTTGTTTGGGTCACTGATCGCAGCGGGTCCGATGATGGTCCCCGGCACACGAATGGCTTTGATGATTTCCGCGGGTGTGCTCCTGGCGGCTTGTGCCATTGAATTAATCGGCGCGACCCGAAACGAGGGCGAGATCCCTGATTCTCGTTCAAATTCTTAGCCGTAACGATGCAGCTGACTTTCTCACGCCAAGGCCGCCAAGGCCGCAAAGAGCAAAACCGAAAGCAATTTTTTGCCGCCGGTCCAGGCAACCATTTGGTGAAGTGTTTTCAAAAGCTTCCTGGTGAGAAATACGTCGCGTCCGTCGCGCCCTATGGTGCGTGAGGCCCTCAATGGCAAACTACATTGTCACGGCTTAGATTTGGGCCGGGTTGATTCCCAATCAAAGGCCCAGAGAGCGGAGCAAAAAATATTCGTTGTAGGGACGGTCATCGGTAAGGCGGATCCCCGGATTGGGAATGAGAAAGGCTTCGCTGGGAAAATCCCGGGACAATACCTCGGCCCAATAGTTGGTCAAATTATTGGTGTTGCTCCATTCCATGAGATCCTGCTTTGCCGCCAGGGGCATTCGGGCGACGGCTTGGCCGGGCGTGAGGTTTTCAATGGGATCCACGGATCCCAGCATATGCACACCCCAGCCCTCAACCGAGCAGGAATAGTGGACATACGGAAAAGAGCCCTGGAAAGAGTGCAAAACGGCTTGATCGGTCAAGGGATCGCCGCCGGGAAACCACATCTGCAGGATTCCGTGCGGGTTCAGGCGGCGCCTGGCTAACGAGTAAAACTCCGTTGAATAAAGCAGGCTTGAGCCGGCCGATTGCCATGGCGGCGGCGGATCAATGACGATCACGTCAAATTTCCGGCGCGTTCGCATCAGAAAGCGCCGGCCATCGTCCACAATGATATGAGCATTCGGGTTGTTCAAGCAATTCGTCGCGTCGGCAAAATAAAAACCAAAGGCTTTGGGGACGCTCGGGACCAGTTCCACCGCGGTGGTGTCCACGCCCCAGCTCAACGCGGAGCGAAAGCTCGTGCCCATGCCAAAGCAAATGATTAGAGCGGACCGGGGCCGGCCTTGATGGAAGGCCATGGGCAGGTGGACCATGAATTTCGTGATCGGCGTGAGTTTGGTCATGCCGATACCGTTGACGAGGAGCTGTTTCTGCATGCCTTCGCCGGCCGAAATGACAGAAGCAGTATAATCACGCCGCACTTCAATGTGTTTTGAAAAACTCGAGACGAAATCTTCGAAGTCCTCCGACACGAACAAGGCGCACACGAGAATCAAACCGGCGGCAAATACCGAACCGGCGCGAAGGCGGATGGACAGGTTTTTCCAGACGAGCGCATAAAAGCCGAAAAAAGGCAGCCCCAGAAAAATCAACGCCAAACGCTCGTTCATCCGCGGCAGTAGAACGTAGGAGGCAAAGAGCGGCCCCACAATGCAGCCCAGGACGTTGATTGCGTAAGCCCGACCGGCCAGCGCGGGGTGACCCGCGGCATATTCGTCAACCAACCCCGGAGTCAAATAGCCCAGGGCGGCGCAAAACGGGCAGATGGCGGCCAGGAGAAGGATAGTGCTGGCCGGATGCATGGTGAAGTCGAAGTTCATTTTGATTACCCGCGGGTCATTGATCACAATGGGAAGGAAAACGACGACGACGAGCAGCGCGATCTGAACCGCCAGGGAGTGCCGGGCATGATGCTTAAGGTTGCGGCGATACCACCAGGACCCGAGGGAAGTGGCGGCCAAATAGGTGAAGACGACCAGGGCAAAGGAATAGACCTCTGTTTTTAAAACGGGCGTGAACGCGCGCGTCCAGACGACCTCCATCGCCATGGCGCAAAAGCCGGTGGAAAACAAAAGCCACGGGATCAGCCGGCGCTGCCCGGGGAATGCGGGCACCGGCCCCGGACCGGCGGCGGCCGGCGGAGGTTCTATCCGTGTCAATGGGGAAGAGATCATTTTTCCGCGCCGGTCCCAGGCCAATGCGCCGGCGGCCAGGGCGATGATGAAATTGAAGGCGGCGGCAAACCAAAGCGTGTGCCGGAACCCGAAAATCTCGACGCAAACCAACGCCGACAAAAAGGTTCCACTCATGGCTCCCAGCACATTGGCCAGATAAAGAAAGCTGAAACTTCCGGAATCTCCTTCGGGCCATTCCCGAATGTAGGCCATCACCAGGGGAAACGTCGCGCCCATGCAGATGCACCAGGGCAAAAGGGACAGGCCCAGCACCAATGCCGAAAAGAAAAGATACTGGGCCGAATTGGATTGGCCCGCCGCCAGCAGCAATCTTTGTCCTGAGGCGAACAGTTGGGGAACGACAAAGGCACCCAGGCCAATCGTTAGTTCCGCCGCCGCGTAAAAAGCAATGGCGGAGACGCCGGTCGTCTTCACCCACCAGCCAATCCAGCGTCCACCCGCCCAGGAACCGACCGCCAGACCCAGCATGAACACCGAGAGCACGACTGACAGCACGGGAGTGATGACCCCAAAGGCGGCGAAAGCCAGGCGAGTCCAAACCACCTGATAGATCAGGCTGCTGAAGCCGGACAAAAAAAAGAGCAGGAACAAGGTCCGTCGCGAAGAGTTAGAATCAATCGAGTCCATGCAGAAACCGTTGAGAGGCTATTCGTTCCGCAAGGCGGGCGCAAATGGATTCGCGGCGCAGGTTTCCTGCGATACGGCAGATTTGGAAATCTGCGCTATCGTTCATGGCCGCATTGCTGAGGGGACCATGCCTGGTTTTCCGACGTCTTACTCCACTCAGACCATTATTCCGCCGCGCTGGAAGCGACGGCTTTACGGCAGGCAGGATGCCTGCCGCTACAAACTCTTGTGCCGGTAATGCAAAATTTTGAACTCGGGCGTGTCGCGGATTTCCTCGGCCAAGTTGAATTTGCTTTCAAACTGCGGAAAAAACGCGTCTCCCTCCACCTCGCGGTTTACGAGGGTCAAATAAAGGTCCGAACAGCGCGGCAGGGCTTCCTCGTAAATCTGGGCGCCGCCGCAAATAAAGATGTCGTTGGGAAATTCCTCCGGATTCAATTTGTCCAGTGAACTGAAAATGAATATCTCCGTTTCCAGTTTTTCGCCCAGCTTCGAGAAATGAAATTGATACGCCCGCTTGAGATGTTTGCCGCCGCGCCACTCGTGGTATTGGCCGAAGATCTCCGGATGCTTTTTGATGAGAACCTGCGGATGCCGAGTCAGCACGAGGTTTTTGCGGTTGGGCAGCGGATGGCCCACGCTTTCGAAGGTCTTTCGCCCCATGACAATCACATGGCCCATCGTCACCTGCTTGAACCATTTAAAATCGTCCGGCAAATACCACGGGATCTGGCCCGCCGCGCCGATCACGCGGTTCAACGACATCGCGGCAATGGCTTTGAAATGTTTCAAGGCTGGATAGACGAAATCAAAATGGGCTCGCGCGGTCCGGGAAATTTCGGCCCGCGATGCAGCACATACAGATCAACGCCGCACCGAACGCGCGCCAGTTGTTCGCGCACATCCGCGCGCAACGACCAGCTTTTGAGGCTGACATCCGGCGCGGCAAAGGCGATGGCGTCCATGCCGTGCCGTTGCGCGATCCAGAGCGCTCGCGGACAATGAAATTCCTCGGAAATAATCGTGCATTGCGACAGGCCAAAAACCTCCCTGGCGCGCACCACGGAATCCAGGGTGCGAAAGCCCGCGTAATCGCAGGTAATCGCATTGGCCGGAACGCCGGCCGCCGCCAGCGCGTTGCGCATGTCGGTTGGTTCGTCGTACGTGGCGATATGATTATCGCCGCTGACGAGCAGATGATGGACTTTGCCCGCGCGATAGAGCGCGACGGCCGCGGCGATGCGTTGATTGAAGTGCAGGTTGGGCGTGCCGTGCCGCGTCTCCTTGCTCGTGCCCAGAACCAGGCCGACTTCGCGCGCGGGCACTGTGTCCACGGAACGAAAAACCCGGCCATGCGCGGCCTGCTCACACCGTTGGTCCGCCCAAAGCACCAGCGCGATAACCGTCGTCGCGCCACCGGCCAGGACGGCCGCCAAGCGAAACCAGTTTTGTTTTATCCGGCAAAGAAATTCACGAGCTTTCATGGCACTCACCTCATCAGTTTCATTGATAGATCAAGCGCTTACACTCGCAAACTTGCATCCGCCAAACGGGAACTGCAACTTTAATTCGCTGGTTACCGGGCCGCTGGCGCCAGCCGAGATGGATTCGAATTGCCATTGGCTATTTCTCGTTCAATGGTAGAATGAAAGCATGAAAAAGCTCTTGAAGCGCATCACCGTTAATCCGGCGGTGATGACCGGCTTGCCGTGCATACGCGGCATGAGAATCCCGGTCACCACCATTCTCGGGCTGCTGGCTACCGATGCGACGGAAAAGGAAATCCTGGCCGAGTATCCAGACCTCGAACCAGATGACATCAAGGCGTGCATGGCTTATGCCGCCTGGTTGACGCGCGAACGCGAAATCGAGCTTCGGCCTGCGTGACCATTGTCATTGACAACTGCCTGCCGCTCTCGTGGGTGGAATTTCTGCGCGAGCACGGCCACTCTGCTTGCCATTGGCGGGAACTTGGTCCGCCCAACGCCCCGGACACCGAGATCATGCAATGGGCGAGTAGAAACGACGCGGTGGTTCTCACTCAAGACCTCGATTTCACGAAGTTGCTTTTTCAAAGCCGCGCCCCGTTACCGAGTGTAATTCAACTCAGGTTGGATGACGTGCGTCCCAAAAGCATCGGCGAAGATGTGCTCTTAATTCTGGAACAACAAAAGGACAATCTAAGGCGCGGCGCGTTAATCACCGTTAAAGGCCACAAATCGCGCTTGCGGCTTTTGCCCTTGGGTGGTTGATGTCCACAGTGAGGAAGGCGTGGACGAGGAATCGGCCTCGGGTGCCATTGGATTTCCGGGCTTGACGAGACAGCGAGATGGTTCATTTTCGGTTCTCGTGTTCGAGCCTGGATACTATAAAAGCAATTATCGGGCGCTACGGTTACGCGAAATGATCCGCTGGTACGGGCGATATCGCGGCTTGCGGGAATGGCTGAAGACCCGGTTTAAGCCAATGTCCAAAGGTGGTCCGTGGATGCCGGGATTATGGGCAGAGTGTGAATGCAAAACTAAGGATTTAAGTCCGGATTTTTGGCAAGCTACGAAACCACATCGCGCAGATTTCGAAAATTTGGGTTTTAAACAGTGTCGGCTAAGGAAGCCGCCCACAACACTCCAACCTTTCATCCACGAATCCGGCAGCATTTTCTATCTTGACCCGACGCGTTGCTATTTTGGCCAATTGCTTCGTGTAAACGGTTATGATTCAGCCAAAGGCATTGGCATCAATAAGATTACTATCGCCTTCACTGCCGTATATGAAGACGGCAGCGTATCCTGCACAAACAACAAACGGACCTTTGACCCCGTGGATCCCGGAACGATCATCCGATTAAACTCGTACAACGTTACAGAAATATACCAGCGGTTTCAGGAAGAATTAAAGCGCCGCCGTGACACGCCCCGAGCGTTTCCTGATATCGAATCGTTGCGCCAATGGTTTGATACGCGGCAAATAAAGAATTTTAAAGACTGGGTCGAGCGGCGGCTTTTCATTCAAATGACCGAATCGGAGATTGCGGCAGCCCGGGCCGCACTAAGCGCTCCGCCCTCGCCCCGTAGCGGGCTCAAACTGAAATTATGGCCGACGGTTCTCATTTTCGCGCTCGTTCTCCTGTTTTTGAATCGCTATTCGAACGCGCGGCCGGCGGACAACACAGTCGAATACCACGGCCAGCGTTTCAAGATGCGGCTGCCTTACGCCAGCTACGAAGATTACAAGGATGACCCCAATAATTTGGATACCAACGAACTGGGCCGGATCGAGCAAACGATGGAGGCGGTAAAAATCCCGACAATGTTCAGCGACCAAAGAGCGTTTTCTGGTGCTATGTTCGACCTTAAGTTCCCCGGATACGGGTTAGCGTTTTTAGACGCAAGCACGACAACCGATGACGGTTCGGCGATTGAAGCCGCCTCCGTTGAAATCCCGGAAAGAAACAAGGAACGCGTGATCGTCGCGTGCGGTCCGGTCGGCGGAACGCTAAGGCTGGTGGATGATTTTATATTTGAAGACGGCGGCACCAACGACATACAGCGCGTCCGACTGGAGCGGGGCCAGTTGGAATATTTCGATCAGACGGGAAGGCTGTTCCGTGAGAAGCGGATTTGAAATCTTCTGATTGATGGGAGATTCTATCTGAATTCAGGTTCTTGTCGGGCGCTGTGCAGAACCTTAATAATTCTCACTACTCGCTGAGCATCTTTGATCTGATAAATCACGCGATAAGGAGGGACGGGGAGTTGTCGGACGTCATCCCGGCCCAACCCGGAAAACGACTTGCCTATCCGTGGAAACGATCCGAGAACTTCAATCTTCTCCTAAAATCTTTTCTCCTGTATTTTTCGCTGCAACCGGATTGTCCCTTGCAATATATCGAACGGCTTGCGCCAATTCACGAATAGCGTCGTCATCCCAAGTTATTTTATAATCCATGAATCGAGCTG
Organism: Verrucomicrobiia bacterium; assembly: GCA_030038175.1. GTDB lineage: Bacteria > Verrucomicrobiota > Verrucomicrobiia > Limisphaerales > UBA11358 > UBA11358. The sequence goes on from JASHPN010000331.1 coordinate 11,764, forward strand.
TTTTGCAACGTCTTCGTGCAGTACTCCACCATCATTCCTTTCGCTTTTTGCAAGGCGCTTTTTCACTTCGTCAAGCAGCAACAATTCGTCCACGATTTCCCGAAGTGAAGCTTTTTCAGGCATGTCGCCGACAGCGTCCAAAACAAGTTCTCGATCACTCATTGCCAAAATATGCGGCCCATGCATTGTTAACGCAAATTAATTTAGGTCACTTGACCGCGCCAAGGCGGACGAGAATTACGCCGTGAGGGGGCACGCGGGCGCTGAAGGAGCCGGTGTAATCGCCCAGATCCAGCTCGCGCCAGAGATCGCGCACGTGTTGCGCATCGGACAAACCGCAAGCGGACCAATTCGCCGTCATGTCCACTGGAGATTCAGTGGCATTGCACAGGCCCAAAGCGTGGCCGCCATTTTCCAAATCTTTCACCATGAGAAATTGATTGTCGCCGACAAAGATGACCCGCGCGCCTTTGCCCAGCGGGTCCTGGTCAATGGCAATGACTTCCGGATTGCAAAGCACGTTGAGCGTAAAATCATCCAGCCGGGTCAGGTCCGCGCTGTAGAACAAGGGCGAGCCCATGAGGCACCAGAGCGACATAAATGAATATTCTTCCGTGGGCGTAAACGGAAATTTTCTCGGCTGGCCATATTTGCGCGCGATGCCGACCCAGCCGATTTGGATGTAGTCCGGATCGTTCCAGGCGCCCGGTTTTTGCCAGGCGGCGTGTTCGGAATTATTTAGAGCCACCTGAAAGATGTGGTCTAACGAGTTCCCCAGGTCGCCGGCCGTGCGCCACGATTGGCCGCCCACTTCGGCGCCCCATTCCCAGACATGGCCCATGCCGTATTGGCACAAGTTCATAAGAATATCGCGGTTTTGTTGTTTCAAAAGACTGCCCATCAATTCGTACGGGCGCTTCATGTCTGCCAGTGAAGGAGGATTGGTCACCTCGTGGCTGTAACTGCACCAGTCGTATTTGAGGAGGTCGAATCCCCAATTGGCAAATTGCCGCGCGTCCTGCGCCTCATGCCCATAGCTGCCGGCAAAACCGCCGCAAGTCCGCGGACCGGGCGACGTATAGATGCCGGCTTTCAGCCCCTTGGCATGGATATAATCCGTAAGGGCTTTCATGTCCGGGAAATGTTTGTTTGGAAGAATATTCCCGTTCTGGTCGCGAAACGGGCCGAACTGCATCGGATCATTATTGCGCCGGCAATTCATCCAACAATCATCTATGTCCACATACTGATAACCGACGTCGGCCATGCCGCTGCTGACCAGGATGTCCGCGGCCTGGCGCATTTTTGCGTCGGTAATGCGGTCGTAGTGCGCATACCAATCGTTCCATCCCATCGGCGGCGTGAGCGCGAGAGTTTCGCCGCTGGCGATTTTGAAGCTGCGGCTGTCCTTTCCATATTTATTTTTGGCGCGCAAAGTCACCGTGTATTCCCCGGCTTTTGGCGTAAAACCCGTGATGATCCCGGTGTGCGAATTGAGATGCAGTCCCCGGGGCAATCCCTTGGCGGAAAACTTGATCGGCCGCTCGCCTTGCGTGGGAATGCGATAGAGAAACGGATGGCCGGGCCGCGCGCCATAGACTTCGGGACCATTGATGCGCGGCGCCGGCCCGGGTTTCGGCGTCAGGATGACTTCATTCGTTTGCAGCGCCGGGGAAAGGTATTCGTCAGCGGCGGCAGCGGAAACGGCCAGGGCAAAACAAAAGGCGATGACAACGAAAACGTAACGCAAGTACATATGTCTATCGAGTATTGCGTTGAGCGATATAGCATTCAAGGAATTACGGAACGCGCCGTGGCACGGCGTCGGAGATATCGCTGATTTTTGGGTTGCCCTTTCAGGGCAAAATATCTTACTTCACGTGTTCCGGGCGTTGCCCTCGGCTGCGATGGTTCAGGCCTTTGGCCTGGAACTACCGGAGACAGACAGAGGATTGCGAGCCGGCGCCGAAAATTCACTAGATTTATGAAATATTTGATTTTTGTTTTTGTGGCTTTGTTTGCGGCTGGCCGGATGATCGCGCAGACGAATGTTTGGGAGCCGGCGCCGGGGCATGTCCAAATACCGATTTGGCCGGGAGCGGCGCCGGATGTGCAACGGGTTCCCGGCCCGGAATACGTTACGAACACATTGACGCCAAAGGGCGAATCGGTCGTTTGGGTGCGCAATGTTTCCAAGCCGACGATGACAGTCTATTCGCCGGCGGGAACGAACATGGGCGTGGCGATACTCGTGTTTCCCGGCGGCGGTTACAATGAACTGGCGATGGATTTGGAAGGGACTGACATCTGTGATTGGCTGACGTCCAGGGGCATCACGGCGGTGCTCCTAAAATATCGGGTTCCGACGAAACCAAAAGTAGGGCCTTATGGTGAATCGCCACAGGCATTGGAAGATGCGCAAAGGACGCTGGGCCTGGTGCGTAGTCACGCGGTCGAATGGCAGATTGATCCGCACAAGATTGGCGTGATCGGTTTTTCGGCGGGAGGAGCGATGGTGGCCGAACTGAGCAACCATTTTAAGAAACGTTTATACGCGGCGGTGGATGCGGCCGACCGGGTGAGTTGCCGGCCGGATTTTGCGATTGCCTGTTACCCGGGGCATCTGTGGGAGGAAGGCACAGATCTCGAGTTTAATTTAAAATTAAATCCGGACGTTTTGGTGACGACCGACACGCCGCCCACGTTTTTGTTGCAGGCGGAAAATGACAAAGTGGACGGGATCGGGCAAGCGCTGGCCTATTACATCGGGCTCGCAAAGGCCGGAGTGCCCGTGGAGATGCATCTGTACGCGCAAGGCGGGCACGGGTTTGGATTGCGGGCCCAGGGACTGCCGGTGGCCCAGTGGCCTCAACTGGTTGAGACGTGGCTGGGGACGATTCGGATGCTTTCTAACTAAAATTCCTCGATGCAGGGTTTGCCTTCATACCAGGCAATCATATTCAGGACCAGATAGTTCCAATCCTGAAATCCCGCGTTCATGACCGGCTGGCCGTTTTCCGGCAGGTAGTATTCGTGCAGGACGCCGTTCTTTTCGAAGTCCATGCCGATGAGTTTGATGGTTTTTTCGGCCAATTCGCGCGCCTGATCGTTGTACCCATAATTCACGAGGCCGCGGAACACCATATAATTGGCATTCACCCAGATGGGGCCGAGCCAATTGGAAGGATTGCTCGTAGCGCGCAAGTCATACATTTTTTCCATTTTCGAGAGCGATCGGACGCCGTACGGGGCGTCGAAGGTGTTGGTGTCCATCAGATTTCTTTCGACCATTTCTTTGGCCTGGTCCGGCGTGGCCACTCCGGACCACATCGCCAAAAAGCCCGACCACACGCCAATCCGTTGAATCAGGCAATTCCAACTCCGGGGCTGGCCCATGTGAAATTGCCAGTCGGTGTCCGGCTGCGTCACCGGACGTAAATTCAGATCCACGCTGTAATAGAAACCGTCCTTTGGGTCCCAGCAATTGTCCCGGATGGAATGGAGCAGATCATCGGCCATTTTTTGATAGCTGTCGCCGATGCCGGTTTCATCCAATTGTCCCGCCAGATAAACCATCGCCTTCAATTCCTTATACATCAGGCAATTCAAAAAGATGGAGCCGGAACTTCCGTAGGGACGGAAAAAGGTGCAGGGATCGTTGTCCACGCCGATGCATTCGTCGGTTTTCCAGTAATACAGGCCCGTGGCTTCATTGCGATAGTGATTATAGTAACAGTCCACAAACGCCTGGAGACGGGGGAAGTCGTCGCGAAGCCATTCGGCGTTGCCTCCGTTTAATTTGACCAGGAACGCCGCATGTTGGGCGAGGCAGGGCTTGTGCATGTTGTGTTGCAAGGGGACAAAACCCGGGCCGGTGTCCATGATGTCTTTATTGTTGGGGCTGATGACCACGGGGATGCGCCCGCCGGCGATGGAGTTGAGGAAGTTCAGGATGCAGCCCTGTTCGTATTTCAATGCGTCCTGCTTGTCGGCGTCCGAACCATTTTCCAGGAGAATTTGGCGCAAAGCGATGTCCGTGAGCCACGAGTCCCAATCCCAGAGCTGGTCCTGGTAGGAGCTGCACCCGGGGGTAATGAAGGGATATTTCAAATCTCCTTTGGGCGGTTTAAACATGCCCTTGTAGTCCTGGAAAATATGCCGTCGAATGACGTCTATATAGTGCTGGGTTTCAGTTTGATTGTCGGTTTGTGCGCCGACGTTTTTGGCCGCGAAGGCGAGGGACAGGACCAACGTGGCCAGAAGCATGATTTTTTTCATAAATTGCGAACGCGGCAAATTATGGGGGAAAGTGGTAAAAAGGCAAAGAGCCGGTTTGGGCGAGGGGGAACACACGGAGCCGCGGCCGTGAGGGAGCGTCCCTGGCCTCGTTTAAGCCAAAACTTGCCCGAACCGCTTGCTCACGCGCGCAGCTCGGATAGTTACGCCGCCAGCCGCGCCTTGAGATCGGCAAAGACGATGATGCCGGCGCCGGTTTGCAGGAGCGATTGGACTTCGGCTTCAACTTGTTCGCCGATGTGAGGCTGGCCATTGTGGACCACCACCATGGTGCCGTCAGGCATGTAACCGATTCCCTGTCCTTTGTCTTTTCCTTCGCGCACCAGTTTTAGGCGCAATATTTCGCCCGGAAGCAAAATGACCTTCAGGCATTTGGCGACTTCGTGCAGGTTTACAAAATCCACCTTTTGCAACTCGGCCACTTTCGCCAGATTGTAATCGTTGGTAAAAAGTTTTGCGTTGAGGTTGCGCGCCAGGCGCACCAATTTCGCGTCCACGCCCTTTTCCTCCGGAAAATCGCCTTCGTGAATGCGAACTTCGGCCTGGGTAGTGCGTTGGATGCGGTTGAGCATCTCCAGTCCGCGCCGGCCGCGCGCCCGTTTGATGGCGTCGGTTGAATCCGCGACCTGCTGAATTTCCCTGAGCACAAAGCGCGGCACGACGATGAGGCCCTCCAGGAAATGCGCTTCAATCAAATCGGCGACGCGGCCGTCAATGATGACGCTCGTATCCAGCAAAATCAAATTGTCCGGCTGGCTTTGCGGCCGGAACCGGACATACGGAATGATCAGCGAAAAATCCTCCTTGTTGCTCCGCATGGCCAAAATGATGCCGATATAGCCAAAGCCGAGAAAAAGTCCCAGGCGAATGAGCCAGTGCTGGGTGTCATCCGCGTGCTCGAACAGGCCGGATTTGTCAATCAGCAGGGCCACGCACATTCCCAGCAAAAGCCCGAAGGTAACGGCTGAAAAGGCGCGCAGCGAAAAACCCTTGAGCATTTCGTCAACCGCGATCAACAGGCCGCCGAAGCCAAATCCCATCGCAAGGCCGATCAGACCGGCGTGGTTGACATCCACAAATTCCGGCCGCACCTGGCTGACGGCGTAGCCGCCGACACAGCAAAGGCCCAAAAATAAAATGCGAATGGCCCAGAGCGGACTCATGGCGCCTCCTGCTTTTCGCGGGGTGGAACAATTTGCGGCGGCGCGGCATTGGTCGGCGGAGGCGCGTGACGCCACAGAATGTGCCAGAGGCCGTACTCATTCAAATTGCTGGTCGTAATAGCAAGGTTACGCACCGTCGCCTGGACGTTGGCGGCCAGTTCCTCGTTTTCCAAAACCGTCCCGGCCAGGCCCTTGCCCTGGTGCACTTCATCGGCGATTTGTTTGAGGGTTTCCGTCGTTTGTTGGAGATTGGTCATCGCGGAGGAAATCGTGGCTCCGTTGGTGGCCAGGAGGCCGTTGGCATCGGCGGCCAGCGCGGTCAACTGCTGCGAAAAGAAAACCACGTTGCTCACCGCCAGGTTGATTTGTTGCTCGTTGGTCGCCACCAGGGTGTCAATCCTGCCGATCGTCCCGGACGCGTTTTCGGAAGCGGTGCGCAAATTCGCGATCGCCAGTGAAAGATTCGTCAGGGTCTGTTCGTTCAAAACCGTGGTTTGCAATTGGGCCACCGACGCTTCAATTTTTTTCACCGTCTCGTCAATGCGCTGGATAAATCCGGCCGCCGAACGCGCCACCGCCTGCATGTCGAACGGCGCCTCGCAATAGACCAGGGCGTTGTTCGTCAGGGCCATTCCTGCATTTTGAGTGGGAATGATGGCGACATACTGGTCGCCCAGGAAGCCGGCGGTTTCGATCACGAAGGTCGCGTCACTGTATATTTTCGCGGTTCTATAAATCTGCAACATGATAGTGACGCTTTTGCCGTCAGGCGCCAGTTGAATGTCGGAAACACTGCCCACCACGACGCCCGCCAGCAGCACGGAGGCGCGGAGTTTCAGCCCGCCAACGTTTGGCGCGACCAGGCGCACATTGTAAGTGCCGTGGAAAACGCTGGTGCCTTTGCTGAACTGGATCAGCAATACGGCAAGCAAGATCAGCCCGAGAAAAACAAACAGGCCGACTTTGATTTCCAATCGTTTGCGATCCATCTTCGAAAGACTAACGAATCTCTCGTTATATGGAAAGCTTGACTTGCCGCCCGAAAATTTCCCCAATATTTCTTTTATGCCTAAAGCTTCTTCCGTGAAACAGCCGATGCTGATCGGTGTTGACCTCGGCGGCACCAACGTGCGCGCGGGTCTCGTCCAGAATGGAAAAATTGTCTCAATTCACAAACGGCCGATCTCGTCCCGGGCCGGATGGAAAATCATTCTCGAGGAAATTTTCGAAACGATTGACGTCGTTCGGTTGCCCAAAGTCCGGGGTATCGGCATTTGCACGCCGAGCGTTGTCAAAGACGGCGTGGTCTATACGGTCGCCAATATTCCGTCCTGGAAAAAAGTGCCGCTCAAAAAATTATTGGAAGAACGCTTTGGCATCCCTTCTTTCGTGAACAACGACGCAAAGTGCTTCGCGCTGGGAGAACTGCACTACGGATTTGGGCGCGGCCATCAGAATCTGGTGGGCATCATCCTGGGCACGGGGCTTGGCGCCGGCATTGTTATCGGCGGCAAACTCTACAGCGGAACCAACGGCGGCGCCGGCGAAATCGGCCACGCGCCCTTTCAAAACGAAGAATTTGAGTATTATTGCAGCGGCCGCTTTTTCCAGCGCGAATTTGGCATGGACGCGGCGGAGATTGAAAAACGCGCCGAGTCCGGCGATGCCAAAGCGGCCGAAATGCTGGCATCGTTCGCCGATCCTTTCGCCAAGGTCATCATGACGATCCTCTACGCGTATGACCCGGAAATCATCGTCCTGGGCGGAGGCGTCAGCCATGCCTATCCCTATTTCAAAGATCGCCTGTGGAAAAACCTCGGCGCATTCAGGTTTCAAAGCGCATTGAAACGGCTAAAAATCGTGCAAACCAGAAGGCCTCATATCGCCGTCCTGGCCGCGGCGGCGCTTTGCCTGAACGAAGGGTGATTGGGAAGCGGCCGGAGCGCGGCTGTGTGCGACAGCACCAGCCGCAGCACGTTGGCAAACCTGCGACAACCGTACTTTGTGCAAGTATCCCAGGCGTGCGTGCTGCGACTGGTCTCCCGATAGATCGGGAGACACAGTCGCGCTCCGTGGGAACGGCGACGCTTTATCTGGACAAACGCCGAATTTCCGGCAAATTAGTTTTGCCAGGGCCTGCGGATTGCGGACTTACGAACCCCGCCAGGGCCGGAAGGCAGCAACGGTAGTTTGCTTTGCATCTGCCGCAGTCACCCTGGCATTTCAAATTTGCGATTGGCGATTGCCGATTTACGATTGCTTTCGCAGTTGAAAATGGCCCGCATAAATCGTAAATCATAAATCGCAAATGTCTTATCAGGTCATCGCCAGAAAGTACCGCCCGCAGCGTTTCGCCGACGTCATCGGCCAGGAGCATGTCACGCAGACGCTGGCCAATGCCATCGAAAAGAATCGCATCGCCCATGCGTATCTGTTTTGCGGCCCGCGCGGCACCGGCAAGACCACCATCGCCCGGATTTTTGCCAAATGCCTGAATTGCACCGATGGTCCGACGGTGGATTTCGATGATAACGACTTTCACGTCCAGGAAATTACTGAAGGCCGCTCGCTGGACGTTCTGGAAATTGACGGCGCGAGCAACAACGGCGTCGAACAGGTCCGCGAACTGCGCGAGACCTGCAAATACGCCCCGGCCAATTCCAAGTTCAAAATCTACATCATTGACGAAGTCCACATGCTTTCCACGGCGGCCTTCAACGCGCTGTTGAAAACCCTCGAAGAACCGCCCGCGCACGTGAAATTCATGTTTGCCACGACGGACCCGGAGAAAGTCCTGCCCACGATTCTCTCGCGCTGCCAGCGTTTCGATTTGCGCCGCATTCCCGCAGCTCTCATTACGAAGCATCTGGCGGAAATCGCGAAAAAAGAGAAAGTTAAAATTGATGATGCCGCTCTGTTTGCCATTGCCCGCGGCGCGGACGGCGGGATGCGCGATGCCGAGTCCACCCTGGACCAGTTGATCAGCTTTTGCGGCGATAAGATCGAGGAACCCGACGTTCTGTCCATGTTCGGCCTGGCCGCCGAGAGCCAGATTCTGGAGCTGAGCAAAGCGGTCCTGGCCGGCGACGTTCCCGCCGCGCTCACCCAACTGGACCATCTGGCCCAGGGTGGAAAAGACCTTGGCCGTTTGCTTTCCGATTTGCTGAATCATTTCCGTAACCTGCTCATTTTTCAGATTTCGCGCGGCGACCTGAATTTGCTCGAGGTCTCCGAAAGCGAAGTCGCCGCGCTCAAGGAACAATCCACCGGGGCCAACTCGGATTCGCTGATGCGGATTCTCGATACCTTTGCCGAGGCCGAATTGAATTTGCGCGATGCCGCGTCCCGGAAAATCTTTCTGGAAGTTGCGGTTCTCAAGGCCATTGAGGCGCGCAATGCCGTCTCGATTGATTCCGTGCTCAGGCAATTGAACCAATTGCGCGGCCAGGGCGGGGCTGCGCCGCAATCCGCGGCGCCGTCGCCCGCCGTCACGCCCGCGGCGAGCAAGACCGTGCCGTCGGCGGCGCCAGCGCCGCCGGCCAAACAGAATTTTGCGGAAATCCGGGAAACGCCGCAGCCGCCGGCGGAATTGCACAAGCTGTGGATGAGCCTTTTTGAGGCGGTCAGCCAGGCCAGCCCCTTCCTCCGGACGTATCTGCTCGATGCGCATCCGGTGTCATTTGAGAAAAATCTGCTCGTCATCGGCTTCGATCCGGAATTTGAAGATCATCTTGGCCTGGTGGACAATCCGCGCAATCACACTTTGCTACAGACCAAACTTGCCGAACTTGGCCGTCCGAATTGCCAGGTGAAATTTATCCTGGCCGAAGCGCCGGCGGACCTCCCCAAAATTCCCAAAATGGCCGCGCCCGAACCGGCCAAAGCGCCGGAACCAAAAAAATCGGCCCAAGCGTCGTACACGGCCGCGGAGAGCGTCCCGCCCAAAGAGAAGGCGCCCTTGCCGTTCAATAAAGACGATTTCAAGAACGATCCCTTGATCCAAAAGGCCCTCGAGATTTTTAAGGGCCAAATCGTAGAAATCCGAGGTTAACCACCCGTCAACAATTGGCTATCAACTATCAACCATCAACTGTTTTAAAATATGTCCAGTCTGGGAAAAATGATGAAGCAGGCGCAGC
>JASHPN010000332.1 GCA_030038175.1 Verrucomicrobiia bacterium
TGCCGTGCAAACTGCCGCTCACCCTGATGCTCGGCACCGAGGGCATCGCCGTCGGTTTGAGCGCCCGGATTTTGCCGCATAATTTCCCTGAATTGCTCGAAGCGCAGATTGCGATTCTCAAAAAGCAGCCCTTTAAATGCCTGCCGGATTTCCAAACCGGCGGCCTGATGGACGCGCGCGATTACCAGGACGGCAAAGGCACGGTCAAAGTGCGCGCCCGCATCAAAGCGAAGGACGAATCCACCGTCGTGATCACGGAAATTCCGCCGGCCACCACCACCGATTCGCTCATGGCCTCCATCGAGGACGCGGCGCGCAAAGGAAAATTAAAGGTCAAATCCATCAACGATTTCACCTCGGAAAATGCCGAGATTGAAATCAAGTGTCCGTCCGGCGTGGACGCCGAAAAAATGGTGGACGCGCTTTACGCCTTCACCGATTGCGAGGTCACCATCGCCAGCCGCATCATCGTCATCAAAGACAATCGCCCGGTCGAGTTGACCGTCAGCGAAGTGCTGCGCGAGAACACCGCGCAGCTCGTCGCCATCCTCAAGCGCGAATTGGAATTGCGCGAAAAGCTGCTGCTCGACGAACTCCATTATCGCACGCTCGAACGCATTTTCATCGAAGAACGAATCTACAAAAACATCGAAAAGTGCAAAACGAACGAAGCGGTCATCGCCGCCGTTTACGACGGCTTCAAACCGTTCAGGAAAGAACTCGTGCGCGAGATGGCGGATGCCGACGTGGATAAACTCCTGCAGGTTCGCATCCGCCGCATCTCCCTGTTCGATATCAACAAGCACCGCGAAGAGATGGAGAAAACGAAGGCGGACCTGAATGAGACCCGCAAAAATTTGAAGGGGCTCACCAAATACGTCATCGGCCATCTCGAAGCCTTGTTGGAAAAATACGGCCAACAATATCCGCGCCTGACCACGAAATCCTCGCGCCACGAGGAAGTGGACGCCAGGGCCGCCGCCTTCAAAGCCTTCAAAGTCAGCTACGACCGCGAAAGCGGTTACGTGGGCCACAAGGTGAGCGGCGAGGAATTTAAATTCGAATGCACGAAGTTCGACAAAGTGCTGCTGGTGTTTAAAGATGGCACCTATCGGGTGGGCGAATTGCCGGAGAAAATGTTTGTCGGACCGGAACTGTTTTACTGCGGCCTGCCCGAGCGCGACCGCGTTTTCACCTGCGCTTACACCGACCGCAATGCCAGCTACCTCAAGCGGTTCACCTTCGGCGGGACCATTATGAACAAGGTCTATCATTGCATTCCGGATAAATCGCGCATCCTCTATTTCGCTCCGGACACGCCCAAAACTCTTTACATCCGATACAAGCCCGCGCCGCACCAGAAAATCAGCCAGCAAACCTGCGATCCGGGCGAGATCGAAGTAAAAGGCGCGAAAACGCGCGGACGCCAGATCTCCATCAAGGACATAGGATCGGTAACCGCCGAGCCAACCCGCGGCTGGGACGAAAAGGCAACCACAACGAAGCTGGTGTTTGTGTAGGTGCACTCGTGTCTTTTCTTTCCTGAAATCAAGGCACTGTCCTGGGACGCGCAAACTTGTGATTAGCTGATCAGGTTGCTACTTTGCGGCCATGCAAAACAGCGGGGAAATTCCCGAGCCACAGCCGATCGTTCCCGTGGCCGCATTGCGTGAAAAGAAAATAATCTGGTTGTTTTGCGCCTTGGCGGCCGTTCACATATTCGTATTTTCCGCCGCGATCCCACCGATCAGCAATGTTGATGAATTCATGCACTTTGACCTCGCGGTGAAGTATTCACACGGACACTTCTCTCGCGGGATGGAACCAATGAGCCCGGAGGCGATGGATTATATCGCTCTTTACGGGTCACAGGAATTTCTTTGGTCGCCGGATTCTTTTCCAGGAAATAAATTCCCGCCGCCGCCCTGGACTCAGCCGATGAACCAAATCGCGCCTATTTTGCTGGCGCGCGAAAGCAAATGGCAAACGCCCAATTATGAAAGTTCACAGCCGCCTTTGTATTACCTTTTCTCTGGTTTTTGCTGGCGGGCCGGCCAATGGCTGGGCCTTCAAAACGGAGGCCTCTTTTACTGGCTTCGTTTCGTGAATATTCTTCCAGTAATTGCCCTTATCTGGCTGGGTTACGTATCCGCACGGATCATTTTTCCGGAGAACGCCTTTTTGCGGATCGGTGTGCCGGCGCTCCTGGCTTTCATGCCGCAAAGCGCATTTTATTTGGTCGAAAACGATGTGTTTTCCCCGTTTTGTTTCGGGGCGGCATTCATCTGCCTCATCCGTCTTTTATGCGGTGAACAGCCGGACGTGCGCATCGGCATCTGCGCGGGCTTGGCACTGGCAGCGACGTTTCTCACCAAAATGACGAACGTGTCCTTTCTGGCAGTGGCTTTTGCCGCTGTGTTTATAAAAATGTTACAACTGGCAAAAGCCGGAAAACTGCCTGTGGCTCTGCCATCTTTTACCTCGTTATTCGCCGTTGCGGTTCCGCCCATGACAGCCTGGGCTTTATGGTGCAAAGTGCATTTTGGTGACTTCACCGGGTCAACGGTGTTGGCTCATCATTGGGGTTGGACGGTGAAACCAGTATCCCAATGGCTGCATCATCCGATGTTTACCCCGGCGGGATTTTGGGCTTATCTTTCGGGACAAATGGGAACATTCTGGCAGGGAGAAATATCGTGGTATCGGCGGCCCATGGCTTTTCACGGCACTTATTCAATTTACACGATTTTTTCAATTGTTTTGATGATCGCGGCCCTGCCGGCGTTGTTTCAACGCCCTTTAACCATTGCTCCCATGCAGCGCTATACGCTCCAATTCGGCCTGGCCTGCGTGATCGCCGGGCTTGCCTTCTACGCGTGGGGTTCCATCCGATTTGATTTTCAGAATGGCTTCAATCCATCGCGTGATCAGCCATATTTCCACGCCGGACGAATACTCTTGGGGATGTTAATTCCTTTTTTGCTCCTGCTTGTTTACGGACTCGATCGTCTGCTGGGGCGTCTGGGCCTGGCCGCAAGATTTATAGCGCTGGCGGCTGTCATTTGTGCCATGATGACTTTGGAAATCTTCACCGACCTGCCATTTTTCTCCAGCCAGTACAACTGGTATCATCTGCCTTAGCCGGAACGATTCAGTTGGAAGGGAAGTGGTTGCGAAGCAGTTTTTGCGACAAAGATATGAATAAACTTAAATGCCCCGCTGCCCCTTTGCCGAACCGCATTTCCAGCAGGAAGTAAATTGCGGCTCGATTTGCTCGCCGCATTTGGGGCAAGTCCACGGTTTTCCCTCAAGCGGTTGTTGCGAATCGCGTTTGATCTGCAGCGCTTCGTCGAGCCGCGAATCATCCTGAATCCATAACTCAGGCGTGCTTTCATTCAGTGGGATTGGACCCATGAGACCTGCGGAAACCTCGTTGTTGATAAAGCACTCCATGCCGGCGCTTTCCAGCAAATCCTTGAGATGCGCGATTTCGGCCAGGTCCGGCGAACTTAAAATCATTTTCATGTCTGAAATCGTTTGTTTTGACTGTGCTTTCAAAGGAACCGATGTGCGCCCAAACGCACAGTTCCAGTACACGAATATTGTGAGAAAATCGGTCGGATGTAAATCTTATGAAAATCAATATCATGGCTCTGGGCGCCGCCACGAGCCTGCTGGTGACAGCAAGCGGGCAGGCGCAAGTTCTATTCGTCTCTTCCTCCCAGAACTATATTTACGATCTCTCGCCGGGAGGAACCATTGGCACGTTCGATAACTTGATTACCAGTCCCTCACAAATGGCCTTCAACAGCTCGGGCAATCTTTTTGTAGCGTCCGATGGGAGCATAATCGAAATAACCCCGGCCGGAGTGACCAGCACCTTTGCCACCGGCATATCGGATGTCGGCGGCATGGCATTTAATAATGCCGGGGATTTATTTGTGTCGGATTTTGGCACAGGCATCATCACTGAAATTACACCAGCCGGGACAAAAGGCATGTATTCATCCGGTTTGGATGACCCTCGGGGGCTGGCGTTTAGCAGCCAAAGAATATTGTACGTGGGAACCGCAACGAACATTGCGACCATTGGCGCGAACGGAGCAGCCTACAATTTTGCCGAGGTGTCCGGCGGGGTCAGTTCCCTGGCTTTTAACGATAATTTTGACCTATATGCCGGCAGCGGCAAAAATCTCCTCGAGTTTACGCCAAATGGAACCGAAAGCACCTTCGCGTCGCTTCCGTTAAATACCGGAGACCAGATTGAGGAAATCGCCTTCAACGGCGTGGGAAATTTGTTTGTGGCCGACGGAACCGGCGGCGGTGTCCTTGAGTACGCCCCCAATGGAACCGAAAGCTCCTATGGATCCATCTTTGGCCAGGCCAATGGACTGGCTTTTGCCGCGCCGGAACCGCGGGTTTGGGGTTTATTGGCAGCCGGGGTGGTTGTATTGCTGCCGCGCACCTATCAACGTAAGAATGGCGGCCATGCCGGTCGCTCAAAGGACTGACAAGCTAATTGTCCGCCGGCGGATCATAGACTGCGCCCGCGAATAAAATCATCCCGGTCCGATTGTCTTCGATCAAAAACAAAAAGGGCCGGTTCACGATCATCTGGAATGGATTGGGTGGAGGCATTCGCGCTATTTCATCACCCATAGCTGCCACAGTGGCCGCCGCCGCCTCGGTGCCTTCTTCTTCCACTTCCACAAACGTTTTCTGCCGCACAGCGTAAAGGCCGATCCCTGGTCCGACGCCGGAAAAATCGGCGCGCTCATCAAATGCCGATTTCATGCCCAACTCCTTCAGGGGTTGCGCCAACTCTACGCCGTATTCGAGTTTGAATTTCGGCAGCACGAGCGTTCCTGCTTGTTCGCTGAAACCGGGCCTGACAACTCGCCGCCAGGTGTCGCCGCTCATAAGGCCGAGCAACTTCCCGGGACTGGAATGGGTGTCCGGCAGAAAAACATACATCGCCAAATTCTCACCTTTGTAGGGCAGCCGCACGGCTTGATAGTCCGTTCCTCGCCGGCAGGTGAACGTTTTGGATTTTGTCATCATCGCGACCGTCCTTTGACTGCCGTCCTGCAGAAAGAACGTGCGGTTCCTCGTATCGCCCGCGTCAAATGGATCCGACCACCTGCCTTTGAAATAAACCGCGTTGACGAGAAACAGCCGCGGAGTGTCCACACTGAACATTTTTTCGTCAGCAATGCGCTTTATTTTCCCATGCGTTTGGTTGCTGGCCCAGGCGTTTATCACATCCTCGGGGTGAGGGTCGTAGAGATTGAACGTCCCCAAAGTGCAACCGAAGAACTCCCGGTTGCAGGCGATAAATTCAGGCTTAACGGGCGATCCCCGCCGATACCATATCGCATTGGCCATTTCGAGAACGACGTTGGTATTCCCGTCGTGTAGAGACTGCGCAATTTCCTTGTCGGCCTGGTTTAACGCTGCCTCGGGCAGACCCGTGGACCGCGTATCCGTGGCCAAAACCTTCTGCATTTCCGCTTTGGTCAGTCCCGCCGCTCCATTTGCGACCATCTGCAAAGCGGTGGAAGCACTGTAGGGTGAAATGAAAATGTTTGCCGCCGGCTGGTCGTCGGCGATTTGTTTTAGCAATTTGAAGGCAAAAATGTCGTTTGCCGCGGCCAGCCTTTGTTCATCTGTTGGCGAAGCCCCAGTTTGACGCAAAAGGGATATAGCGACAAACGCAGTCAAAAAAGTCTTTGTTTTCATGGCCCTATTTCATAATGACACGCCGATAGTAGTTTTATTAGAAAGAATTGCTCATTTGCTTTCTCGACGCGCTTGCGTTTTGGAGTGCGGTGGCCGTGACAACGCTTTGGAAGGCTGTTGATGGTCCGAAAACAATCTCCTTTTCAAATGTCGTCCGTAATTCGAAAGCGGCGTCTCCCGAACACTTTCCGGATTGCCTCCGTGCTCCATGACCATCCGGCGGTTCGGCAAATTCATGGCAATCTGCCCGCAAAATCAGCCTTTACACGGTGAGCCGGTCAATCGAACATCCATTTCAATATGACCAGACCAAATCCTTGGGGTGCTGGGTGGAGAAGGGAGATTCAGCAAATTGAGCGCTTTCTGGAAAAAGAAGCGGGCGACATTTTTCAGACACAATAATGAACCGAAGACAATTTCTGACCGCGGCCCTGGCCTTAGGGTTCTTGCGCAGGCGCGCTTTTGCGAAGCGGCTATCAACGCCGGACGGGGCCGAAAACGGAATGACACTTGCCCAGGCGGCGTCAAGGCCTGGACTGCTCTACGGATCGCCATTATTTCCTAATGATCTCCCGAGGACCGACTACCTGAACCTCTTCAAGACTCAAATCTCGATTCTGACCAACACGGTTTATATGTCGTCAACCCAGCCCACGCGAGAGGCCTGGGACCTCGCCGGATTCGACAACGTCCGGACTTTTGCCAAAACGATGAATCTGACCATGCGGGGCCATCCGCTGATTTGGCACCAGGCCCTTCCACCCTGGACGCACTCAATTTCTTCGCCCACAGAGGCGAAGCAGGTGATTCATGATCGGATTGTAAAAATCGTAAGCCGGTTCCGGGGCGAATTTCAA
The DNA here is from genome assembly GCA_030038175.1 of Verrucomicrobiia bacterium. GTDB lineage: Bacteria > Verrucomicrobiota > Verrucomicrobiia > Limisphaerales > UBA11358 > UBA11358. Next base: position 6,597 of record JASHPN010000332.1, read on the forward strand.
TCGTGGGACGTGGTCAACGAAGCTGTTTCTTCTCATGCCACAAGCGCCGATCACCTCGCTCATTGTGTTTGGAGCAAGCAATTGGGCGTGGAATACCTCGATTACGCCTTTCACGTGACCCACGACACCGATCCTCGTGCCCTGTTGACTTACAACGATTACGGCAGCGAAGATGATTCGGACAAAAACCAGGCCAGGCGCGAACTCATCTTCGATTTGCTGAAAGGAATGCTCAAACGGAAAGTGCCGGTTCACGCGGTTGGTTTGCAGTCGCACCTGACCGGCGGCGCAACGTTCCAGACCCTGCCGGACTGGATCAAGCGCCTGAAAAGCCTCAAACTCCACGTTTTCATCACCGAACTGGATGTGATTGACAAGTCCTTTCCTTCCGACCAACACGAGCGCGACCGATGGGTGGCAAAAACCTACTGTGATTTTCTCCAGAGCGCGTTGAGCACCAGGCGGGTCGAAATCGCGCTCACTTGGGGATTGGCCGATCCGTTGTCATGGCTTCAGACGGTTCAATCGGCGAAACGCCCGGATGGCCTGCCGCCACGCCCGCTGCCGTTTGGAGACCACATGGAGCCGACGACTGTTTTTTATGCAATGGAATCCGCCTTTCTCAACGCGCCCCGCCGGGTTTAAGATTCAACGAAAATCTGCTGCTTTAGCCACCGAGTCACAGCGCGGCGGATGACGCAACCAAAGAGGATGGATGGTAGAAGATTGAGGATGGCCAAAACGACGCAGCGGCCTCTCGGCAGAGCGCCGCCAACTTCAAAGAAAAGAAGGAACAATTGCGGCGCTCTGCCGAAGCGCCGCTACGCCTCGTCCGCTGAAATTTGCGCGGCAAAACAGGATTTTTGGAGACAACCGAACGACAGAGGCAAAAGTTTTAGAGAGGCCTTGTTCCGGGAATTTTAAATGCATTTCTCTGTGGCTCTGTGCCTCTGTGGCCAAGTAAACTGTCCGCGCTGTTTATGCCCAAAACAGAATACCTGACCGCGCCGCCCCGGACCGAGCGGCTCCCGCCCGGCATTCCCTACATCATCGGCAACGAAGCAGCCGAACGATTCAGCTTTTACGGCATGAACTGCATTTTGGTGCCGTTCATGACCCTGTACCTGATGAACGCCGCCGGCCAGCCGGACCACATGACCGGCACGCAGGCCGATGCCTGGTATCACACGTTCGTCTCCGCTGCCTACCTTCTGCCGGTCCTCGGCGCGTTTCTCGCTGACGCGCTCTTCGGCAAATATCTGGTCATCCTGTCGCTGTCCATTGTTTATTGCTTCGGCCATTTCACTTTGTCCATGAACGACACGCGGATGGGGCTGGTTCTCGGCTTGAGTTTGATCGCCCTGGGCACCGGCGGAATCAAGCCCTGCGTCAGCGCCAACGTCGGCGACCAGTTCACCACGTCGAACCAGCACCTGATTGCGCGGTGGTTCAACTGGTTTTATTTTGCAATCAACGCCGGTTCGACTGTTTCCACGCTGCTCATCCCCTGGTTATTGGAACACAAAGGTCCGAGGATTGCGTTTGGCGTGCCCGGCATCGCGATGGCGATTGCCACGGTTATTTTTTGGATGGGCCGCCGTAAATTCGTCCATCTTCCGCCGGCCGGGTTGGTCAACTATGCGCGGGAGCTTTCCCGGCCCGAGAACCTTAAGGCGCTGCTGAACCTGCTGATTCTCGTTCCGTTTGCCGCCATGTTTTGGGCGCTCTGGCAGCAAAATTTTTCTTCGTGGGTCGTGCAGGCGAAAGACATGAACCGTCATTTATTCGGGATTGAATGGCTGCCGGCGCAAATCCAGACAGTTAATCCCATCTTCATTATCCTGCTCCTGCCGCTCTTTTCTTATGTGATTTATCCCGTCGTCGGCCGGTTTATCAAAGTGACGCCGCTTCGGCGTTTTGGCGCCGGATTGTGGGCCGCCGCCGCCGCGTTTCTGATTATTGCGTGGGTCCAGACGCGCATTGACGCGGGCCGGCATCCCACGATTCTCTGGCAAATTCTCGCCTTTGTCGTGCTCACCGCCGGCGAAGTGCTGCTGTCCGTGACGCACCTGGAATTTTCCTACACGCAGGCGCCGCGCAAAATGAAATCGCTGGTCATGTGCCTGTATCTCGGAGCGATTTCCCTCGGCAACGCCTTCACCGCCGGCGTGAATTTCTTCATCCAAAACCCGGACGGCAGCGCCAAACTGAAAGGCGCGGCTTATTTCTATTTTTTTGTAGAAGTGATGGCTGGGACCGCTTTGCTGTTCCTCATCGTCAGCCCGTTCTATCGGGGTAAAACCTATATCCAGGAGGCGGCCGGCAAAGAAGATGGAGGATAGAGGATGGAAGATGGACAGGACGAAAATGAACCGCCCTCATCATCTGCCGTCTCAAAACATCGGCGGATGATTCCCCCTCTCCCAGCGGGAGAGGGCCGGGGTGAGGGAGAGTCGTTGGGATAAAAACCCGGCCTGGTTCAATTTAAGAGCATTGGTTTTCAGGAGATGTAGAACGCTTTTCTCTGCGCCTCCATGCCTCTATGGCAAATTATTTTTCATTTGCCATCCAATGGCTTGAAGAAGCGCTGCGCGCGCGGAAGGTAGTAATCATTTTGGTTGAAAGAAAGGACCACGTCGGTTGCTTTGCCGACGATCCGGCTTCGGTCCACGAGGCCGAAATAGCGGGAATCGAAACTGTTATCACGGTTATCGCCCATCATAAAATAATGGCCTGCGGGCACCTGAATGGGGCCGAAACTGCGTCTGGCCGGGACGCCCGGTATCGCCATCACGGCATGGGCATGGGCCGGCAATTCTTCGGTGGCAAAAAGACTTTGCTGCTGTTCACCCACGGGCAATTGGCCGGATATCTTGCGATTCAGCCGCCCGTAGTTCACCGGCTTGCCGTTGATGATCAACTGTTCATTCCGCAGCTCAATGGTATCTCCGGGCAATCCGATCACTCGTTTGACCAGGCGCGTGCCATCGTGCGGCGAGAAAAAGACCACGATATCGCCGCGTTTCGGGTTTGACCATTGCGCCAGATGCCACGTCGTGAACGGCACCTTCAAATCATAGGCCAGTTTGTTGACGAAGATATAATCGCCCTCGATAATCGTCGGGTTCATGGACCCGGACGGCACATGATTCCAATCGGCCAGCGAGGATCGGACAGCAAAGAGCACCACCGCCGTAATGAGGATCGGGCGAATTTCTTTGCGCCAATATTGGCGCATGCGTGAACGAAGGGTCGGAGTCATCATATTCCCATCTGACACATGGTAATGCTGATTGTTCATTGTGGACGTTCTCACGCCAAGGTCGCAAAGGGCGCAAAAAGCAGAAGCTGAGGCAATATTTTGCCGAGACGTCCTGGCGAGGAATACGTTGCGTCCTTTGTGTCCTTTGCGTGAGGCCATCAACGACAACTACCTTGTTAGGTATATTGGTATATGAAGTCTGTAAACTGGCTACACTGGCTACACCGGCTACCCCAAAAACCTTCGGGGTTTATAGCCAACGACTTAAGTGCGATAAACCCTGTCCTGCGTACCCTTGGCGAAGTAGGATGGCTGCAAAGTGGCAACATCTACGGAATGCAAAAGGAAATGGGACAAATTAAAAGTTCTCGGATTGAGACTTGCACGGTTCTTAGCGCGCTTGCGTCGTGGAGTGCGGTGGCTGAGACACCGCTTTGGACCGCTGTTACACATCCAAAGATAAACCACTTTTTCAACGTCGCGGGCGATTCGGAAGCGGCGTGAAAACCAGCAACATCCGCCACAGCGGCAAACCTGCCCTGCGGCAAAAGAAACGTTACAGGCAATGATAAAGTTAATTAACTAATATGAAATAATTCACAAATTACCGGCGTGGTCGGTCAAAAAACAACCCGCCGCCCATCAATTCGTTAACCTTTTTCCGACCTCTGCTATCATCGCGCACTAAACTGGGCGGGTCGCGCCGTGGTGAACGTGCCGAACGTAACCGAACATCTCAGAACATCATACAATGGCACCTCCGTCCGACGATGTAACCGGCTGTAACCGGTTTGTAACCGGTTTGTAACCAGTTAAGTTGTTGATTTTAAACCACGTAACCGATGTAACCGGCTTCCAGACTTCAAATACGCATCCACATTATGCGGAGCGCGGCATTTATGCCGCTTCATCGTTTTAGGCGCTCGAAGAATCGCTTGCCCGGAGCTATATATATTTCACCCCCACGGGGTTTTCGGTTAGCGCCTTCCGTCTTCGTCCCGCAGTGCGGGACTACGCCGGACAAGGCGGACTTTTGGAAATCCGTGTTCATCTGTGTCCATCGGTGGTTAAAGCTCGCTTTGTGCCTTCGTTTCTTTGTTGTTCAAATAAACAAAAAAGGCGTCCGTTTCCGGACGCCTTTGATTGAATTCGTTCTCTTTACGCCAACAGCGGATTTTCCGCCGGAGCAGAGGCTTCTTCGGCGGGGGCCTCGACTTCGGGCTCGTCAGGAACTTCCACGAGCGCCTTCAGATGCACCTTGCGGTGATGATCGAAGCCCGTGCCCGCGGGGATGATATGGCCCATGATGACGTTTTCCTTGAAACCGCGCAGGGAATCCACTTTGGACCGCGTCGCGGCCTCGGTGAGGACGCGGGTGGTGTCCTGGAAGGACGCCGCGCTCAGGAAGCTGTCGGTTTCCAGCGAAGCCTTGGTGATGCCCAGCAGCACCGGGGACGCTTCGGCGGGTTTGCCGCCCATCTTGTCCACGCGCTCGTTCTCGGCCTCGAAATCCAGTTTGTCGGCCTGTTCGCCCCACAGGAAGGTGGTGTCGCCCGGCTCGGTGATGCGCACTTTGCGCAACATCTGGCGGACGATGATTTCGATGTGCTTGTCGTTGATCGTGACGCCCTGCAGCCGATAAACTTCCTGCACTTCGCCCACGAGATGCTCCTGCAATTCCTGCGGCCCGAGCACTTCCAGAATTTCGTGCGGGTCCATGGGACCTTCGGTCAATTGCTGGCCCTTCTTCACCACGTCGCCCTTGAAAACAATGACGTGCTTGCCGATGGGGATCAAGTGCTCTTCCTCGGTGCCGGTGGCGGGGTCTTTGATCAAAATCGTGCGCTTGCCGCGAACGCTCGGCCCGAAATCAACGATGCCGTCAATCTTCGAGATTTCCGCCGCGTCCTTCGGACGGCGCGCTTCGAACAGTTCGGCCACGCGGGGCAAACCGCCGGTGATGTCCTTGGTCTTGGACATCTTGCGCGGAGACTTGGCCAGCAGCGAACCGGCCACGATTTTATCGCCTTCGTTGACGACGATGTGGGCGCCGCTGGGAATCGGATAATTCGCCACGACCTCGCCGCTGTCATCGCTGATGATGATTTGCGGGTGCAAATCCTCTTTGTGCTCGATGACGACCATGGCTTCCTGGCCCGTGGTCTCGTCCATTTCCTGCTTCATCGTCACGCCTTCGATAATGTCGTGGAATTTCACCTTGCCGGCTTTTTCAGACAAGATCGGGACGTTGTACGGGTCCCATTGGACGAAGGTATCGCCCTTCTTGACCTTCTGGCCGTCCTTGCAGGAAATGACCGCGCCGATGACGACGATATGGTTTTCCAACTCACGGCCGTCATCGCCGAGAATCGAAACGGAACCGTTCTTATTGAGCACGATATTGTTGCCGTCCTGCAATTCGACAACGCGCAATTCGTTATAATGAATCGTGCCATCGTGTTTGGACTTAATCTGAGGCACTTTAAAAATTTGCGCCGCGGTCCCGCCGATGTGGAACGTACGCATGGTGAGCTGGGTGCCCGGCTCGCCGATGGATTGCGCCGCGATAATACCGACCGCCTCGCCCAGCTTGACGATGCCGCCCGTGGCCAGGTTGCGTCCATAGCAATGGATGCAAATGCCGTGCTTGCTTTCACAGGTCAACACCGAGCGGATCCGCACCCGGTCAATGCCGGTGGATTCAACCGCTTTGGCTTTGGCTTCGTCAATTTCTTCATTGGTTCGCACCAAAAATTCCTTCGGATTGGCGGGATTGGCGATGTCATCGCAAGCAAACCGGCCCACGAGCCGGTCGGCGAGCTTCACCACTTCGTCTTCGCCTTCGTAAACCGCGCTCACCCAAATGCCGTTGGTGGTGCCGCAATCGTCCTCCTGGATGATGACGTCCTGCGACACGTCCACGAGCTTGCGGGTCATGTAACCGGAATCGGCGGTCTTGAGCGCGGTGTCGGCCAGACCTTTGCGCGCGCCGTGGGTGGAGATGAAATATTCCAACACCGAGAGCCCTTCGCGGAAATTCGCAAGAATCGGTTTTTCGATGATGTCGCCGCTGGGCTTGGCCATGAGGCCGCGCAAACCGGCGAGCTGGCGGACCTGCTGCTTGTTGCCGCGCGCGCCGGAATCCACCATCAAATAAACCGGATTGTATTCCTTTTTGCCCTGGTTCTGTTCGAGCGTGCGGAACATGACGTTCGAGATCTGGTCGGTGCAATGCGTCCAGATGTCCACGATTTTGTTATAGCGTTCGCCGGGCGTGATGACGCCCTTGCGATATTGTTTTTCGACTTCCTTGATTTGCTTTTGGGCGGCTTCGATCTGCTCGTCGCGTTCCTTGGGCACAATCATATCGTCAATGCCAATGCTTGCGCCGGACTTGGTCGCTTCGCGGAAACCCAGCTCTTTGAGCTTGTCGAGCATGATGACCGTCTTGTCGTGGCCCGCATACTTGTAGCACTTCCAAATCAGATCGCCCAGTTCGGATTTCTTGACCGGCTTGTTCGGAAAACCAAGTTCCGTGGGCCAGATTTCGCTAAAGATGACACGGCCGACAGTCGTATCTATGATTTTCTTGTCGGCATTGCCAAAAACGGTTTGCTTTCCCAGGTCCGGATTCCTGAGGCGGATGCGATCGTGCGTCTTGAGCGCGGTGTCGTCGTAGGCGAAGATGACTTCCTCTTTGGTCCCGAACAAGGGGAGGGATTTCACGTCCGACGGCATGGGCTTGCGCGGTTCGGCGGTCAGGTAATAACAGCCGAGCGTGATGTCCTGGGTGGGCGTGATAATCGGTTTGCCGCTGGAGGGCGAGAAAATGTTGTTTGTCGCCATCATCAGCAGCCGCGCCTCCATTTGCGCTTCGACAGACAGCGGCACGTGCACGGCCATCTGGTCGCCGTCGAAGTCCGCGTTGTAAGCGGTGCAAACCAGCGGATGAATGCGAATGGCTTCGCCTTCGATCAGTTGCGGCTCGAAGGCCTGGACGGACAAACGGTGAAGTGTCGGGGCGCGGTTCAGGAGCACCGGATGGCCCTTGGTCACTTCTTCGAGAACGTCCCAAACTTCCCGGGTCTGGCGTTCAATCATCTTCTTGGCCGATCGAACGGTGTGGACATAGCCCAACTCTTTGAGGCGGCGAATGATAAACGGCTCGAACAACACGAGCGCCATCTTCTTGGGCAACCCGCACTGGTTCAACTTGAGCTCCGGACCGATCACGATGACCGAGCGGCCCGAGTAATCCACGCGTTTGCCCAGCAAATTCTGGCGGAAACGTCCGCCTTTGCCCTTGAGCATGTCGCTCAAAGACTTGAGCGAGCGATTGCCCGCGCCCGTCACCGGCCGGCCATGGCGGCCGTTGTCGAACAGGGCATCCACGGCTTCCTGCAACATGCGTTTTTCGTTGCGAATGATGACTTCCGGCGTCTTGAGCTGGAGCAACGTTTTGAGGCGGTTATTGCGGTTGATGACACGGCGATAAAGGTCGTTCAGGTCGGAAGTGGCAAACCGTCCGCCTTCGAGCGGAACCAGCGGGCGCAAATCCGGCGGAATGACGGGCAGGACCGTAAGAATCATCCATTCCGGGCGGCTTTTGGAAGATTGCAGACCCTGGAGGAGTTTGATGCGCTTAGCCAATTTTTTGCGGATTTGCTTGCTCTTGGTTTCCGTCATCGCCTGTTGCAATTCATCAATGCCCTTGGCCAGGTCCACGCGGGCCAGCGCGTCGCGCACCGCCTCGGCGCCCATTTTGGCCACGAAGGCCTCGGCGCCGTAGGTTTCACGGGCTTCGCGATACTCGTTTTCATTGAGCAACTGATTTTGCTTGAGCGGCGTGTTGCCGGGATCCACGACCAGGTAATCCTCGTAATAAATGACCCGCTCCAGATGGCGGGCCGTCATATCCAGCGCCAGGCCGATGCGCGAAGGCATGCATTTGAAAAACCAGATATGGCACACGGGGACGGCCAGTTCGATATGCCCCATGCGCTCCCGGCGCACGCGGGCCAACGTCACCTCCACGCCGCAACGGTCGCAGACCACGCCGCGATGTTTGATGCGCTTGAATTTGCCGCAGGAACATTCCCAATCCTTGACCGGGCCAAAAATGCGTTCGCAGAACAAGCCCCCTTTTTCCGGCTTGAACGTGCGGTAATTGATAGTTTCGGGATTTTTTACTTCGCCTTTGCTCCAGGAACGGATGGCATCAGGGGAGGCAACGGTAATGCCGACGTAATCCACCTGATTGACCTTGTCCAATCCAAGCAATTCCCGGGCGCTTTCTTTGGTGCTAATCATAATAGAAAAGAAACGGAGAATCGAACATACACAAAAAATTTGTCAATGCAATCGTTTTCTGCAAATTTCTTTGACAACCGCCTTGCGGTTTCGTTTAAGGAAAGTAACGCAAATGTCACTCGTGCCAGTATAAGGCCGGCGTCAAGCCCCGAAAAACCGTTGATTCAGGGATGATTCTGCGGGAGGCTGTTCCCACTCCAATAATATTGCCACAAATTGTTAAGCGGCGTTAAGGCTGCATGGCCATCAACAAAACCGATGTTGATATAGCCTGGAATGAGGGTGCCTCTGACCTTGGCGTTTTGCGGCGCCGAAGTGGCCGGCATCGAACCGTGGCGGGCGATCAGGACCCGAGCCATGCCGCTGGCCGAAATGGACGGATCATATAAATTCGCAAGGCTGCCTGCCGAGTAGGGCTGGTCCAGGTAGGCGGAGGTTTCATTGAGCGGCCATGCATCAGGCCAGATCCCGTCGCAAAAAAATGGGGTCTCGGCCGGATGCATGATCTTTCCCTGGAAATAAGAACCCGCCGGCGTATCAGTAACCGGGATGGATGGATTGCTGTTTTTATCGTACAACCAGCCGTTGAGGGTGTAGCTCCCCTCATTGGTCAGGGCGATATTTTGGGCATTTCCCCAATTCCAGCAATGGGCGGCGTCACCATAAAAGGTGGTGCCGTAGGCGTTGTTCGGATTGACGGTCGGGGCGCAGGGACACATCCGTACGGAGTAAACCTGGGAACAAATTTCCCCGATGGTCTCGAGCCAGCAAACGCTGCCACTGGAACCGGTGTCTCCCGCGTAACCGATGGAACCGTGAAAATCGTTTTGGTAGGTGACTCCCGCCATGGCCAGTTGTTTTACGTTATTGAGGGATTCGGTTTGCAGGGCGCGCAGGTTTGCCTTTTGGAGGACGGGCATCAGTATGGCCGCCAGGATGGCGATAATCGCGATGACCACCAGCAATTCAATCAGTGTGAAACCTGCAATTGAATGGCGTCTTGGCCGCATCACCCCAAGAATAATGACTTTACAATCTATTTTCTCCTAGCCAGATGGCTAGGGATGATTCTGCGGGAGGCTGTTTCCATTCCAATAAAACTGCCACAGATTGTTAAGGGAGACCAATTCGGCATGGCCATCAACAAAACCAATATTGATGTAGCCGGGAATGAAAGTGCTCCTGATGCGGGCGTTTTGAGGCGCCGAAGCGGCAGGCAAAGAGCCGTGACGTGCAACCAGCACTCGGCTGATCGGAGCACCCCCCAATCCGGAACCGGAGCCCATCGAAGGATTATACAAGTTAGCCAGGGCACCCGCGGAATAGGGTGAATCCACCGTGCCCGGCGACGGATCATTGTCCGGCATGGCATCAACCCAAATGCCATCGGAAAAAAATGGGGTTTCGGCCGGATGCATGAGCTTCCCCTGGAAATATGACCCCGTGGGCGTATCAGGAATAATACTTGTCACGGGCGAGCCCGGGTTGCTGTTTTTATCATACAACCATCCGTTGAACGTGTAACTTCCTTCGTTGGTCAGGGTAATATATTGGGAATTTCCCCAATTCCAACAGTGGGCGGCGTCGCCATAAAAGGTAGTGCCATAGGCATCGTTCGGATTGACCGTCTGGGCGCAGGGGCAAAGTCGGAGATTATAGACCTGGCTATAGACATTGCCGATGGTTTGGAGCCAGCAAACGCTGCCGCTGGTGCCGGCGTCTCCCCCGTAAGCGATGGAGCCATGATAATCGTTTTGATAGGTGACTCCCGCTATGGCCAGTTGTCTTACGTTATTGTCGCACTGGGTTTGTTGGGCGCGAAGGGTTGCCTTTTGCAGCACCGGCATCAATATGGCCGCCAGGATGGCGATGATCGCGATCACCACCAGCAATTCGATCAACGTAAAGCCGGCCATCGAACGACGCTTTGGGTGCATTTCACTTTAGAATAATGGCAACGCATCCTGTTTTCGCCTAGCCGAATGGGCAGGGACTGAATCAGATCGATTAATCTCTGTGCCGATGCGGCGGCGGATTATTCCGGACAACTTCAGGCCACACTTGAATGTGAGACGAAATCGGAATGTCACGTTTGCTTAGCTTCGGGAAGAACAAAGTGACATCCCCGGGATCGGGGCCTGAAAACCCAACTCCCGTCACGATGCAGTCAATAAAAGTCCCATCCGGACGATGGATTCTAACGGTACTGTTCGACTCAACGAACATCGAATTGACCGGATGCTTAATATCAAGAGTCACCAACAATCCGCGCCCCAGCGTCCAATCCGGGAGGTTCTCAATTACTTGGTGGTCAAATTCAACGCGTTCAATGACTCGATTCATAAATGTGGCCGGTTCTTCTGTTCGTTTAAATTTCCCCCAAATCTTCCCGAAATCAAGGTAACTCCGGTGAGACCTTTCGAGGCCGATTGCGAGGGTGCACTTTACACAACAAACATTCGCCATCTTTTCACCTTTAAATATTTGAATTTTGCGGCCTCTTTCCCTTAAATACCCCACCCTATGGCCATTCAACTGCGCGACAAAGCATCCTGCAAGTACGACCAAATCTCCCTGGGCGAAATCATGCTTCGAATGGACCCGGGCGAAGGCCGCATCCGCACGGCCCGGGAATTTAAGGTTTGGGAAGGGGGCGGGGAATATAATACCTCGCGCGGTCTCCGAAAGTGTTTCGGCTACAAAACCGCGGTCTGCACAGCTTTTGTGGACAACGAAGTGGGCCATCTCATCGAGGATTTCATCATGCAGGGTGGCGTGGACACGGACTTCATCCAGTGGCGGGCCGATGACGGCATTGGCCGCAGCATCCGCAACGGATTGAATTTTACCGAACGGGGCTTTGGCATCCGGGGAGCGGTGGGTGTGCCGGACCGGGGCAATTCCGCCGCCTCGCAACTGAAGCCGGGCGATTTCGATTGGGACCGGATTTTCGGCAAAATCGGCGCGCGCTGGCTGCATACCGGCGGCATCTTCGCCGCCCTTTCGGAAACGACCGCCGCCCTGGCCATTGAAGCTGTCAAAGCCGCCAAAAAACATGGAGTCGTGGTCAGCTACGACCTGAATTATCGTCCGTCTCTCTGGAAATCCATCGGCGGCCTCAAAAAGGCGCAGGAAGTAAACCGCGAAATCGCCAAATACGTGGATGTGATGATCGGGAACGAAGAAGATTTCACCGCCAGCCTGGGTTTCGAGGTCAAAGGCGCCGATCAACACCTGAGCAAAATCGAAACCGCCGCGTTCAAGGCCATGATCGAGACGGCGGTAAAAACCTACCCCAATTTCAAAGTGGCCGCGACCACGCTGCGCCGGGTCATTACCGCCACGCGCAACGACTGGAGCGCCATCCTGTGGCACGACGGCAGGTTTTACGAAAGCCGCCAATATCCCGACCTGGAAATTCTCGATCGCGTGGGCGGCGGCGACAGTTTTGCCAGCGGCCTGCAATTCGGCTTTCTGGAATTTAACGACCCGCAAAAGGCCGTGGATTACGGCGCGGCGCACGGCGCGCTGGCCTCGACCACGCCCGGCGATACCAGCATGGCCACGCGCAAGGAAGTGGAGAAAACGTTCGGCGGCGGGAGCGCCCGGGTACAGCGGTGAAACTGGCTTTGCGTTGTTGATTTCACGAACGGCGACAACAAATGAAGCACCATCTGCTCGTTGACGGCGAGGTCATTGAGTTTGCGCCAATGTGCTTTTAATTTGTCAGCCAGGCGCTCTTGGCTTAAACTTTTTTAGTGCCGACGATCCTGCGCGAAAATGGCGATCGCATCGGATTTTACAGTTCGGAACCGGATGAGCCGGCGCACGTGCATGTTCATAAATCCGGGCAGGAAGCAAAATTTTGGCTTGGTCCGGTTTAATTGAGTTGGAACCAGGGATTTCGGCAAAATCAATTGCGTCAAATCGCGCGCCTACTGGAACGGCACGAAACAAATTTGTTGGAAGCCTGGAATGAGACTGAATAATACGCCGCCGCCTGATGTTACGGCCGTGAAAATCACGGACGACCGGCTGATTTTTGATTTGGAAGATGGCCGGTCCGCAAGCGTGCCGCCGGCATTTTATCCGACCCTCATGCTGGCCACACCCAGAGAGCGGAAAAACTTTGAAATCTGTCATTCATCCGTCTATTGGCCGAAACTGGATTGTGATATCAATTCCGAGGCGTTGTTGCGCGGAGCGCGTGAGGCGCGAAGGTATGCGGAAAAAGCGCGAAAACGGAAATTGCCGATGGCCGCATGATAATAAAATGCGGGGCAATACGGGCTCCCAAAGTTTTAGAATTTCAAGTGCATGAAAACTCTTGCGGAACTTTTTTCACTCAAAAATAAAGTTGCCGTCGTCATCGGCGGCACGGGCGAGCTGTGCGGCACGATGGCTGAGGGCCTGGCCGCGGCGGGCGCCGCCGTGGCGATTGTCGGACGCGACGCCGCCAAGGCCCAAAAGCGGCTCGATGCGATTTCGCACGCCCGCGGCAAGGCGGCGTTTTTTTCGTGCGATACCACCAGCAAAGCCGGGCTGCAAAAACTGCTGGCCGATGTCATCGCCAAATTCGGCAAGGCGGATATTTTGATGAACGGCGCCGGCGTCAATTCGGCCACGCCGTTCCTGGATATACCCGAGGAGGAATTTGATAAAATCATTACCGTAAATCTGAAGGGGCTGGTGCTGGCCTGCCAGATTTTTGGCAAATACATGCTGGCGCGCGGTTCGGGCAGCATCATCAATGTCGGCTCGGCTTCAGGAATCAAGCCTTTGTCACGGGTCTTCACCTATTCGGCGTCCAAGGCCGCAGTGCATAACATTTCGCAAAACCTCGCGCGCGAATGGGCCGCCAAAGGCGTTCGGGTCAATATTCTGGTGCCCGGATTTTTCCCGGCGGAACAGAACCGCAAAGTGCTCAGCCCGGACCGCATCAAATCCATCATGGCCAAAACTCCGATGAACCGCTTCGGCGAAGCGCATGAACTGATCGGCGCGGCCCTGCTGCTCGCCTCGGACGCCGGCAGCTTCATCACCGGCGCCGAATTGGTGGTGGACGGCGGCTTTGACGCGATGACGATTTGATCAGCGCTTACAATTTCGCGGCAACGTTAAAAATCACGCTGTTAACCGAGGCCCCATGAGTGAGGCACATGATGAGAATGTATCGTTGCGCGCCGGCCAGGCCGACCATGGTCGCGGCACTGATCAGGTAGAGTCCCAGGGCGCTGTGCGGGTCCGTCTTGGCAATGATTCGGATTCCCGAATAAAAGATTTTTAAGGTGAAATAAATGCCAATCGCCCAGGGCGCCCAAAGGCTGAACCGGTGAATGCCTTCCAGGAACCGGCAAAGTAACAGGGGACAGAACGAACACGTGACCACGGTCAATGCCTGCGCGTAATCATACCTTCCATAAAACGGCTCTCTCAGCAACCACACAATGTGCGCGCACACGGTAATGATCACGAGCGTCACGATGGCGTGCATCGTTTCAAAGACAGTGATCTGTTCCAGCGAGAAGTGCAGGATCCCGTGAGTGCCGTCGGTCCAGGTGCGCCACTTGCAGAGCACGGCTCCTTCGCCTAACGCGCAAATCAACACCAACGGCAGCAAATAAAGGAACCAAACCGACAGCACACTGCGCCTTTGCCGGATGATCGGGTCCCAGCCTGCTTCCGGATGCCAAATCAGACGAATTGCCTTGATCATACCGGTAGATTGAAGCAATTAAACTCCTCGCCGACAAGAATTTTTGGCGAATTCTTATTCCGCCGCCTGCAGATTCAGTTTCGCGAAGATGGGGTTCAAGGCCGCTGTCCATTTTGCATAACCTACGGCGTTGGGATGGAGCAAGTCCGGGAATTCGTCCCGCGGGCAATCTCCGTTGGCATCGGCATAAATGCTCCAGGTATCGCAGATAAACACATCATGTTTAGGGCGCATTTCCTTGACGATCAACGCGTTCAATCTTTCGATTTTTGCCGCCGGGCGGTGTTGTTTTTCGCTGCTGGGCATCACTTCGCAAATGATCACAGGCAGGTCGGGATATTCGCGCCGAATCGCCTTCAAAATGGATTTGATATTGTCCGCCGCATCGGACGGGTCCGCGCCCGCGCCGATATCATTGGTGCCGATCAAAAGCACGATGGCCCGGGGGTGCAGGGAAAGGACATTGGCGTCCAGGCGGTACAACACGCCGCGCGTGGTGTCGCCGCTGATGCCGCGATTGGCGGTTTTGATGCCGGGAAACTCATCGGCCAGGGATTTCCACTGCTCCGTAATGGAATCTCCCAGGAAGACCACCGCTCCCTGGTCTTCGTCCGCAGTTTTGGCAAATTGCGCCTCGCGTCGCGCCCAAACTCCGGGCAAGCCGCTCCACTTCGAGGCGGGCCCTTTGCCGGGCAACACAGCCGGGTTGGCCGGATACAGGGAAACATCCTGTGGCGCTTGCGGCGCCGACTGGCAACCGCTTTGCGCCAGCAGACCGGCGAGAAAGAGCGCTACAATGACAATGCGGATGCGGGTTTTCATCGCTATTCAGACGGAAGCAAATCCGCCGGATCCGATGGCAGCGGCGGGTAGGGTTGATGCGGATTATTCTGATAGAAAAAGGCCACCGACGAATAGTCCGCCGTCACGCTGTCGCCGGTGCCGTGCTCGATCGTAACACGGATATTTTTGTGATAGGGAATGGCGTCTTCGATGTGCCAGCGATACGCCGCCACACGCGAATGCTCCTCGTCTTTAATAAGGCATCCGTGGTACGGCGCGCAGACCGGCCCCTGGTTAAAATACCAGCCGCCGCAAAAATAATCTTCCGTGCCTGTGCCGTTAATTTGGGGAACGGCCTCGGGATGCTTCCAATGCGGGGGCGTCGGCGGATAAGCATTCGGTTCATCAATATACATCATTTCGTCGCCTTCCAAAAAGGCGAGCTTGTTTTTTCCCATATTCAAACCATGCATAAAGAGCGCCACTCCCGTGAAAATGCCATCGCCCTGCGCCTCGAGGATGGTGTAATTGCGGTTCGGGTCAGTCGGATTTTCCCGCCGCCAGCAGGCGTGAAATTCCATCATGCCGCCCGGCAATGAATCGCAGGTGGTGTAATCCACGTTGTAATAGAACGAACCGATGCGCGTCTTTGAGCGGTTTTCAAGCGTCCAGCGCGCGTGTTTGTGAAACGGCATCGGCCAGTAACAGTTATAGCCGCCGCTGCCAACATCCATTGGCAACGAAACATAACGCTCGGACACATCCCCGAAGCCGACTCCAAAAAAGGCACCCAACGGGCATTCCACGCTCGGGTTGGTTTCATTGTCCCAATACATCCGCAAAATTACCTGGCTGAGCGTGTCCACGTTCCGGGGCGAGATCGTCATCCAAAACCGCCGCACGACGCCTGCGCCGTCCTGGTCCAACAGCGTAATCGTCCGCCCCGGCGGCACGGAGATAAAATCGTGATTGCCGCCGGTTCGGTCCCACGAGCCCGCATGCATGGCCGTGCCCGGATGCGGCAACGGCAGCGAGGCCAGCGGTGAAAAGTCCGGAGCGGAAACGGCGCACGCGCCGCGGGGACATTCTGAACGGCACGCGGCAAAGAGGATGGAAGCGGCCGCAATCATGCCAAGTGATTTGAATTTGAGCATAAAAAAAACTAGAGCTTTGACCGCAACCGTCAATGAAAATAATTCTTGACCTAATTTGAAGGCGGGCTAATCGTCTCCTGATATCAGAGCATCGCCAAATGAAACGCATCCTGTTCGTCGAAGACAGTTCGTTAATGAGAGAGTTGTTTGAAACCCTGCTGGCGGCCGAAAGCAAACAGTGGGAAGCGACAACCTCGCCGGGAGGCGAGGAGGCGTTGGAATTGTTGAAACGCGAATCATTTGACGTGGTGGCATCGGATATGCGAATGAACGGCATGAACGGCGCCGAATTGCTCAATGAAGTCGCCCGGCTTTATCCGCAAACCTCGCGCATTATCATTTCAGGGGTGGCCGACCAGGCTGAAGCCGCGAGGATCATTGGCTCGACGCACCAGTTTCTGCTCAAGCCTTTTGATTTCAAGACGCTCCAGGCCGTGCTGGCCCGCATTAACGGCCTGGACGCTTTTTTGCAGGATGTAAAACTCCGGACCCTGGCCGCACGGCTCAAGGCGCTGCCGAGTTTTCCCATGCTCTACCTCGAAATCATGAAGGCCGTTGATGACCCTGACGCTTCCCTGGAGGTGATTGACCGGCTCGTGCTGAAGGACCCCGCCCTGACCGCAAAAGTTCTGCAGGTCGTGAACTCGGTGAGCATCGGTTTGAGCGAAAAAGTCAGCGATCCGCTCCGGGCCATCCAGCACCTGGGGCTCAATACCGTCCGCGCCCTGGCGCTTTCCGCCCATGTTTTTTCGAGTTTCACCCCGGCGCAGAAAATCAATTTCCCGATGGATGCGCTCTGGACGCATTTGATGAAATCCGGCGACACGGCCCGCGCCATTATGCGGATTGAACGGGCCGAAACCGCGCAGGCCGATGCGGCCTACACGGCCGCCATCCTGCACGATATCGGAAAACTGATGCTGGCGGACAGCCTGCCGGAAGAATTTCAAAATGTGCTCGCGCAGGCCGCCACGCGCGACGCGCCGTTTCAGGCCATTGAAATGGAAGTCCTGGGCGCAACTCACGCGGGCCTGGCCGCCTATCTATTGGGGCTTTGGGGATTGCCGGCGCCCGTTGTGGAAGCGGTGGCCTTTCACCACACGCCGGAGAAAAGCTCGCACCAAAAATTCAGTCCCCTGACCGCCGTTCACGTCGCCAACGCGCTCGAGCACGAAATGCACGGGGACAAAGCGTTCTTTAACGAGGACTATTTGGCCGGAATCGGCGTCCTAAACCGATTGGATGCCTGGCGCAACGAAGTCAAAGCGATGAAGCAGGCTCAATAACCTGCTTCATCACCTTATCTCCCCTACGCGGCGGCTTTCATTTCTTTTCCTTCCTGGGTTTGCAGGTCGTGTTGTTCCCAGACCTCAAAACCGCCTTCCAGTTCCATGACCGGATATCCTTTCGACGCGAAGGCGACGCAGGCATGGGCGGCCAAATGGCACTGCTGGCTGTAGCAATAGACCACGTTGGTTTTGTCTTTGCTCAGGCTGCGCGGATTGTCCCATGTGCCGTGCGGCAGGTTGATGGCGCCGGGAATATGGCCTTTCTCGTAGTCCTCGGCCTCGCGCACGTCCACGATGTTGACACTTCGGCTTTCCAGTTGCTGCGACAACTCCATGGGGCCGGTCGTGAACGCAATTTTATTTTCAAAATAGGCCCGCGCCTTTTGCGGGTCCTGGGTGCTTGCCATTGTTTGCATAACTGTCTCCTTTCTTTACTCCTTTGTTTCGTTGAACGGCTGAATGAATTTTCAACCGGAATTTTGAACTTAGGCCCGTTCCGCGTTTTGTCAACGGGGTGGGAACAAGATTTTTAATTTTCATTGAAGCAAGTTGCGTGCGAATGCAAATTGCAATCATGAAACAACTCACGCGGCTCCGGGGCGCCGGTTTGCGGGACCATGGCGAACGAGGAATTTACTTCATCTCGTTGCCCGACTTTTCTTCTCTGCCGGATTCCATTTCATTGCCTCATCGTCATTTTGTTGCGTTTGTCGCGGCGGATGCTCGCGGCGTTGATGCGGCGGATTTGAGGAAATTTTCCAAAAAGTTATTTCACGCCGGTAGCGTTTTCTTTTGCGCCTGGGGTCCGAATTGCGAACGGGTTCACGATACCTTCGACGAGGAATGCTACGAGGTTGAGCCCGTCATCATGACGACCTGGCATTCAAATAATTCATTGGACGAAGCTCTTTGGTTTCTTGTGAATGATGCGCGCCCGGACGATGGATATGCAGACACCACAGGCAGCGTGTTGGCCATTTCAATCGGCTCGCCGGCATGGGATGAGCAGATTTGCCGGCGACTGACCGATATTGATGGGCTGAAGAGGGACATCCAGGACGCAGAGTGAGGATATTCATCAACCATGGCGAGAGTTGCGAAGCTGGCTACAGAATTAGCCGGGGATTTTTTGGGGAACCAAAGCTCTCTTTTTCACTGCCATTTTTCGCTTGCGCCTGGTTCAGCGAAG
>JASHPN010000333.1 GCA_030038175.1 Verrucomicrobiia bacterium
CGGAAGGTTGGTGGTAATGACGGTGCCGGCTAACGTCTGATTTGAGAATTCCACGGTGAATGCAAGCCCCGTCGCAAGGCCAACCATCACTGGAAGCTGGAAAATGTGTTTCATATGAAATCAGCCTTATTTATCATCGTCATCATTTTTATTCAACCATGCGATTTGGTCAAGCTAATTGCAGGTGGTCAGTAGCCAAAAGCGGCTGATGGTTGAGGGGTGAGTCAGGAGTCAGTAGTCCGCAGTCAGCAGTCAGGAGGCAGGAGGTTGGCGGTCAATGGTGATATCGAACCGGCATCCTGACGATGTCGCTCCTGACGGAGCTTAGCATTTTAGGGTCTGCATTTTCTACAAAGATGCCAGCCCTGACGGGCCTGGAAACTCGCGTCAATTCAAGGTTTGAAGGGACGCTCCCTCTTCAACCCTCCGTCCCGCTCGGAGCAGGACTATGGCGCGGCGGGCGGTCGCGGCTCTGCTTTTCGCGGTTAAAGGCCATCCTCCACCTTCAATCCTCCATCCTCGACCTTGTTACTGCGCGGGCCCATTGAGCCCATTCATTTGTTGGATCAAATCCAGGGCGGCGGAGTGGAGTTTGGCGTCGGCGTTGGGCAGCAGGAGCGGGGCGAGCGTGCGGCGGGCGGCGTCGGGGTCGTGATCCTGCAGTTGGGCTTCGGCCAGGGAATATAAATAGGACGGATCTTCCGGTTCCAGTTGGATGGCGTAGTTCAGTTGTTGTTCGGCGGAGGCCAGGTCGCCGCCCTGCACCATTTCAAAGAAACCAAGCAATTCATGCGCGGGCGCGAAGTCGGGCATCAAGGCGATGGATTTATTCAGGTCATCGCGAATCTCCGCAGCCTGATCGTCCGGAAGCCGGTGATACCGATCTCCGTTCGCCGTTTGACGGTATTTTTCCTGCGCAAATTCGTAATCCGCGAGAAAACTGGCCGAGCCCAGTTGCAACGCCTTTTGAAGATCGGCGATGGCTTCGCTGGAATCGTTGCGTTGCGAAGCCAGCAGGCCCAATCCTTCGTAGGGCAGCGGGCTGGCGGGCGCCAGCTTTTGGGCCTGTTCGAAATACGCCTGGGCGGCGTCGGGACGGTTGACGCGGAGGAGTTCATCGCCAAAGCGGTAAAGAATTTCGACGGGGGTAACGCGGCGGTTGGCGACGGCGATCGGCGACGACAGGTTCGCAGGCAGTTTCAGAACGATGGGCACGTAGTTGCCGGCATCGGCGTAGCGCCGCAATTCCCTTTCCATGGCGGGGAGCGAGACCCCGAGGGCGTTGGTAAAGGCCTGCTCGGCGTTCTCGCCTTGCTCAAGCAATTCCGTATATCGGCCGAAGCGGGATTTGAGAACTCGATTATCGCCGGCCATGAGATAATCCGTGAGCAACCAGGATTCCGCGTAGAACATGCCCTGCCGGCTCGCCTCGTTGTATTGGGGCGAATCGTGGCCGACGGCAAACAGCTCGTGCAAGGGCATGAGCGGTTCGCTCGCCAGCGTTTGCAGGTGACGATCAATGGGGCGCGCGATTTCCATCTCGTGGCCGGCGGTAATAAAGGTGGAATAAACCTCCGCCATGCCTTCCTGGAGCCAAACCGGCCAAATATATTGGTTATGGCGAAAAAGCAGGTGGGTGTATTCGTGGAAGATCACTTCCATGCCGCGCGGATCGGCATTGGCCAAGGGCAGGACGATGAGATTTTCGTCGCTGCCGCGCGTGAAAAAAGCCGCAATGTTGGCAGGATGTCCCTGATACAGCGGCAGAAACGGCGTCATGGTTTCGTGGTCGGGAAAGGCCATGACGATGATCGGCGGGGAAGCGGTGGCGGCCTTTCCGGCGAGCATGGCGTAAGCGCGCTGGAATTGTTCCAATTGTCCGGCGAGACGATAGACTTCCCGCCAATCGCCGCAACTGTAGATATTGAAATGAGCGGTGCGTGTTTCGAACCAGGGCTCCCGGGCGAGCGACAGGCCGGCCGGTTGGCCCGGGGCAGCAAAAGCGACCGAAGCGACTAAAAGGGCTAGAGCGCAGACGCGAAACATTGATTTAATTTAAATGCGGATGCTGAAGAAAGCCAGTAGGCAGTAGGAGGCCAATTAAAAAGGAAAAAGGAAAAAGTGGGGGCGCCCGCCTTTGCTACGCTACGCCGCGGCAGGCTGGGAGAGGGAGAAAGATCGTCCGATTGCCGATGCTACGGACGACTGACCAGGAACTCCTGACTTCAACTCTTTTCCGTTGATGTTTTTGGGTTTCAGTATGAACATTGGCGGGACGATTTCATGAGCATGCAACACGTTCTGGATTATCTAAAACAAAACCAGGCCCGCTTCCTTTCCGAGTTGTGCGAGTTTTTGCGTTTCCCCAGCGTCTCGGCGCAATCACAGCACAAGGACGACCTGCGCGCCTGCGCGGATTGGCTGGTGCAACATTGCCGGAGCATTGGCCTGAAGGCCGAGGTGTGTCCGACGGCGGGGCACCCGATTGTCCTGGCAAAGACGCCCCATGTCGCGGCATCCAGAAACGGAAAACATCGTCCGCACTACCTGGTTTATGGCCATTACGACGTCCAGCCACCCGAGCCGCTGAACTTATGGAAATCGCCGCCCTTCGAGGCGCGCATCGAGGGACGGTCGTTGTTTGCCCGCGGGTCCACCGACAATAAAGGCCAGATTTTCGCGCACCTGAAAGCCGCCGAAGCGTATTTGAAAACCGGGACGCCGTTGCCGTGCGATTTGACGTTCCTGATTGAAGGCGAAGAAGAGGTCGGCGGCGAAAACCTGGTCGAATTTCTTAAGACCCGGCGCAAGGAACTGCATTGCGATGCCATCGTAGTTTCGGACACGGGCATGCCGGATAAGAAGCATCCGGCGCTCACGTACGGTTTGAGGGGAATCATTGCATTTGAAATTATTTTGCACGGGCCATCGCGCGACCTGCATTCCGGTATTTTTGGCGGCGCGATTGAAAATCCGGCCATCGCCTTAAGCGGGATGCTCGCGAAGATGCATGATAAAAATGGAAAAGTGGCCGTACCGCATTTTTACGACGGGGTCCTGCCGCTTTCGGCGTATGAACGAAAGCAATTCAAACGGCTGCCCCTGCCCGATTCGGCGCTGCAAAAATTGCTGGGCGTCAAAAAGCTTTATGGCGAGCGCGGGTTCACGGCCACGGAACAGCGCAGCGCGCGGCCCACGTTTGAGATCAACGGCCTGACCAGCGGTTACCAGGGCGAAGGCAGCAAAACGATTGTGCCCGCCTGGGCGCGCGCCAAAATCACGTGCCGGCTGGTGCCAAACCAAAGGCCCTCGCACATCAATAAAGTCGTTTGCGATTACATCAAAAAAGTGTGTCCGCCCACGGTGAGGCTCGAGCTCGAAGCGGGCCACGGCGCGGAGGCCTATTATGTTTCGCCCACCGGCGCGCACGCCCAGGCAGCCTTGCGCGCGTTGCGCGGAGCGTTCGGACGCGAGCCGGTGCTGTTGCGCGAGGGCGGTTCGATTCCCATCGTCAACGAGTTCAAAAAAGTGCTGGGCGCGGACACGCTGTTGCTCGGCCTGGGTTTACCGGAAGACAACGCCCATTCGCCAAACGAAAAATTCGATCTCGACAATTTTGAAAACGGCCAGCGCATGAGCGCGCTGCTATGGCAGGAGCTAAATGCAACGTCTTAATGATTTCATGGCCCGCCCCTTGGCCGCTCCCTCACGGTCGCGGCTCTGTTAGGGCAGGAACTAACGACTTAAATCATTGAAAACCTTCATGCTCATCGCCGGCGAACCCAGCGGCGATTTGCTGGCGTCGGAATTGGTTTTGGCGTTGCGCGCCCGATATCCCGACGCCCGATTTTTCGGCGCGGGCGGACCCCGAATGGCGGCCGCCGGTGTGGAACCGGCTTTTGACATGACGGAGCACGCGGTACTGGGACTGACCGACGTCATAAAGAAATATTTCCAGTTTCGCGCGCTGTTTCATCGTCTGCTGGCTTTGGCGATTGAACGAAAACCGGATGCGGTCATCGGCGTGGATTACGGAGGGTTCAATTTGCGATTCGGCCATGCCGCGAAGCGGCATATCCGGCGAGCCGGCGGGACGGATTGGAACCCGAAAATCGTGCAGTTCGTTTCGCCGCAGGTCTGGGCGTCGCGACCGGGCCGGGCGAAGGTGCTGGAAGCGGATTATGATTTACTGCTGAGCATTTTCCCGTTTGAAAAGCAATGGTACGCGCAACACGCGCCAAAATTGCGCGTGGAATTTGTGGGGCATCCGATGGTGGACAGGATGAAGAGAGCAGAAGGAAGAGAGAAGAGAGAAGGACAGAGGGCAGAGATCGGAGGTCACGGGCCGGAGATAGTGGTGCTGCCGGGGAGCCGGAAGAGCGAGTTGAAAAAGCATCTGCCGATCATGCTGAATGCGCTGAGGTTGATCCGGGAAAAGCTGCCCGCCGCCAGGGCGAAAATGGTTTTGCCGACTGAAGAATTAAGACAGCTTGCGCTTTCTCATCAAATAGAAACGGAAATTCAAGTTGGGAATTTGCACGAAGCGCTGGCACAGGCGGATCTGGCGATTACCAAGACCGGAACCATCACCATGGAATGCGCATTTTTTGGCCTGCCGGCGGTGACGATATACAAAAAATGGCTGCTGGGCCTCGCCCTGGCCCTGGGCATTATCACCGTAAAATCGCTGACGATGCCCAATTTGATGGCCGGCGAGGAAGTTTACCCTGAATTTCTCCAAAGCGCCGCGACCCCGGAAAACATCGCGCGCGCGGCGCTGGAGCTTTTGCAGAATGAATCGCGCCGGCAAAAAATCAAAGAACAGCTTGCGAAGATTGTCGTGTCGCTTGGAGAACCGGGCGCGAGCCAAAGAGCCGCCGTAGCGATTGAGGGGTTATTTAATTAGCCACACCTACGAGGATGGAAGATGGAAAAGACGGGCGCGCTTGCAGGCGGAGCGCGGCTGTGTGCGATAGCGCCAGCCGCAGCACGTGGCCAGCCGGAGATCTTGCGTATGGCGACGAATCATCGCGTTGCGGACGTGCTGCGACTGGTCTCCCGATAGATCGGGAGACACAGTCGCGCTCCGGTCGCGATCCGCGGATAATAGTGTTCGCCAAAGATTTGCGCGGGCAGCGAAAGCTTTTGGGATTCTGGCCACTTGCTTAGCGGCTGCGCCGGGACGTTTATAGTTCCAACGTATGCGAAAAAATTTTGGAAGGGGCATTTTATGAAAGACCTGAACACGCGCTGGATTAAAATCAAAGGCCTTTTGTTTTTGGTTATTGGCGCCGTTTCGGCCACGTTGATTATTCTTGATCAACCGAATTGGAGAACCGCCGTGTTGCTGGCGCTGGCCATTTGGAGTTTTTGCCGGTTCTATTATTTTGCTTTTTACGTCATCGAAAAATATGTGGATCCCGGTTATAAGTTTTCCGGGTTGCTTTCGTTTTTAAAATATCTGTTGAGACGGCGCGGGTGACTGGGAAGCACGCGCGCCCCCGCGTGCATCCGACTGCGCCTCGCAGTCGGAACGACGCGCGCCAACGCACGTCGAAACGGGCGCGGCGGCGCGCCCGAGCGGTTGACGCGGGCGTCAACCGCCGCACCCGAGGGCGGGTGCGCTCCCCGCGCTAAACGCATTGTCAAGCGGTTGCGCCGTGGATAGATTTCCTTTTTGTGTTGAACACGCAACAACTTGGCGCGCTCAAGGCCGCGAATTGCGACGTGGCGGTGGACAACCTGACGCGGCAGCTCTACGCCACGGACGCTTCGCCGTATCAAATCGTGCCCCAGGCGGTGGCGTTTCCCAAGAGCGCGCGGCAGGCGAGCGCCATCATTCAGGCGGCGGCGCAGGCAGGCGTCTCGGTCATTCCGCGGGGCGCGGGGACGGGACTTTCGGGCGGGGCCATCGGCGATGGCGTGGTGATTGATTTTGCGCGGCATAACCGCCAAATCGGCCGGCTGGACCTCGAACGCCGGACAGTCCGCGTCGGACCGGGCGTTGTGCTGGACCAGTTGAACGCCTTTTTGCGACCGCACGGATTTCGCTTCGGTCCGGACGTGGCGCCGAGCTCGCGGGCCACGCTGGGCGGAATGATTGCCAATGACTCGTCAGGCTCCCACGCGCCGGTCTATGGCACTACCGGGATACACGTTGCCGGCCTGGACATCGTCATGGCCGACGGACAAATGGTGGAAGTGGGCGAAAGCGGCAATCCGCTGCCCCGCCAGCATGGCTTAATCGAAAGCATTGTTACGTTCAACGCCCTGACCATCGCCGAACGTTTTCCCCCGGGCCTCGTCAAGCGCTGGCCCGGTTACGCGCTGGCGCGCGCCGCGGAAAATCCGGCAAATCTCCTGCGAATTTTATCGGGCAGCGAAGGCACGCTCGCCGCCATTACTTCCGCTGAATTGAAAATCGTCCCGGCGCCGGAAGAACGCGGCGTGGGTCTGTTTTTCTTCGCTTCGGTAGCCGAGGCGATGCAGGCCACCGAAGAGTTGCTGGACCTGAAACCGGCAGCCATCGAGCACATTGACCGCCCGCTGTTTGAACAAACGCGCGGCCAGCGTGAATTTCAAGCGGCCCGCGATTTGCTCGAATTGGACGCCAAACCGTGCGAATCGGTACTGATCGTTGAATTTTTCGATAATGTCCGCGAAAAGCTCTTTCAATTGGAAAAGAAAAACCTGGGAATGCGAAAATTCATGTTGGAATCCCAGGCCCAGGCGAATCTCGTTTGGGAAGTCCGCAAGGCGGGCCTTTCGCTGCTGACCAGCCGCAAGGGCGATGCCAAGCCGGCATGTTTCGTCGAAGACGCCGCCGTGCGGCCCCGGGATTTGCCGGCCTATGTGAACGCGCTGGATGGTCTCATGCAGCGGGTGGGGGTGACCGCCTCTTACTATGGCCATGCGGCTTCCGGGCTGCTGCACGTGCGGCCGTTGCTCGATTTGCACAGCGCCGAAGACCTGAAAAAATACCGGCAAATTGCGGACGAAGTCGCGGCGCTGGTGTTGCAATTCAAAGGCTCGCTGGCCGGGGAACACGGCGTAGGCATGGCCCGCACGGAATATCTCCGGCAGCAGATCGGCGAAGAACTCTACGGGCTGATGCGGGAAATCAAGCGCGCGTTTGACCCCAACAATTTGTTCAACCCGGGCAAGATCATTTCCGATGGCCGCTATCTCATTGACAATAACCTGCGCATGGGGGCCGGGTACAAATTGAACCTTCCGTTCGAACCGCGGCTGGCGTTCGCCGCGCGGGACGATTCTTTCGTGGCCAATTTGGAGCAATGCAACGGCAGCGGCACGTGCCTTAAAATGTCGCCGACCATGTGTCCCACGTTCGTCGCGACCGGGGAGGAAATCATGTCCACGCGCGGGCGGGCCAACATCATCCGGGCGGCCCTGGAACAGCGCGAAATTCCGGATTCGTTGCGCTCGCCTGAATTGGATGCGGCCTTGAGCAATTGCCTTTCCTGCCGCGCCTGCTCGACGGAATGCCCTTCCAACGTCAATCTGCCGCTGTTGAAGGCGGAAATGCTGCACGCGCGGATTCGCCGGGACGGATTGACGTTTCGCGACCGGATGTTGAGTGATGTGGATAAGCTGGGCCGGCTCGGTTGCGCCTTTTCCGGTCCCGCGAACCTGGTGTTGCGCTCGCGCCTCTTTCGCCGGCTGCTGGGGAAATTTTCCGGGTTCGCCCCGCAGCGCAATTTGCCGCCATTTGCCAAAAAACGGTTTGATCATTGGTTTGCCCGGCGGCAAAACCGCCCGGCGCCGTCGCGCGACCCCGTCATTCTCTGGGACGATACGTTTGTCCGGTATTATGAGCCGAACATTGGCATGGCCGCGGTCACCGTGCTTGAAAGCGCGGGCTTTGAAGTGATGCTGGCGACGCAACGCAAATGTTGCGGACGCCCGGCGTTCAGCCAGGGAAATCTCGACGAAGCGGAAAAGCTCGGAGCCCACAATCTGGCCGTGCTGGCTGAAACGGGCGACGCCCCCATTTTGTTCCTGGAACCGTCCTGCTACTCGATGTTCGCCGAAGATTATCACGAATTGAAATTGCCCGGCGCCGATGTGATTTCACGCCGTTGCTTTCTGTTCGAGGAATTCATGAACACTTTTCTGGAGCAGGAGCCGAACGCCTTGCCGTTTGACGGGGAAGTGGAGCGAATTGCCATTCATGCGCACTGCCACGCCAAGTCCATGATGAAAACCGGGTGCATGAAACAACTGGCGCAGCGATTGCCAAATCGCAGCGTGACCCTGCTGGACACCGGCTGCTGCGGCATGGCGGGCGCATTTGGGATGATTGAATCGAAATATCAATTATCGTTAAAAGTCGCCGAACCCATGGTGGAAAAGATCAAGGCCTTGCCCTTTGGAACCATCGTTGCGGCTTCCGGCACCAGTTGCCGGCATCAAATCCAGCATTTGGTCCCGGTCAAACTGCGGCACATGGCGGAGGTTCTGGCGGAAGCATTACCGGCGCGGTAGCGGCACGGGCGTCCCGCCTGTGCAGGGGTACGAACCGAAATTATCCAAAATTCTGAGCGCGGCTGTGTGCGAAGCCCGAGCCGCAGCGGGGAGGCAAGCCTTGGACAATCGGAATCCTGGCTTGTTTAAATTGGCTACGTGCTGCGACTGGTTCCGCAGACGGAACACCCGCCGTCGCTTCGCTGTGGCGCGGCAAGCAGTCGTGCTCCGGCGGAGCGCGGCTGTGTGCGAAGCACCAGCCGCAGCGCGTGGCCAGCCAGGGGTCTTGCGTGTAACGACGACTCATCGCAGTGCGGACATGCTGCGACTGGTCTCCCGATAGATCGGGAGACACAGCCGCGCTCCGGCAAGCACGGCTGTGTGCGAAGCACCAGCCGCAGCGGGGAGGCAAGCCTGGGACAATCGGAATCCTGGCTCGTTTAAATTGGCTACGTGCTGCGACTGGTTCCGCAGACGGAACACCCGCCGTCGCTTCGCTGTGGCGCGGCAAGCAGTCGCGCTCCGGCGGAGCGCGGTAAGAATGTTTGCCAATGGCCATGGTTTCTGCTTTTGTATCAGGTACGCATCGGAATGAAACTGAGCTTGCAACAAGTCTCCTCCCTGGAATCTGAAATCCTCAAGCAGGTTCGGGCACAACCGGGCATTTCCCGTGTTTCGCTGGCGCGCAAACTGCAAATCGCGCCCTCAACCGTCGGCAATTATGCGGCGCGGCTCATTGCCGAGGGTTTCCTGACGGAAGACCCCGACAAAATGGATTTTGAAATGGGCCGCCCTCCCACCGCGTTGCGTTTGAACCCGGACGGCGGCCAATTCATCGGCGTTGATTTTGAGGCGCGCAATATCATGGCGATGGCGGTGGATTTTTC
>JASHPN010000334.1 GCA_030038175.1 Verrucomicrobiia bacterium
AACCCGCGCCGGCCCGGCTCGCCCTGGCCGGCGCAAACCCAAAGCAAAACTATGGATATTGAATCAAATAAATCCTTGGAACAGCGCATTGCACTGCTTGAATCACAAATCAAAAAGGTAACGCCCATTTTTGTTACTCTTGCGCCGGTTGTCTGTAATTCAGTGATTGATCTTGCAGATTCGTATATATCGTTAAGGTCCCGTGTTGACTCCCTTTCCCGGACCATTATTGAAATTGACCCGCGCCTTAATGAGGAACAAAAGCGAGAAAAGCTAAAAGACCAGGCGCGTGAGGAAACAGAGTCCGAAAAGCGAGAATACGGCCTCAAATTACTCAAAGGGTTTGTCGGGTCTCTTAAAAACCCGCCCGAAAGTCCCCCTGGAGATTCCGGTACATAAGTCTACGATCATTTACCGTAACGCCGGTCTCACATGGCCGGCGTTTTATTTTGACTTTTTCCCGCACGCGCCCATATTCGCAACGATGCCTATCCAAGTTAAAAAACCCCGCGTTACGAAATTAGATAAGGATTTTTATCGCCGTTGCCGCTCTTTGGATCGTCTTTTGGATAATTTTGCGCGTGACCTGGCCGCCGCCGAGCGCGCAGATCGCCGCCGGCGCAATTAGGCTGCTTTCACGTTGCACAGGCATTGCAACGGCCTGCTATCACTTTTCAAAAACGCTCACATTTCAGGAAATCCGGCTTTCTGAATTGCCTGAAAATCCCTGCAAACCATAGCCACACGCCACACCCCCTTTCATCCGACGCCACATAATTTAAAACCGCTAAAAATAGCGTATCGAAACACCAGTATTGCCCTTATAAACATTGGCTCTTTTCTTACGACATGATTTTACGACATCGAAATTAAATTTTCAGCCAAACCGCCAAAAATGGGAAAATTTAATTTTGAATGTCGTATCTTCGTAAGTCATTGAATCACGGCAATTAAAGGTGGATAAAGGTAAATCAAGGTAATCCATGTTTCTAAATATTCCGGCGACGGTGTTCAACGAAATAGAAAATGGCGGGAGTGGCGGGGCTCGAACCCGTAACCTCTGCCGTGACAGGGCAGCGCTCTAACCAATTGAGCTACACCCCCGCAAAAAGGGGGACAGTGAACTTAAAAAATGTATTCCCACCGGTCAAGGCAAAACACAACCAGAAAGGCAAATTTCGACAGAATTTTTCCCTCTTTTTAAATAAAGTATTCGGGCAGCAGACGCCAAGGAGGTGGGGGTGGGGAACCCCGCTGAAGAAACGTGCTGCCACCCGAATGCTTTAATGTCACAACTTTGTGACGATTTGTCAACACGTTATTGTTAAATTTATTCAATTTGTGCCCTGGCTATGCCCTAACCCTTTAATCGGGCTTTTATTCCCCGCCCTTTTCCCATAGACTGCAGGCATGACAGATTTAGGCTCCGCCGAGATTTTTCGTGACCTGGACCCGCGCGATCTCCAGGCCCTGCGCGAAATCGCCCAGGAACGAACCTTTCCTGCCGGCAACCGCATATTTAGCGAAAATGATCCCGGCGATGGCCTCTATGTCATCCGGAAGGGCCTGGTGGTGATAGCCCATATCGTCGGCGACCGCGCCCTCTGCGTGTTCTCCAATTTCGGTCCCGGCGAGATTTTCGGCGAAATGTCGGTCATTGACGACCTGCCTCGTTCCGCCACCACTACCGCCGCCGAAGAAACCCATGCCTATTTCATTCCCCGGGCGGAAATGACCGCCTTGTTGCGGCGTTCCCCGGCGTTGTCCTTCAAATTATTGCAGGGAATCAGCCGCCGGTTGCGCGATTTTAACCAACGCCATCTGCGTGAAATCGTCCAGGCCGAGCGCCTGGCCACGGTGGGCAACTTCGCCCGTTCCATTGTCCATGATCTCAAAACACCGCTGACGGTCATCGGCATGGCCACCGAAATCATGTCCGGACCCAATAGTCCCCTGGAAATCCGCCAGCAAGCGTATAGCCGCGTGCGGCGGCAGATTACATCCATCACCGAAATGGTGGGCGACATCCTCGATTATACCCAAAGCTCCCGTGCCGGCGCCGTTTATCCGGCCGTCCCCTACCGCGAATTTATCCAGACCCTGGTCGGCGAATTGCAGGGAGACGCCAGCCTGCGGGAAGCAGTCCTGCGCCTTGAGAACGACCCGCCGGAGGTCCATTTGCAGTTCGACGCCCGCCGGTTGCGCCGCGTGATGGTCAATCTGATTGGCAATGCCGTGGACATGATGCCGGAGGGCGGCAAAATCGTTTTGCGCTTTAGCAGCGGCGAAAACCGCGTGGTCACGGAAATTCAGGATGACGGCCCGGGCATCGCGCCGGAAATTGCGGGCAAATTGTTCGAAGCATTTGTCACTTTCGGCAAGGCCCATGGCACCGGCCTGGGCCTGTCCATTTGCAAAAAATTCGTCGAGGACTTCGGCGGCACCATTTCGGCGCGGAACGCCCCCGTCCGCGGCGCCATTTTTTCCTTCACCCTGCCGCGGATTCGCTCGTAGCGTCGGGCCTCTGGCCTGACGTAGAGGGCGCGCTTTCCGCCTTCGCGGCGCGTCATAGCGCGGCTTCGGCGCGACGGCGGCCAGCCGCCCGGAAAATCGCCCGGCAAACTACGATTTCCGTTTTGTGAACGTCTTTACCCAATCGCACGATGGATCCGCCGCGCTGGAAGCTGCGGCTCAACGACAGGCAGGATGCCTACCGCTACGTCCATTCCCCGCTCTTTACAAATCGCCTTTCCCGTTTCACGCTGGACGGCCAATGAACCGCATCAAACTGCTGCCCGAGCAGGTGGCCAATCAAATCGCCGCCGGCGAGGTCATCGAACGTCCCGCCAGCGTCGTGAAAGAACTGGTCGAAAATTCGCTCGACGCCGGGGCTGGGAAGATTTCGGTGGAAATCCAGGCGGGCGGGCGGAGCCTGGTGCGGGTGGCCGATGACGGCATGGGCATGAGCCGCGACGACGCCCTGCTGTGCCTGGAGCGCCATGCCACCAGCAAAATCCGGCGCGCGGAAGATTTGGCTGCGATTGGCACCATGGGTTTTCGCGGCGAAGCCCTGCCGAGCATCGCCAGCGTCAGCAAATTCTCCTTAACCACGCGCGAGCGCGATGACAGTTCGCCCGAGGGCACGCAAATCGTTGTCAACGGCGGGACGATTGCCGAGGTCCGCGCCGCCGGCGCCGCGCCCGGCACCAGCATCGAAGTGCGCCAGCTCTTTTTCAACCTGCCCGCCCGGCGAAAATTTCTGCGCACGGAAGAAACCGAGGCCGCCCATATCCAGCATTACCTCACCCTCGCCGCGCTGGCTTTCCCGGAAGTGGCGTTCACGTTTCAAAAAGACGGCCGTTTGGTTTGGCAACTGCCGGCCCTCAAAAGTGATGCCGCGGTTTCCAGCCGCATTGCCGCACTGCGCGAACGTCTGCGCGCGCTGATGGGCGACGAAAAACTTCTCGCGGTCAATTTTTCCGCCTCGCTGGAGGAGGATTTTGTTCCCGAACAACCCGAAGTGTTTGAAACCGCCGCCGCCGAACCATCGCCGCCGGAGGAACGCCGCTCCGCCATTGCCATCTGGGGATTGATCGGCGCGCCGGGTGTTTCCCGCGCCACGCGCGAAAGCCAATTCGTTTTTGTGAACCGCCGGCCGGTGGAAAATCGCGGCGTCAATTACGCCCTCATTGAAGGCTGCCATACCACATTGATGAAGGGGCGCTTTCCCGTTTGTTGTTTGTTTTTGGAGCTGGATCCGGCGGCCGTGGATGTGAACGTCCACCCGGCAAAACGGGAAGTGAAATTTCATCGTGAATCGGAAATCCGCAAATTGGTCGCGCAAGCCGTCCGCGAAGCGCTGCTGGCGTTTCATTCACACAGTCCCGAACAGAGCCGCGTGAGCTTGCCGCGCCATAGCGCAGCGACGGCGGATGAGCAAGCGATTCGCAACCGGCCGGAAAGCCAGCCCGTGCTTCCTGCGCCGGCGGCGTCCCAGGCCGCGCCCGAACTGTCCACCCCTCCGCTGCCGGCATTTCCTCTGCCGCTGCGGGCGCCCGAACGTTCTGTGCAACCGGCGCAGGCGCCGTTGGCCATGGGATTTTCGAGACCGTCTCCTCTAACAGCACCGGCCCCGACTCCGATTCTCCCGGCCATCGCACCTTCGCCCCAGGCTCCTTCTTTTCCAACGGCCGCTCCGGCCCCAGCCATCGCCACGCCGTTGTTGAACGTTCCGCTGCGCCTGGTTGGCGTCATCGGCAAGCTGTATGTGGTTCTGGAATCCGACCGGGGCCTGGTATTGCTGGACCAGCACGCCGCGCACGAACGGATTTTGTTCGAGCAAATGCTCAATCGCCTCGAACAAAACGAATTCGCGCCCACCCAAAAACTGTTGCTCCCGGAGACGATTGAGCTGTCGCCGCGCGACGCGAGTTTTCTGCGGGAACAACTGGCGCCCCTTACCCGGCTGGGCGTGGGCCTGAGCGAATTTGGCGAGCGCACCTTTTTGCTCGATGCCTTGCCGGCGTTTGTCAAAGTGTCCGATACCCGGCGGTTCGTTGTGGACTTGGTGGATGAATTGAAGGCGGCCGGGCGTGAGGTCAACCTGGCCCGATTGGGCGAGCACACCGTCGCCAAAACGGTCTGCCGGCACGCCGTCAAGGCCAACGACCCGTTGGCCGGCCCTGAACTGGAAAATCTTGTGGAGGACCTTCGCCATTGCACCATGCCTTACACCTGCCCGCATGGCCGGCCCACGCTCATCGAAATGAATTACCGCGAATTGGAAAAAAAATTCGGCCGCCTGCAATGAACGCGGCGCAGCGAAGCCGGAACCGGAGTTTTTCAACCACAGGTGAACGCTGATGGACACAAATAGCCACAGAGACGTGGTGCGGCGAATCAACAACCAAAGGAGCGCGGACAGCTTTGTCCGCGCGAACCGGGCGCAAGCGGGGAACACGCGGACATGGCTGTCCGCGCTCCTCGATCTCGGGGTGCGGATCACCCGGGCAAATGGATAAAGAAAGCGGGATAAAAAATAACCGGCCAAATGAGTGATTTTGTTCAGCGCCGCGCAAAGAACCCAAAGCGAAAAAATGCGGAATCCAGCGTCAGTCCAGTCGGGCAGGATTTTTCGGGCGAACACTGGCGCTTTTGCCCGCAATGCGGCCATGAATTGATCAATCAGAAATGCAAACTCCGCTGCCCGCGCTGCCATTATTTCATGAGCTGCTCCGATTTCGATTAACAGAGCCGCGCGCGTAAGCAAGCGACCAATGACGTCCACGCGTGTTTGCCATGCACAGAAGATGCCGCTCCTGACGGAGCTTGAAAATCATTTTTCCATCGTTTCTACAGATATGCCGCGCCTAACGGCGCTCGAAAATGCAACAGGGCAAAGCCCGCAGGGCTGGCATTTTTGTAGAACGCACATCCATCAAAACAGCCAAGCTCCGTCAGGAGCGGCATATTCTGCGGCTTGACTGACAACCCGCCGCGCCTCAACCTTCCACCGCATTATGCCAAAGGAACTTCAACTGCGCCTCAAAGAAGGCGACCTGGCCCCGGATTTTTCCGCGCCGGCGAACGGCGGCGGAAACATTTCGCTCGCCGATCTCAAAGGCAAAAACGTCATCCTCTATTTCTATCCCAAAGACGATACGCCGGGCTGCACCAAGGAGGCCTGCGCTTTTCGCGATCAATTCGCCGAATTTAAAAGACGCGGGGCGGTCGTCCTGGGTGTCAGCCCCGATTCCGCAAAGTCGCACGACAAATTTATCGAAAAGTTCAAGCTCCCCTTTCCGTTGTTGGCGGACGAGGACAAAAAGATCGTCGAAGCCTATGGCGTCTGGGGCGAAAAAAGTTTTATGGGCCGCAAATACATGGGCACTCACCGCGTCACCTTTCTGATCGGCGGCGATGGCCGCATCAAAAAGATCTGGCCCCAGGTGAAACCGGACGAACACGCGAACGAAGTTCTGGCCGCGCTTTAACGCGACTTCCTCACGCCAGGGCCGCCAAGGCCGCAAAGGGGACAACACCCATTGCGCCCGTTGCGTCCTTGGCGTGAGGCGCCTGTCGGTTCACCCATCCGCAAAAATGGTTTAACGATTGACAAATGAAGGCCAGCAGTTTTTTCTAAGAACGAGAATCCGATCGCTAATGAAACGACATTTTTGGGATGTCCGGACGGCGGGGTTTTTGTTCCATCGCGTTTTCGCGAATTTGGACGGCGTCACTTCTCCCCTTGAACCATGAAAATCTGCGCTCCCAGGGAAATCCATCCCGGCGAAACCCGAACGCCCCTGACTCCCGCCAGCGCGGCCAAATTGGCGAAGCTCGGCGCGCAAGTGGAAGTCGAAACCGGCATCGGCGCCGCGGCCGGATTTGCCGACGACGACTATACCAAAGCCGGAGCGGCCGTGGTTTCCGATCGCAAGGCCCTTTTGAATTCCGCCGACATGGTCTTGCGCCTGCGCAAACCGCCGCTCGAAGAAATCGCCTGGCTCAAAGCGGGCGCGGTCCACGCCAGCCTGCTGGATCCCTTTAACGA
Source organism: Verrucomicrobiia bacterium (assembly GCA_030038175.1). Classification (GTDB taxonomy): domain Bacteria; phylum Verrucomicrobiota; class Verrucomicrobiia; order Limisphaerales; family UBA11358; genus UBA11358. The sequence goes on from JASHPN010000334.1 coordinate 6,554, forward strand.
AAAGGAACTGGTCCAGAAATTGGCCGAACACGGCGTCAGCGCCATCAGCATGGAATTTATTCCCCGCAGCACCCGCGCGCAGAAGATGGACGTCCTTTCCTCCCAGGCCAATCTCGGCGGTTACGAGGCCGTCATTCTGGCTGCGCGTTATTCGAACAAAATTTTTCCGATGATGACCACCGCGGCTGGAACGATCCTGCCGGCGAAAGTTTTTATTATCGGCGTGGGCGTGGCCGGATTGCAGGCCATCGCCACCGCCAAACGGCTCGGCGCCAAAGTCACCGCCTATGACACCCGCCCGGTGGTGGAAGAACAGGTCAAATCGCTGGGCGCGCAATTTTTGAAGATTGACCTGGGCGAAACCGGCCAGACCAAAGAGGGTTACGCCAAGGCGTTGACCGACGAACAAATCCAAAAACAACGCGAGGCCATGAAAAAAACCTGCGGCGATTCCGACGTCGTGATTTCCGC
>JASHPN010000335.1 GCA_030038175.1 Verrucomicrobiia bacterium
GGTCTCATTCGGTGGCCGTAAGCGCGGAATTTCAAAAGCCGGCGTCCGTCGAATCGGCCCGGGCCGTCCTGAAAAACGCGCCGGGCGTGGACCTGGTGGACGAGCCGGAAAACACGAAATATCCCATGCCGCTCTTTACGTCGGAAAAATACAATTGCGAGGTGGGCCGCATCCGCAAGGACTGCGCGCTCGATAATGGACTGGCTTTTTGGGTGAGCGGCGATCAATTGCTCAAAGGGGCGGCGCTCAACGCCGTTCAGATTGCCGAAGAACTATTAAAGTGAGGCCTCCCCCGGAGCGCGACTGTGTCCAGTCTGCGGGACCAGTCGCAGCGCTCCGCTACGCATTGAATCGTGCCTGAGCGCAAGTCTTGCGTTCGCCTGGCTCGCTGCGGCTGGTGCTGGCGCCCCCAGCCGCGCTCCGCCAAACGATTTTGAATAATTTTGTTTGCCATAACCATGGCGTTGTCCGATATTGATCACGTCCAGTATCAGGCGATACATCAGATTGCTATGGCGCTTCCGATTGGTCCGAGTTTTGCCAATTTCAGGAAACTACTGAACAACCAGTGGCCGCCGCTGTCTGTGGTATGTGCAACGTTGTATTTAACAGAACAGTCGAGACCATAACATGAACGAAAATAAGCCGCCCACGCGTGGCAGGGTTCTGGTAGTGGACGACAATCCTGTCATCCTCAAGGCGTTGTTTTCGTATCTGGTGTCCCACGGTTTCGAAGTGACCATTGCCCTGGACGGCTCGGAAGTCATGAGTTGCGTGCGCCAGCAAAAGCCGGACGTCATCCTGTTGGACATCTTCTTCCCGCCCTACGTTGAAGGCGGCATCATTTGGGACGGGTTTCTGATCCTCGATTGGCTTCACGGACCCGCCCAGGCTGCGGATATACCGGTGATTGTTATATCGTCCGCGGACCCCGAAAAATACAAGGAACGCTGCCTGAGCGCCGGAGCGCGGGCCTACTTCCGCAAACCGCTTCCCCTGGATGAACTGGTAGAGACGATGCAATCGGCGCTCCACAGTTCCGCCCACAAAGACGCGGCCGCGCAGGAGTCAGGCCTGCACACCAACGTTCCCTGACATCGCGACCGCGCCTGCGCCAACGCCCGGCGCGATGGCCGCCGGCTGTTCCGCTCCCCGCAAATCATTGCACATGACCGTCACCCGCGCGGTTTGTTTGCCGTTGAGTTCAATAAACGTTTTTATTCCCGCCGGCGCCGAACAATCCCTCACCAGCGCGTCTGTCGTTTCCAGCAACCGGATCATCGGTTCCTGCCCGGAAACCGGCGAACCACGCAAACCGGAAATTTCTAATTTCTTTACGTCGTCGGAACAAATTGCGGGGCGCTCTTCGGAGGGTCCGCCAGTCAACTCCAGGTTGCGCAGGCTCAGGCCGGAGACATGGCGGCAAAAAATGCCGTAGGACGGCAAGTGCCCAAATTGCCGGGCCTCGGGATAAGACTGTTCTTTCTCCGGAATATCGCGGTGCGCCCAATCGGCTTTGCCGTTTTCTTCGCTCTGAATTCGGATATTGGCGAGCGTGACATCTTCCACGTCGAAACCCGGCAGGCCGGTAATGGAACTGGTCAAAATGGAACCGCTGGCATAAAGATTTTCAATCGTGATACCGCGAACCGTGCCGGGCGTGCCATCGGGACGAGGCGCGCGATTTCCGCGACGAATGAAAATGGGAGTGCGGATGCGTTGCATGCGTATGTTTGAAATGAGAACGCCCTCGATCCATCCCCCATCCACCATTTCCAGGGCGATGCCCGAGATCATGCGGGAGCCGGGAGGGACTTCCTCGTTGAAGAGGACTGAATTGGAGAAGACAATGTTTTCAAAACCCCCGTGCGTGGCCGTGCCGATCTTCAGCCCGTTGCAGCAACCGCTCAGCACACAGTTCGTGATCGTGATGTTTTTCGATACGCGCAACGGTTCGCCATAGGGATTTTCGCTCTTAAGACAGATTGCGTCATCCCCGGTATCAATCAGGCAGTCGGAAATAAAAACGTTTTGGCAACACGTCAAATCCATTCCGTCGGTGTTCGGGCCATAGACGGGATTTTTGATGCTGATCCCGCGAATAAATACGTTGTCGCAATGGATGGGCCGGAGCGTCCAGCCCGCCGAATTTTCGATGCGCACGTCTTCGATATGCAAATTTTTGCAATTATAAAACTCCAGCATGGGTGAGGGGCGCGGCGGATGAGGCTTCCAATCGAAGGCGATGACATCGTCCCAGGCATCCTTCGCCTTGGGCTGCTTGCGACCGCTGCGAACCCAAAAGGCGGAGCCTTGTCCGTCAATTTTTCCCATTCCCGCCAGCCGCACATTTTCCGCGTCGCGGGCGAAAATCAGGTGAAAGGGGCCGGCATCGTTAAGGTCCCGCGCGAACGAAGAACTGTTTTCGGGATGTTGGGATTGCGGTTGGCGAACATAATCCGAAATCCTTTTGCTTCCCAGCAACGTGGCGCCGGCCTCCAGATATAAGGTCACATTGCTTTTCAATACCACCGTTACGGTTAAATACGTTCCGGGCGGAACATAGACCGTGCCGCCGCCGGCCGACGTACAGGCGTCAATGGCTTTATTAATGGCCGCCGTGTCCAGCGAAACGCCATCGCCCACCGCCCCAAAATCCCGGACATTAAAAAACTGTGAACTGGATGATTTGCTCGTGTCCTGGCCCATTGCCGGCAGATTGGCCGCGGCGCTGCCCAAGGCCGCCAGCCCGGCGACACCCAATAACTGTCTGCGATTGATGAATTGCATTTGTTCTGTGACGATTATAATGGCCGGTCACAAGAATCCCAAGCCAAACAGTTTGGGCCACGCCCAACGCAAGCGTTGCGCGTCCCGGAGCGCGGACCGCCGAGTCCGCGAGTTGGCGGCTTGGAAGCCAGACGGCAGAAGCCGTCCGTTTTCGTGGCAATACCCCTGGTGTTCGCGCGGACATGGCTGTCCGCGCTCCGACTTACGGCGGCGGTAACCGCCTATATTCGTCGCGAAAACGGGCACTGCTAAACGGCCATTCTTCCGGTGACTTAACCAGCCTCGCCCTGACAGGGTTCGATTCGATATAGCGAATCACTTTGCGGCAATGTTCTTCATCCCGGATATAGCGGTCCCAGTAATCGTCTTGCCACAACTTGCCTCGCCGGTTAAAAACGCGATTGATGCGGCGCGCCGTAAATCCTTTCCAGTCCTTGACCAACTCAGCCTGCGGCGTCTGCCATATCTCCGCCAGCAGATGAACGTGATTAGGCATCACGACCCACGCCAGCATCCGGTAAGCGTCGCCGTCGAAATGCAGCCAGTTTTCCTGCACTATGGCCGCGGCGCTGAAATTCCGCAGCAGGCAACTGCCGCGCCCACGATCGAGGTAATCTTCAATTCTGACCTGCCGCTTCAAGTCGCCCCTGGTCTCAAACAATGCTGACCATTCGTGGCGGAGGCTGGCCGGCATCGCATCATCCAAACGATAGTTGATGAACTGGACCAGGCCCGGCATGTCAAAATGCGGCAAATAGCCGCGCGAATGCCAACCGCGAAATCCGGCGCGGGCCGCTTCGGCATCGAATGACGTATGCCACTGCCGTTTGGCACGGATTGTTTCGAAGACGTTGCGGCGGCGCGATCGGATCGGCATAGGAACGCGGATAGTTTTGTCCGCCCGCCGAGCAAACCAAAATGGCGCAACCGAAACAAGGCTCCATCTCGCAAGCGTTGCACGTCCCGGAGCGCGGACCGCCGAGTCCGCGCGTTGGTAATTTCGCAGACAGACGGCCGGACCGCCGTGCTCAACCCCATACCCTTCGGGGCCTCGCGGACATGGCTGTCCGCGCTCCGTGTGGCCTTTGGCCTGTCGCAACGATTATGTGGCTATTTCCGGGACGCCACACTACACTCCGCCCCCATGAGCAAGGTGAAGAAACTTCTGCATACGCGCTATCGCGTCAATGATTTGGAACGCACGGTCAAATTTTACCGTGAAATCCTCGGCCTCGAAGAAGCGCGCCGGCATAAATCGCCCCGCGGTTCCGAGCTGGTCTTTTTGAAAACTCCGAACAGCAACGAAGAAATTGAGATTACGTACTTTCCGGGCGCCGGTCCGGTGCAGGTGCAGCCGGATTTGACGCATCTGGCGTTCGAGGTGGACAGCCTGGAAGAATTTGCCAGGCACATTGCGAAGTTCGGCCTGAAATATTCCGATGGCCCGACGAAAAGTTCGAGCGGGAACACGTTCGCGTTCATTGACGCCCCGGAAGGTTACGAAATTGAACTAATTGAAAAATTAAAATGAGCGTCCTCATCGTCGGTTCCACAGCTTTAGATTCCATTAAAACCCCGAAAGCGGAAAATCCGCGCCTGCTCGGCGGGTCGGCCAGCCATGCTGCCGTCGCGGCCAGCTTCTTTTCGCCGGTGAAATTGATTGGCATTGTCGGGGACGATTTTCCAAAACCGTACGTGGCGCTTTATCGGCGGCATAAAATTGATTTAAGCGGTTTGCAAACGGTCCAGGGCAAAACGTTTCACTGGTCGGGTGAATACGAGGTGAACATGAACAATCGCCGGTCACTCTTGACCGAGTTGGGCGTCTTTGAAAATTTCACGCCGCACTTGCCCGAATCGCATAAAAAGTCGCCTTACGTCCTGCTGGCCAACATCGCCCCCGCCCTGCAACACCATGTTTTGGACCAGATGACGCGGCCTAAATTCGTGGCCGCGGACACCATGGATCTGTGGCTCAATATCGCCCTG
>JASHPN010000336.1 GCA_030038175.1 Verrucomicrobiia bacterium
GTCCGGCTTGCAACTGTCAAACGCTTCCCTTAATGGTGGATATACTGCGGGCTTCCCGTCCGGGAAATAGACCGTCCAAATGCAGAATGCATGTGTAGAATGCGCTCTGTGCATGGCCCACCGCGAAACGCGTTCCACCAGTTGTTTATCGGTCAATTGGTCAGGGTCAATGCCCGCCTGATGCAATTCCGAGATCAAATCACTTCGCATGGCTTCGTCCCAATTCTCGGCCGGCCCGGGACGCAGATATTCCGTCATGCCTGCGTCGTCCTTTTGCCAGTTTGGGTCTTCGCCTATGGGAGGCTGATTGAGAGGGTAATAAGTGATCTCCACGGTCGAGGATTCTTTGTCCTGCGCTATCACGCGCACATCCTGGAAATCGTCGTCCATGTCACCCGGGTTGACCGGGTTCATGATTTGCATGACGGAGGTGATCGTGTAGGCGTCCTCTTTCGCCGGATGCAGCGTAAGATCATTGGTATTAAAATAGAGGTCGGCGAAGGATTGGCCGCCCGCATAGAATGAAACGTGTGGCCTTCCGGGTACGATATGATTGTCGGTCAACTCAAAATATCCGCACCCCTTTGATACGCGCATGGATTGTTCCGGATTTCCCGGCAGGCCGTAGGCTTTCGAGCTCGTCACATCGAGCGCAAGCGACGCGGTATCGTGGCTGACGAGATCGTAATGGCCTCTGACGGTCATCTGATTTCCAGTTCCGCTTACGGATGTGATTTCAATGGTGTCGCGGGGCGGAAGCGGGGTTTGGCTGACGGCGTCGGATTTGACCTGAGTATCAGACGCCTCATTGGTAATCCAATTCGCGTCTCTTTCTGCGTCGGCCTCCTCCTTTGTCCCAAAATAAACGGAGGCGAAACAATGGCGGTCGCTCCCGAACATCGAAATATTCGGCAGACCGGCGACGAGAGGATGATACGAGAGTTCAAAATCCCCGCTTCCTTTGGCAATCGGCTGCGCTTCGCCGCTGCCCTCAGACGCATTTTGGTTCGTCACGGTCACATCGAGCGCCAGCGATGCGGTATTGTGGCTGGCCAGGTTGTAATGCCCTTTGACCGTCATCAGATTCGTCGTTCTTTCCACGGAGGTAATCTCGACGGAATCGCCAAACGGAAACCAGCTTTGGCCGATGTAATCGGATTTGATGTTCTTCGGGTGCATAAGATGTGGCGCCCGGAAGTCGAAGAAGATGCCAAGCATCCCAATAATGAGCATCGGGATTCCAGCCCTGCCTGCCCGCCATGTCTCCGCTGAACTGTTGTTCTTTATCGCGCGATAAACGGCGGTAAGAAACACGGCAAAACCAATTGCCGCCAATATGTCAAAGCCTGACCGAAGATAGCCCCAAGTTGGGCCAAACGTGCCCTTGCTGGCCTGGGAAGTCATGCCCCATAGAAGCAACGCCAATCCGGCAGCGATATACCCCATTGATCGCCGGATAAGTGTCGTTGAAAGTGGGGTGGATGTTTCAGTTTGAGCCTCCTCACCCGTCTCCGCTACGCTACGGCGCGGCAGGCGTCGGCTGCTAGGCCTGTCAGCGGTTGCAGCGACCGTTTCAACCTGCGTTTTAACTTCGCTGGCCTGCTGGTAACGGCGCTCGGGCTCTTTTTCAAGCGTCCGCAAAACGATTTCGTCCAGGCGCACGTCAATTTGAACTTTCTTTGAAGGCGGTGGAAATTTCCCCAGCGGCAGTTCGCCCGTGAGCATCTCATAAAACACGACGCCCAGGGAATAGATGTCCGCGCGATGGTCCACGGCCTGGGGATGCTCGATTTGCTCGGGTGACATGTAGTGCGGAGTGCCGATAGACTGCTCTTCGGTCAGATTTCCCCGCCCGGTTTCACCGAGGATTTTAGCGATGCCAAAATCCGCGATTTTCACATGGCCATCATTGTCCATCAAAATGTTTTCCGGCTTGATATCGCGGTGAACAATGCCTTGTTGGTGGGCATATTGAAGGGCCTCGCAAATTTTGGGGACAATGGCCAGGGCTTCAGCGGGCGATAATTTGCGCATTTGGAGCAGTTGCCGCAGCGTCAGGCCGTCCGCAAATTCCATCAGTAAATAGAAATAGCCGCTGGTTTCTCCAAAATCATAGATCGTGACAATATTTGGATGATGCAATTTGGCCAGGGCGCGGGCTTCGCGCTCGAAGCGCTCGGCGAATCTTTGGTTGCCCTGTTTTTCGGGCGAAAGGATTTTGAGCGCCACGAAGCGGTCCAGGCGCGGTTGCCGGGCCTTATATACGGCGCCCATGCCGCCGCGCCCAAGGCATTCCACGATTTCCAATTGCGGGAACAATTTAGCAATATCACCAACCGGCAAGGGCGGTGTGTGGAACGGGCGTCCCGCCTGTTCGGTCGGGGACAGGCCGGAGGCCTGTCGCATTATATCCGTTTGGGTGGCGAGGTTCATGGCCACCAGGCAGCGCGGGCAGAGGCCCTCCGGGGAATCCGGCGGCAGCGCCGCGCCGCATTGATTGCATTTTGACGGTTCGTTCATCACCCGTTACTTAAGAAGAATTGTTCCCGTGTTACATTGTTAAGAGGTTAAATTGTTGAATCGTTAAATGGTTAAATGGGCACGCGGTTTGAACGATTTAACCGTTTTAACCATTCAACGATTTAACTTTTCAACCATTCAGCTCAAAACCCTGAGCAAATGCCGCAGTTCTTCATCCACGTTTTCGCCTTCGGCCAGGGTATGGGCGATTTCTTCACGGAACAATTCGCGGTAACGTTTGCGCAGGCGATGGACCGCCACGCGCAGCGCGCTTTCGGTCATCTCCATTTCGCGGGCCGTTTCCGCGTAAGGAATTTCCTTCTTGTCCGCCGTCAGGAATTTCTTCAGCCGTTCAAATTCCGCGATTTTGCCGGTGCCTCCAAATTCCGAACGCAGGCGGGACATGGTTTGCTCCAGCAGCGTCAGCGCCCATCGTCGCTCGAAGGCGCGATCCGGCGGAATCTCGGCGGAAACGAGGTCGGATTGAAATTTGCGCTCGGCCAGGTCGGTATCCAACGAAATCGGCCGTTGAA
>JASHPN010000337.1 GCA_030038175.1 Verrucomicrobiia bacterium
AACAGGCCATCAAATGGATGCCGTATTCGGAGGCCACGCGGCCGGTGGCGGCAAAGGGATCAAAAACGGCGCGCAAGGCGTCCTGCGGCATGCCCGGGCCGTTGTCGCCGATTTCAACAAGAATTTCGGGTTTTGGCCCATCGGACAATTCCGCGGCGAGCTTGATGACGGCGCCGGCCGGAAGCATGGCCAGTTCCTCCTTGAACAATAACTCAAACAACCGCTGGAATTTCGGCCGGTCCGCGAATAGTTTTGGCAGGGTCACCGGAATTTCATTTTTGACGGTAATCCGCCGCAGCGCAAATTGCGGCTCGAATGATTTCAAGGCCAAGGCGACGATTTCGTGCAAAGCGATTTCGTCGGCAAAGGGGGCGGCCTTATTTTCCGACGCTTCCCACAGGTCTTTGAGCAACGCGTTGATTTTTTCGATTTGGGATTGGACGTTCTGGTGATAATCCTTCCAGAAGTCCGGGTTGCGCAGGCTGTTCAGATCGGTCTTCTCTTCGTTCATCTTGACCGGGGCCAGGTCGAGGAAGGTCTTGACCGCCACCAATGAATTGCGAATGTGATGGCTCAGCCCGGCGGCGAGCAAACCGAGGCTGACGATGCGGTCGGCGATGAGCATATTGCGCAGAACGGACATTTTTTCCTGCAACAACCGGTCGCGCTCGGTCTGCACGATAAAGAACTCGAGGCCATGCTTGAGCGTTTCCTCCAGGAGCGGAGGGTCCCAGGGCTTGGAGATATATTTATAAATGGCGCCGCTGTTGACGGCGGAAATCGCCGCGTCCATGTCCGAATAGGCCGTCACCAGCACGCGAATGATGCGCGGACGCAGGCGGCGCGCCCGTTCCAAAAGCCAGACGCCTTTTTCGCCGGGCATCCGCTGGTCAGTCATGAGCAGGCCGATTTCGTCCTTGTGCGCCTCGAGCAATTGCAGGCCGTCCAGCGCCGTGGCCGCGGTCAGGATCCGGAAACGGTCGCCAAATGCGCGCGCGAAAGCCGAAAGGGACATTTCTTCATCGTCCACATAGAGCACGGCGAATTTTTTATAATCATAATCGTTCTGCATTTTTCCTTTTCATGCCGGGAATCCGGCTAACCACCCGGGGGCTAGGCCCGCGCCGTCCCGGTTTCGCTCACGGGAACCGCCGGCACGCCCGGCTCGCTTTCTGCGGCTCGCTTCCGGGCTTTTTCCGGGAAATCCACGGTAAATTCACAAAAACGTCCCGGCTCGCTCCGCACGTTGATATGTCCGCCATAACTGCGGACAATGCGATGGCAGATGCTCAGCCCCAGACCCATGCCTTCGCCAACTTCTTTGGTGGTAAAAAACGGGTCAAAAATTTTGGCCAGGTTTTTCCCTTCGATTCCGGCGCCATTGTCACGGACGACGATGATACTTTTGCCGTCTTCCACGCGGCCTTCAATCCAAATCGTCGGTTCTTCGCCCTCAAATTTCTTCGTGGACATCGCGTCCAGTGAATTTTGCAGCAGATTCACCAGAATGTGAACCAATTTATTTCGATTGGTTTGCGCCACCTGGCCGGCGGGGATGCCGTTTTCGATTCGTACGCGGTTTTTCCATTCGGACGAAAGAAACCGCAACGAGGCGTTGACCGTTTCGAGAACATCCACGGGTTCGGGCGGCCCGGTCTCGGGGTGGGTGAAGACGCGCAAATCCGAAACAATATTGCGCACGCGCTTGAGCCCTTCCTCGACGTCATTGAGGATTTCGACCACTTCCCCGCGGTTTTCCTCGGAAAGGTTTTTGACTTTGTTGCGCAAGGCGAAAAGGCCGGTGGTGGCGAAATTGAGAGGATTGTTGATTTCATGGATAATGCCGGCGCTCATACGCCCCAGCGACGCAAGCTTTTCCGACTGCACCAATTGCGTTTCGGTCTCCTTGATTTGTTCGATGGCCGTGGTGAGCGCATGGTTTTGCTTGGAAAGATTGCGTTGGAAATGGTGGGATTCAACGAGGTTTTTGATGCGCGCTCGAAGTTCGGTGGCCGAGAAAGGCTTGGCCAGAAAATCATTTGCGCCCATTTGCAGGGCGTCAAATTTCGTTTCTTCATCCGCGCGCGCGGTCAATAAGATGACCGGAATACCCGCGGTGGCCTCCCGGGCGCGCAACGCCTTGCAAACATCCAGTCCGTCCATTTCCGGCATCATCATGTCGAGCAGCACGACGTCGGGCAAAAACAGCTCGGTTTTTTCCAACGCCTGCACGCCGTCCGAAGCCTCGATTAAATCGTAGTCCCGGCGCAATTCCGTTCTCAAAAAGTGCAGCATGTCCGGCTCGTCGTCGGCGATCAGGGCCACCGGCTTGTGACCGCTGAAGGCCGTCGGCGTGGCGACGGCCGGCGTGGATGGGCGGGGCGCGGTGGCCGGGATCAATTCGGCGCGCCGGTACAGGTTGGCAAGCCATTCCTCCCCGCGGCCGTCCGGTGCGGCGGCGGGAGCGCCAGGCTGCATCGTTTGCGATTCTGTCGTTGGCTCCTTTTCCGGCGCCGGTTTGTAGGGCAGGCGGACGATAAAAGTCGCCCCCTGGCCTTCTGCGCTTTTGACGTTGACGCCGCCGCCCATCATTTCGGAAAGCTCCTTGACCAGGGACAGCCCGATGCCTACGCCCTGGTACTTGCGCCGCGACGAATTGTCAGCCTGCCAAAAACGGTCGAACACAAAGGGCAGGCTTTTCTCGGCAATGCCAATCCCGGTGTCGCTCACGGTGAACAAGACCTCCTGGCCTTTCTTTTCCGCGAGGAATTCGATCTTTCCGCCGGAGGGCGTGAATTTCAAGGCATTAAATAGGAGATTCAGGAGGATTTTTTCCAGCTTGTCGCGGTCCGTGAGAAGGGTCCCCAGAGTTTCGTCCACCCGTGTTTCCACGCGGATGTTTTTGTCCGCTGCCACCTGGCGGATGGCGCTCGAGAGGCCCTTGAAGAAATCGCCCACGTTCAGCGGGTCGCTCTTGATGTCCATGCGCCCGGACTCGACGCGCACCAGGTCGAGCAAATCATTGATGAGTTTTAAAAGCCTCATGCTGTTATTGCGCATGGTGTCCAGCAGCTCGCGGGCGTTGAGGTCGGCGGAATTTTCAAACCGCTGGATGAGATTTTCGAGCGGCGAAATCAGCAGCGTCAACGGCGTGCGCATTTCGTGGCTGACGTTGGCAAAGAACCGGCTCTTGAGTTTGTCCAACTCGATGAGCTTGCGATTGCTTTCCTCGAGCTCGCGCCGGTTTTGGTCGAGTTGATAGCGCAGGGAAAATTCCTGGATCCGGAGCTGGGTAAAAAAATGGTTTCCCACCACGACAATGATGCCGGTGAGGAACAGGAAGTATAAGTTATTGACGACCATGGAGAAAAGGCCCGGCGGTATTCCACTGAGCCAGGTGGCCAGGTACATCAATAAGATGCCGCCGACCGCCAGAATCGATTCGAGCGTGTTATAGCGCACGACCACGCTGGCCGCCAAAACAATGAGGTTCAATCCGGCATAATAAGGAGAAGCGGGGCCCTGGGGCGATAGCGCGATCATCCAGGCAATGACCGCCGCCGGCAGCAGCGCGATGGGAACGCCCAAAAGGTGATAATGCTTTTCTCCGAACCGGGTCAGGTGCAAATACAAAAGACCGCCGGCCAGAAGCGATGACGCCAGGCGCACCCAAAAAAACAAATGAAACTTATCCGGATAAACGAAATAATCCAGGCACACCCCGGCCGGCATCAGGACGATCACCAGGACGCAGCCGATTTTGCCCGTGTAAATACGTTGTCGCTGCTCGTGCGCGTTGAAGGCGTCGAGAAAATTCCTGTTTCCGGTTGTCAGCGGATCAGCCATGATCGGGTTTTCGAATCTCTAAAAACAGGTTGACGCCCGTTTCATCCGCGAAAACGCGGACGTTTTCATCCAGCGCTTTTTCCGGGGCGACCTCGCGAAATTCCGCTTCGTTGCGATAAATCAGATGCCAGTCCAGGAGATGCTCCATGCCATAGCGGAGGGGGTTGGTGGCATTGACGTTGGTGGCCAGAAGCAGGCCGCCGGGCGCGACCAGATCGTAAAAGATGTCCATCATCTGCTGGCACGTGGTTTGGGGCACGTAATCGAACAGGCCCGCGCAATAGACCAGGTCAAACGATTTTTGCGCCGGGGACGGTGTTTGCGATTCTTTGAGCAACTGATAAACGCTTTTGCGCCGGAAGACGGCGGCCGTCTCGACCCGGTGCTGGTGGAAAAATTGAAGCAGTACGCGCTGGCACCAGGCCAGGGCTTCGTCGTCAAAATCCTCGAGCGTAAATTCGGCGTCATTCGCCAGCAGCGATCGCCCGGCAAAGCGCCGCACTTCCGCCGCCGGCCCGCAGGCGAAGCTCAAAATGCGGGCGGGCCGCTTGAAAACCCGGGTGACGCGCGCCACTTCCGTTTCGATGCAATCGGCCAGGTATTGGATGCGATTGCGGTGGGCCTCCGCCGGCGGCTGTTGCACAAACCATTTGTGGAGAATTTTCGCAAACAGCGATTGGCCCTCGAATTGATTGCGTTCGATCATGTTCACCATTTCATAATCGCCCGCGTATCCCCGGGGCTTGGAGAACGTGCGGTTGGCGAAAGGAGCGCTCAACACCAGCGGATGCAGATGCCGGCGCATATAGTCCATATGGGGAAACTGCTCGTCCGGCGAAATGCCTTTGGCAATTTCTTCGAATCGTTCGAATAAAAAGCCGATCAACGGAAGAATGGCGCGGGCCAATGGCGAGGCGATCTTCGCCTCCGCCTCTTCCCGAAACCGGGCGGATTGCGCCTGAAACCGCAGTTCCGTGCGGTCCAGCAAAAGCTGCAGATCCTGAAAGAACGTTTGCATGTCGGCGATGACGATTTTGAATTCGTCGAGGATTCGGTAATTTTTCTGCCACGCATTCAGAAAAGCGCGTATTTCGTCCTGCGCCTGTCCCTCCCGAAAGACCACCAGCAAGTCCAGGTCAATCCAATCCAATAACTCAAGCGTGGCCTTGCAAACCACTCGCGGGCCGGCATCCAGGATGTCGCTGACCACGGCGCGCCCGGAATAGACTTCACGGGTGTGCAAAACAATTTTGAAGTCGGCCAGGGCCTCGGACAATCGCGGTACGGCGGGCGGACTGTATAACTCGAAAGCGACGGCGTGCCGCTGAATGCGTGAAACGGAGCCGCGCAACGCCAGGCCATCGGAAGTTTTGAAGGTCACCCCGTCGGCGGCCAGTCCTGTCCCGGAATGGGCTGTTTCCTCCGCTTTGGGCGCAGACCCGGAGGCGGACCTTTTCTTGAAGGCGCCGGGCAAGGCACTGATGGCATTGCCGTTGCCGCTCCGGTTTTCATCTTGATATTGGCCCATATCACAAAATGAACCATTTTTCGGGCCAAAATAAAGCATTAAAACTGTTTTCAGGCAGAGACGGACCGCTGCGCCGTCCGCGCCGCGTCCGGCGGCGCAACCGGCACGCAACCTTTTTCTGAAACGGGCGACATCTCCCGTTTGTTGAAGAACATCGTTATGCGCCAAAACCCGCCCGGCCCAACATGGCCGAAAGCGTGGCATTGAACTCGGCCGGTTTTTCCAGCATGGGAAAATGTCCCACATCCGGCATCACCACATACTCGGATTTGGGCGAACGTTCCTGAACGTAGTCTTTGAGCCCTTTGGCCCACCGGAACGAGGGCACCGTGATCACCAGAACCGGAACGTTGACTTTTTGCAGAGTCCAATCCACGTGATTGGGTTCAAACAGCGCGTGCATGGCGCTTTGCATGACGTGTTGCGGTGTGGCGAGCATTTCCGACATCACCCGGTCCCGCAGCGCTTCGGTGCCGGGATTGGGAAAGAAAGTCAGGATGATATTTTTGGCATGGTCCAGGTATTGAGGCGAAGCAAACGGAGCCAACAGGCCGGTCACCTGTTCCGCGGTGCCGTAAGGGCGGCGGAGATGGCCATCCACCGAAACCAGGGCAGCGACCTTTTCCGGCGCCCGGCCGCAAACGCGGCAGATCACCGCGACGCCCATGCTGTGGCCTATAAAAATCGCCTGGTCCACCAACGCGTCACGCAACACGGCCAGCACCGCGTCGGCAAAAAAGTCCATGCAGTAGGCCGCCTGCGGCTTGTCGCTCTGGCCATGGCCGGGAAGATCAATCAGGATGAGACGGGCCTTGTCCGCCAGGGCGGGAACCTGTTCCCGCCAAAAACCGAGATTGCCGGCCCAGCCATGGATAAAAACAATCGTCTGCTTGCCCCGCCCCAGGGTCACGTAATGAATTTTGTTTGTTCCCAGTGAAACAAAATGTGTTTCGCCGGGCACACCTTCTGATTGCTCGTGGTTCGGGTGCCGCATACCGCCAAAGATGAATCCGCCAACACTATCAGGTTCACAGAAAATTTCAAATTATTTTTATTAATAGTTTTTGAAAATAAATGGCTTATACAGCCAAAAACAGCCGTGCGCATGAGCAAGCGGCCGATCCCCCCTCGATCTTCCGGTAGGAATTTTCAACGCGAATTCACAAATGCCGGGACGGGCGCATGCGCTCGTGTAAAAATGCGCACGACATAAATGGTGTCGTCAATCATGCGGTAAAAAATCCGGCAATGCTCGACCGCCGGGGCTTTAACGGCTGGTTTCACTGAAGGATGACGGTATGAGCCGGGTAAAACCGGCAAGCAATATGCGGACGCTCGACATTGGACGCTCCCTTGCCGTCCGTCGTCCCGCTCGGCGCGGGACTATGGCCCGGCAGGCAGTCGCGGCTCTGCTGGCGCTGCTCTGGACCGTTTCACTTCGGGCGGTCGAGCCAATAGGCGGACAGGTGGTGATAACCTTTGGCTTCGATGCTGTGCCTGGGTTCAAATTGATATTTGTGTTTCAATCGTTCGTAGGTGGATTCAGCGATCTGAATCCTGCCGGCGGCGCCGGTGGATTCCATGCGGCAGGCCAGGTTGACGGTTTCACCCCAGAGATCGTAGGCGAAACGGTTGCGTCCAATGACGCCGGCGACCACCGGGCCCGTGCACAGGCCGATGCGAAGAGGGACACACGTTTCATATTGCTTGTTCAGGCGGGCGATTTCCTCCTGCATTTTGAGCGCCAGTTCGGCGCAATGTTCGGCGTGCTTCGCACTGCGAACAGTGATCCCGCCCGCCGCCATGTAGGCGTCGCCAATCGTTTTGATTTTTTCCAGGCCGAATTTTTGGACCAAAACATCAAAGGCCGAAAAAATCTCATTCAACAATTCGACGACCTGCTCCGGCGGGACATGGGTTGACAGGTTGGTGAATCCAACCAAATCCGCCACCAGGACCGTGATATCCGGATAACTGTCGGCGATGTTGGTTTCTCCTTTTTTCATTCGTTCCGCGACGGGTTTGGGCAAAATATTCAGCAGGAGGTGCTCGGACTTCTCTTTTTCGACGAGCAGTTGGTCGTGGAGTTTTTTGGCATGAATCGCATTTCCCACGCGCAGGGTCACGTCCAGCACATCCACGGGTTTGTTCAGGAAATCATTCGCGCCGGCGGCAATGCCCATCAACCGTTCCTTGCGGTCTGAAAGCGCAGTAACCATGAGGACCGGAATGTGCGCCGTGCGGGAATCCGTTTTCAATCGGCGGCACACTTCGAAACCGTCCATTTTTGGCATCATCACATCCAGGAGAACGACGTCGGGCGGTTGCGCGGCGATTTTTTGCAGGGCCTCCAGGCCGCAGGCGGCCTCGGCGACGGTAAAACCCCGCGCCTGGAGGGGATCGCATAAGAGGCCGCGATTTTGTTCTTCATCGTCCACGACCAGCACCGATCCCTGGCCATACTTCCGGAGAATCGGTTTGGATTCATCTTTTTTGGTTTTTGTCAGCATAAAGGGTTAAGAGGATTTTTGATTTAGAAAATCCTGGACCATGGCGGCGAAGGTGCGGGTGTCAATCGGCTTGGGAACGTAGCCATCGCAGCCGGCTTGCAGGGCGCTTTCCTGGTCGCCCTTCATGGCGTTAGCGGTTAGGCCGACCACGGCCAGATGCCGGGTGGCGGGGTCGGTCTTGAGGTTGCGGGTGGCGGAGAGGCCATCCATGCCGGGCAGGCTGATGTCCATCAGCACCAGGTCCGGCAAAAGTTCCCGCGCCAGGCGCAGCCCGTCTTCGGCGGTCCGGGCGGAAGCGACCGCAAAGCCTTTGAGTTCCAGCAGGACCCTGGCCAGTTCAAGGTTTAATTCGTTGTCCTCGATGATGAGTATTTTTTGGCCTCGCATATGATTTTTTTGGCGGTCTGCGGGTTGTCTCCAAACAATTGGTTTTGGCCGTTAATTCTTCAGCGGTTATGCCGTTGCCGTCATGCTGCGGAGAATCCTTTCCATTGATTCCGCCGGGAAGGCCGCGCAGCCCGGCATGGCTTGCGTCTTCTTTGAGAATTGGGAGCAAAAAAGTGAAAGTGCTGCCTTTGCCTTCGATGCCTTCGCTTTCCACCCAAATGCGGCCATCGTGCATTTCGACGAGCCGTTTGGTCAGCGCCAATCCCAGGCCGGTGCCTTGCTGTTGGCGGGCATAGGAGGAATCCAACTGCTCGAATTCATGAAAAACCCGTTTCTGGTCGCCGGGTTTGATGCCAATGCCGGTGTCGGTGACGGTGATCTGAAGAAATTGTCCGCCGGAATCCAGACCGGCGGCCGCGGAATTTCGGGCGGTCGCAATGACCCGGACTTTTCCGCCGTCCAACGTGAACTTGATCGCGTTACTAATGAGGTTATACATGATCTGTTTGAACTTGGCCTCATCGGCAAAGAGCAGGGGGAGGTTCGGAGCGATTTCGGCCTCAAGCTGGATGTTCTTTTTGAGGGCCAGCGTTTTGACAATCGCCTGCACCTGCGCGAGCGCGCCGGCGACGTTGAAGCTCTCGCGGACGAGTTCCAGGCGCCCGGCTTCCACCTTGGCCAGGTCCAGGATATCGTTGATAAGCTGGAGGAGATGGCGGCCGCTATTCAGGATGTTGTTGGTGTATTTGAGTTGCCGCTCATTGAGGCCGCCGAACGTCTCGTCGGCGAGGATTTCGGAGAAACCGATGATGGCGTTGAGCGGCGTGCGCAATTCGTGGCTCATGTTGGCGAGGAAGTGGCTTTTGGCCCGGTTGGCGGCTTCGGCGGCCTCTTTGCTTTGCTGGATGGCGTCTTCGGCCAGGCGGCGTTGGGTGATGTCCTTAAATATGCCGTCGGCGCACATGGTTCCTTCGCGCAGGCGCGTCACGGTCGCCTGGTTATGCAACCAAATCCATTCGCCGTCTTTGCGGCAAGTGCGATATTCGACGTCGAATCTTTCACCGCGGGAAAAGAGCCTCTGATACGCCTCTTTGACCCGCGAGACATCGTCCGGATGAATCCGGTCAATCCAAAATTGAGTGCCCAGATCGAGGAGTTCTTCCAAACCGAAGCCCAGGACCTTGACCGCATTGCCGCTGATGTAAACCAGGTCTCCGTTGGCATTGGCCGTCCAGACGACGTCCGGAATATGATCAATGAGCGATCGGTATTTTTCCTCGCTGGCGCGCAAGGCCTGTTCGGAACGTTTGCGCTGGCTGATGTCCTGAATGACCGCCTGAAACTCCCAGCGGTCGGCGCTTTCGCGGTAGAGCCGCCGGAGGCGGTATTGATGCCAGATGTCCCGGCGATCCGGCGAGCGCAGACAGTAATCGAAGGAAATGACCTCTTGCGCCGCCGGCATCGAGTTGATGTAGCTGAGGGGAATGGCGGCGTCTTCTTCGCAGAGGGTTTGAAAAAAGTTTGTGCCGAGCAGTTCCGGGGTCGCTTTGCGGTAGAAACGGCAAAAGGCTTCGTTTACAAACGTGAGCAGGCCGTCAGAGTTGAACCGGCAGATCAAATCCGTCTGGTCTTCCACCACGGCGCGAAAGCGTTTTTCACTTTCGGCCACGGCGCGTTCGGCGGCGCGGCGCTCGGCCGCCGCCGCGGCCAGCAGCATATTGGTCACCGCCAGGATTCCGATGTAGCTGCCGATCAGCATTAAACTGTCGGCCTCGGTATCGGCGACAAAAGGCCCGGTGCGATGGAGCAACGAATAGATTCCCAGCACCGATACCAGGAGCGTGCCGGTGGTGGCGCCGCGCTGGCCGAAGCGCAACGCGCCCCAGACCAGAAAGGGAAATGGGAGGTAGGCCAGCGGATAGTTTTGAATCCCATAGGCAAGCCAGGTATTAAACGAAACCAATGTGCCCGCGGTCAGGCCGGCGGCGCAGATCGCCGCCTCCGCCGCCCGCCGGGCATTCCAGCGGATGGCCGAGGGCGTGGCCCAGGCGATCAGGAACGGCGCGACGACGAGCCCGGCCAGGGCGTTCGGCACCCACCATTGCAGCGTCATGGGGAAGAGATCGTCCCATTTCACCGCGCCGCCGTAGGCGAGGCCCACGACATTGAAGCTGGCATTGACCGTGGTACCGAGGAAACAGGCCAGGCCGATAAAGCCCGCCACATCGCGGGTGCTTTCCATGGCATTGTTGAAAGCGATGAGTTTTTTGAGGAGAAAGGCGCAGACAATGGCGCCCATGGTATTGCCGATGGCCGTTCCAAACGTGAAGAATCCCAAAGGGACGCCGTTGGTGAACGCAAACAAAAACGCGCCCAGGGCCACGCCCGGCCAGAAACGGTAGCCAAACAACAGAATGGCAGCGAGCGCAATGCCCGCCGGCGGCCAGACCAGGACCACGGTGCCCGAAAGGAATGAGCTTTCTTTGCCCACCAACCCGCCGACAAAGTAAAGAGCGATGAGAATGACGACACGGGTCAACGTAGTCAGGTTTCGGGGTTGGGTCCTCCCGTTCATAACCCTCAGTTTGAACTGTTTTCCCCGGCGGCAGGCAATAAACACGTCACCGTCCAGCGCGGCCTGGCCCGCCGGACACGGCAAAGCGCGGCTGCGCCTGTCCAAACCTTGGACAGGACCCGATCAACTCTTACTAAAATGTCCAACAAATGGCGCCTGTACCGCATAACCCCCTCCCAACGAAGCAATAGACACGCCAAGTATTGGTGGGCGTGTTGCGTATTGCGTGTTGCGTCAAGTATCTCTTGAATGGGGTTAAATCGTTAGAAGGGTTAAATGGTTAAATGAGGCAAGGCTGCCGAAGGAAACATCCGTCCTTCGCCCGGAGGCTATCCCGATAAAAAGCATCGGGACTTGCAGCGCAGGACAGGTCGAACGCCGAACGTCGGATACCCGGGCATGCACACACATTTCTAGTGCGTGGGTTTTGAAACAGGGAAACGAAATGAGCAGAGCCGTGACCGTGAGGGAACGGGAGGGACGCGCCCTCGCGCAAGGCTGTGAGTATCAGGCAGGATGACACACACTTTTTTTGTGTCTAAGCGCGTGAACGGGGAAACGAAGCGGGGGGAGGCAAAAACATTGATTTTATTGGGGAATTTGAGGGTTTTTTGAGGGGGTGGATTTTTCCGGCAGTCTGATTTCGTTTACAGGCCGGGAGGAAGGAGCGGCGCGCTCATTTTCAACCCCGGATGAACACCGATGGACACGGATACGGCAGCGGTTTGCCAAAAGAGCCGCGACCGCCTGCCTTGCCGTAGTCCCGCTCCGAGCGGGACGAAGGCAGGTGAGGGAGCGCCCAACGCCCGCCCAATTCCGAATGAGGGAGCGCGCACATTTTTTTGTAGAGCCCGGGAAACTGGAAACTTGACACGAATTGCAGAGCTAACACGAAAGACGCGAAGACGCAAAGGTTTGGACAGGATGAACAGGATCTACAGGATGAAAACCGCCTGACTTTTTCCCGTCCATCCCGGCCATCCTGTTAATCCTTCCAAAGGCAGCTTCGTTTAGTAAAAAATGGTGTGTGGGTTTTTCAAAACTAAACGATAAACGAGGGCCTAAACGAAATAGTTTAGCGGTGAACCTGATGGCTTTTTATTGGGAAATTTGATTGGCCGACTAAACGAATGGGTCCGGCGAGCATGTCAAAAAAAGAGGCTTCGTTTAGGGCTTTTTTAGTTTCTTGAGCGCAGGATTCTGAATCCGGCTTCGTCCCGGGGACTACGCCGGACGGGCAGTGGACGCTGATGAACTCTGATCTTC
>JASHPN010000338.1 GCA_030038175.1 Verrucomicrobiia bacterium
CAGACGGATTGAATGCCGGTTCGAATCCCGCGTCGCCAAAACTGCTCACGCCGCTGAGCGCGGCCACATTTGTGCCCGATAGTCCGATGAATGGCGCGCCGTGAGGATTGATCATGCCCTGGATCGCGCCCGGATACGTGCCGGGAGAATAAGTCCCCACGTTGCGCGCGCTGCCGTAGTTGATTAATTCCGGCAAAAGATTCGGCGGGCTATAGGTCGGCGAATCCATGCGAAGATAGATGGGCGGGTTGTCCGCCAGGACATCCGCCTTATATTGGCCGTCAGCGCCGCTGACGCCGTCGTTGTAGTGAGTCGTGATGTCGGTGATGGACAATGCGTTTGTATAAACGGCGAATTCATCAACCGCGCAGTTTACGTTGCGGGTAAATCCCCTGCCGCTGCCGATGCTTAAGGGCGACCAATAATCGGGAGCGTAATTCGCTGCCAGATTGGTGGCCCAAAGATTCGCGCCATCCACGTATTCACTGATGTTTGTGCCATCATCAACGACAACAAGATAATACCATTGAGCCGTCGCAAAATTGGTCAAAACGCCGCCGGAGTATATCGTTGAACCGTTGGTCCCATCGTAACAATAGAGCCAAAAACCGGAAGCATGCGCATACAACCGGATTCCCGCGTAGTTCGGACCGTTATCGAGCCCCGCGGCGCCTTCCTGGGACCAAACGTCGCCGCCGCCGGTGTTGTTCATATAGACCCAGCATTCGACCGTGAACGGCGCGTTTAACGTGGACAACGGCGAGTTGTGCGGAATGATCAGGCTATTGGTCGCATCGCCCGTGTTGTTTGCGCCCGTGTAGGCAAAAACAACGGACGGGTCGGGATCATTGGCCAATGCGCTGGCGTTACTGTGAATGATGCCCTGGAGTCCAATCCAATCACCATAATAGCCTGTGCCCAGAACCCCAACGCTGCCGTAGTTGGTCTCGATATCCCCATGCGCCGCCGGCTCGATTTCATGCATCGGCCAATAGCCAACGGGATTCAGCGCGTAAATGTTGGTCGCGAAAGCAGAAGTTAATTGCCCGAGGCCGATGACTTGAGATACAACGCTGGTCGTCGCGCCGAAGATATTGCTAACGACCACGAAATAAGAGTTGGTGGCGCCCACCGCCGGAGAGGTGATCGCATACGTCGTGTTGGTCTGATTGGCCACCGACGCCCCGTTCGCATACCATTGATAGTAGTCCGGCGCCGCGCCGCTCACGCTGACGAAAAAGGTGTAAGGTTCGCCGGACAAAAGAGAGAGTGGCGTCGGCAGATTTTGCGTGATGGCCGGCGCGTTCGTATAAACCGTGAGCGCGACGGCAAAATTCGTTCCGCCGAAAGCGTTGCTGACGATCAAATTCAAAGTGTCGCTGTTCCACGTGGATGGGACGCTGCCAACGGTCAAAGTTGCATTGAGTATCGAACCATTCGTCGAACCGGACGCCACGTTTGTTCCGCCGCTTGCGTCATGCCACCAGTAAAGCAGTGGCGGGGTTCCGATGGCCCCGGCGGAAATCGTCAGCGGTCCGCCCCCGTTGGCAGTCACGCTTGACGGCGGCGCGGGATCCAAAGCGGGAGCGACATCGTCGTTTTCATATTGGGCGGCCACCTGGCTTGCCGTGAGGGCATGATTGAAAACCGCCGCGTCATTGATACTGCCAAAAAATTGGAGCGTATAGCCATTGGGCGAGTTATTGGTAATTCCCGCGCCAATTGTGATTGGGGCGGGCGTTTCATACTCACCGGAGTTCGTGGGGATGGTTGTGGAAGCGGCCAGTTGGCCGTCAATATATAACAAGACGACGCCATTGGCCTCATCGCACACTCCGGCCAGATGATGCCAGTTGCCGTCCGGGACAAACGAAGAATCCGCCGTATAAACCGTGTCGGCGGCGTTGCGAATATAAAAACGGTAGTGTTCGGTGGACGCCGAATCCATTCCCAGTGCAAACGCTTCGTCCACGTTATATACGCCTTTGGCCATAATCTCACCATTGGCATATTCATTTCCAGGTTCGGCCTGAGCCCAGGCCTCCACCGAAAATTCCGCGTTCGCTCCGTTGGTGGCAAAATCAATCCCTTCGATCTGGCCGGCCAGATTGTTGACATACGGGGATACATTGCCGAAACCCGCCGAAGTGTCCGAAGGGTCGAGAGTCGGATTGTAACCCTGGTTCCCAAGCGTAACGTTCGTGTAAAGACCGTCATTGCCGCCCGCGTAGTCGTTCGCGATGGAACCGTCATCGTTTAATCGCCAATATCCTATGGGGCTTTGCGCCAGCACCGATTGGGGATAGGCGGCGGGCGGCGCAATCACCGAGGCGGTCCAGACAAAGCTGGTGGTCGAACCAGCGTAGTTGCTCACCACGCAATAATTGACGAGCGACCCGGCTTGAATATTCAAAAGCGTCAGGCTGGGATTGGTCGCCCCGGCGACCCCAACGCCATTGGTGAACCATTGATAAGAAATCGACGCGACACTGGAGGCCGATACCGAGAACGTGGGGCTGGCGCCCGCATACAATAGAAACTGATTCGCGTAAGGAATCGGCAGATACGACCCAATCGTCGGCGGCGGAGGCTTGGCGGCGACGACCAGATATAACTGGCCATCAGTGCCAATGGAAAGCGCGGCGGTGTTGCCGGCCTGGATGCCGCCACCAGTAATCGTGACGGTTCCCGGCGGTGTTCCCGCAACGGCCGCCCCTTCACTATTGGTGGAGATAATCAAATAATTGCCAGGGGCCAGCGCCGCGCCGGCGTTGTTGATATTAAACGTGGTGGTTGCGGAGAGGGTGAGCGTGGCCGGATTGGCGTTGGTATTGGCACTGTTGTTGGTCGTGACGGTCAGTGAAGGGACACCGGCCGAATAAAGAAAAGAAACAATTCCAGAACCGGTATTAAGGCTGCCGTCAATCATCGCGGTGGACGTGCTGTTGCTCAGGACCTGGCCGGAACTTAACGTATAAGCGGCGGCCTGTTCGGAAACATCGAGCGTCGCATTGGCGGCGATCACGATTCGACCGGCGACGGAACCGGCCGTGCTCAAAGAATATATTCCACCGCTGATGATCGTGCCGCCGGTGTAAGTGCTGGCGGCGGCCTCGATGGTTGTGCCGGGGCCGGCGATATTAATCGAACCGGCGCCGCTCACGTCATTGAAAGTGATGCTCTGGCCGGCCAGCGGGGCAAAAGTGACGACGCCGGGACCGGGTGAGGTGGTCACTATCCAATGAGTCAGGCCGCCGGGCAAACTCGGATTATTGCCCGGCAGGCATGAGATCGTGCCGCCGGACATGATGAACCAGTTGGTCTGGGTGGTGCCATTGCGCGCGCTGCCCGCGCCGAAGTTGATCGTGCCGCCGCTGAAGTTCACGACGTTGGTCGCCGCTGTCGCACTGCCGGTGCCAAATTGAAGATGGCCGAGATTAAATGTGCCGCCGCTCATGTTAATTGTGGAACTCAGATGGGCAATGGCGCCATGTCCGAGGTCCACCTGGCTGTTCGTTACCGTCAAGGTGCCGTTGATTATATTTAAAGTGCCGTTTCCGCTGGCCAGGGTGTCGAAACTGATGGCTCTGAGGCCGTTGGTATCCGTGCCCGTTAACGTGACGTTGCCGCCGTTGAGGTTGACGACGCCCGCGCCGTGACCCCCAATTATCAGATCTGAAAGGATGGCCGTCCCGCCGTTGAAATTCACCGTGCCCAGGCTGTTCGTGCCGAAACCGATCACACAACCGCCGCTCGTGTTCGCTATGGCGCCGGTGGCCATGAGCATGCCTCCGGTCATCGTGAAATAATTCGTGCTGGCCGCCCCCGCTTTGCCTCCGGTGGCAACGCCGCCAATGGCGAAAGCAGGACCGTTCGTGTCAACCAGCGTCAGGCTCCCGCCGGACATAACGAAATTATTGGAGATGCCGCCCCCGCCAACCCCGTTGCCCGTCCCGCCGAGATACAAATCATTGATCGTGTTGGTATAATTGGGATCGCCTCCGGGAGAACCGGCATAATTGCAGGTGCCGTTATTGGTAATAACGACGATATAGCCGCTCACACTGGAAGCCGAGCCGTTAAAGTTGTTTGGCCAGTTGGTGGGGCTGTCGCTGATTGCCGGGTTCCAGTCCCCGCCCACCGGACCGTTAGTGTAATTGTCCGAGGCCGAAGCCCAGCCTTCCGTGGTTTGGGCATCGGCGGTCAGACGGCTCAAGAGAGCCAGCGCGAAGATGGCGGGCCATAATGCTTTCCGGAACGCAGAAACGGATACGCAACGAATGACGGGAATATTCATGGTATTCATAGGTATGTGCATTTCAATGACCTAAATCCGCAGGGTTTTCATCCGGCCGGCCAAATACCTCTCTGCATGGGAGGGCTTGCATCCGGTTTGGGACGGATTTTTGGTTCATACTTTAGTGGATTGTCGCAATGTTATTTTAGAAGCGAAAAAACAAATCGGCTATGGCATGTTTGTGCCACCCCCCACGCATCGGAGCGCGGCTGCTTGCCGCGCCATAGCGAAGCGACGGCGGGTGTCCCGTCTGCGGGACCAGTCGCAGCACGCACGCCTGGGATGCTTGCGCGAAGCACGGTGGTTTAGGCTTGTCGTGCTGCGGCTGGTCTTCGACACAGCCGCGCTCCGGTCCCCATCGTTCCGGTTGAACAGACGCCCTATTTAAATTAAACTAAGACTGTGATTCCTTCGGCAGACAGGCCGGATCGTTTGAGATTTTGGGCAGGTTTAGTTTTGCTCATAGCAGGCTTGTGCAC
>JASHPN010000339.1 GCA_030038175.1 Verrucomicrobiia bacterium
ACCGTGCTGGCGCTGGCCAATGGCCTGGCGGGAAACTCAAATCTCAAATCTCAAATCTCAAATCTCAAATCCTTTCAAACAGCCTTAAACCACGTCTGTCTTGAATTGGCCAAAATGATTGTGCGGGACGGCGAAGGGGTTCACCGCATCGTCACCGTGCGCGTGGAAGGGGCGAAATCGGCTGCGGATGCCGATGCCGCCGCGCGCGCTGTTGGAAACAGTCCGCTTGTAAAGACAAGCTGGCACGGCGGCGATCCCAATTGGGGCCGTATCATTGATGCCCTCGGGTATTCATCGGCCCTGGTGGTGGAAGACAAAGTGGATATCGGCTACAGCGCGCCCGGATCGAAGGACATTCTTTGGAGCCTCAAACGAGGCCAGCCAACCAAAGCGACCTTCAAGGAACTGTGCGCCGCCGTCGCGCCCAAAGAATTTGATCTGCACGTCCGCCTGAATCTCGGCAAAGCCGGCGCCGTGATCTACGCCGCCGATTTGACCGAAGACTACGTGAGCTTCAACAAAGGCGATGTCGGAGATCCCACGTCCCTCGGAGGATAAGCGCAACAGAGCCGCGACCGTGAGGGAGCGTCCAGCCAGCCCCTGTGGCGGATATAATTCTAAAAGCCATTTAGCCCTTCGCCACCACGCTTGCGTTCTTAATTGCGTAGGAGCCGCCTGCCGGGCCGTAGCCTTTGGCGGATGTGAATAATCCACGCTGGCAATATCCCATTTTTGATGCATTGTCGTCCTATGAATTATACAAGGTTGGGAAACACCGGAATGCAGGTGTCACGGATCTGCCTGGGCTGCATGAGCTACGGCAAAGCGAAAGTCGCGAACCCATGGCCGGGAATGTTGAGCTGGGCATGGACGCTCACTGAAGAAGAGGGCCGCCCGTTCATCAAGCGCGCGCTCGACCTGGGCATCAATTTCTTTGACACGGCCAACGTTTATTCGATAGGCGACAGCGAAGAAATATTGGGGCGCGCCGTTAAGGATTTTACGCGCCGCGACAAACTGGTTATCGCCACCAAAGTCAACGGCCAGGTCCGGGCTGATCCCAATGGCCGCGGCCTTTCGCGCAAAGCCATCCTCTGCGAGGTGGACAAGAGCCTGCAACGCCTTCAAACCGATTACATTGATCTCTACATTATCCACCGGTTCGACTACGACACGCCGCTCGAAGAAACGCTGGAGGCGCTCAACGACGTCGTGCGCGCCGGCAAAGTGCGTTACCTGGGCGCCAGTTCGATGCACGCCTGGCAATTCATGAAAGCCATCGGCATCCAGCGCGCCAATCACTGGGCAACGTTTGTCTCGATGCAAAACTATTACAACCTGCTCTATCGCGAGGAAGAGCGCGAAATGCTCCGCCTCTGCGCCTCCGAAGGCATCGGCGTCACGCCCTGGTCCCCGCTCGCCCGCGGCCGCCTCGCCCGCCCCTGGACCGACGAACCTGCCACCGAGCGCGCCAAAAACGACAACTTTGCCAAACGCATCTTCAGCAAGACCGTGGAAATGGACAAGCCCATCATTGACCGTGTCAATGAACTGGCAAAGAAACGCGGCGTGCCGCCCTCGCAAATCGCCCTGGCCTGGCAATTCCATAAACCGGTCGTAACCTCGCCCATCATCGGCGCCACCAAACCCCATCATCTGGACGACGCCATCGCCTCCCTCTCGCTGAAATTGTCCGGGGAAGAACTCCGTTTCCTGGAGGAATTATACGAGCCCCATCCGCAGAGCGAAGGGTGGGTGTAAAGCCAACGGCCGCTTTGCAAAATCCGAAAATCTTGTTAGGGTCTCGCTTATGCCAAAAGAGACCAAAGGGACAAAAGTGCCAGCGTCGCTTAAGTCCCTTTCGTCCCTTCAAAATAACCCCAACTGCCTCGCCCCCGGTTCTCGCAAAGTGCTCACTCCCAGCCCAAGCAATCTCAACGGCCGCGACACCAGCTTCTCCCTCCCCAACAAAAAACAACCCAGCCGATAAATGTCCTGCGCCTCGGTCAGCGGTTCTTCCACGGTGATTTGCCGCGTGAGGGTGCTGAAGTCCCCATAGCGGACTTTCACCTGCACGGTGTGCGCGCCGAGCCTCCGGCGTTTCAGGCGATTGGAAATGTCCGCGGCCTGTTCTTTCAGGCAGGTACGCAGGATTTTCCGGTCGTCGGTGTCATTTAAAAACGTTTCCTCGCCGCTGATGCTTTTGATTTCATCGCCCAGTTCGAGCGGACGATTGTCTTCGCCAAAGGCAAATTGCTTCAATTGGCCCGCAAAGGAGCCGACGATGGCGCGAAGATCGCCAGGATAATCCTGGAGATCGCCGATGGTTTGCACGCCGCTCTGGTTGAGAACCTGTTCAGTCACTTTGCCTACGCCATAAAGCGCGCGCACCGGCAATGGCCGCAGAAACTGCACTTTTTCCTTTTCGGAAATCAGCGTAAGGCCATCGGGTTTCTTGTGGTCGCTGGCGATTTTGGCCAGGAGTTTATTGGCGGCAATCCCGATCGTGGCCGTCAATTGGCGTTCAGCGCGGATGCGCTGTTTCAGTTCCCGGGCAATCGGCAGGGCCTTGCGCAGAGAAGCGTCAGTATCGCC
Organism: Verrucomicrobiia bacterium; assembly: GCA_030038175.1. Lineage (GTDB taxonomy): Bacteria > Verrucomicrobiota > Verrucomicrobiia > Limisphaerales > UBA11358 > UBA11358. The sequence continues at coordinate 2,596 of JASHPN010000339.1, forward strand.
GTCCTGGCAAAGGGCGGAGAGATCGAGATACGCTTCGTCAATGGACATCTGTTCGACGGTTGCACCCGCGCCGGCCATAATTTGCATTATCTGCCGTGATTCTTCCCGGTAACGGTCCATGCGCGGACGGACAAACACGCCATCGGGGCAAAGCCGCCCAGCCGTCGCGCTGGGCATCGCCGAGCGCACGCCAAATTTCCTCGCCTCATAACTCGCCGCGCACACCACCCCGCGTTGTGTAGGCGGCGCGCCCACAATGACCGGCCTGCCACGCAGCCCGGGATTGTCCCGCTGCTCCACCGAAGCGTAAAAGGCATCCATATCCAAATGGAAAATCACGCGAAACACGGCACTAATTAAAAATTAAAAAGGAGAAAGGAAAAATGAAAAAGGAATGGGAAAATGAATCTATTCGCTGGTGTTTTCCGGCGACATTGCCACACTCAATCTTTTAACCGGTGTCATCGGCTTGATTTTTTAATGAAACCATTGGGTAAGCATCTCATCTTTTGGGTCAGTCTGTTTCTCGCTCTTCCCGCTTT
>JASHPN010000340.1 GCA_030038175.1 Verrucomicrobiia bacterium
CGGTGACTGAGCATCCGCGCCTCACGAGAAAATCCGAGAGCAATCCGGAGGCGATGACGCCGCAAAACGCGGCGAGGAACGGCAGTGACGCATAAAATCCCACTTTGATGAAATCCATATGGCGGTATTTGACGAGATACGTCGGAAACCAGGTGAGAAAAAACCAAAGCGTGGAATTGACTGCGAATTGGCCGATATAAATCCCCCAGAGTTTTCGTCGTGAAAGGACGAGGCCCAGGTCGGCCCATTGGATGTTTTTGCGCGGCGGAGATTCTCGAACGCGACCCTCCTTCATCCCGCTCGGAGCGGGACTACGGCGCGGCGCGGGGCGCGCAGGCTCCCCCCGATAACGCCAAAACCAGATTCCGGCCCAGACCAATCCTAAAACGCCGGTGAGAATGAAAACGGACTGCCAGCCCAGATGTTTCTGAGCCAGGACCAGGACGGGCGTGAGGAAGGCGAGGCCGACATATTGGCCGGAGGTGTAACAGCCGATGGCGCCGGCGCGTTCGTGTTCGGGAAACCAAATCGTGACGAGCCGGTTTAAAAGCGGATAAGCCGGAGCTTCAAAGGTTCCGACGAGCAATCGGAGGGAAAAGAGAAGAATAAATGTGCCGGCGAATCCCTGCATCAGCGTGGCGAGGGACCACAGGCCGCAAATCAACGCATACAAAACGCGCGGGCGGACACGGTCCACCAGCCAGCCGCCCGGAATCTGCCAGGCGGCGTAGGCCCAGCCAAAGGCCGACATGAGCAATCCGAGATGGGCCGAATCCAGTTTCAGATCGTTGTTCAGGCTGGTCGCCGCGACCGAAAGATTGCTGCGATCGAGATAATTGATGACCACCATCACGAACAGCATCGCCAGAATCCGATAGCGAACAGGAGCCGGTTGCGGGTCGGTTGGAAGCATCGTTGGAATTATTGCGCCGCCAGCGGAAATGGAATGGGCTTGCCGTCGCGGGTCGCGCGGTAAATCGCCGTGAACAATTCCACCGTGCGCCGGCCGTCTTCGCCCGTGACCGCGGGCGGCCTGCGCTCGATAATGGCATGGAGAAAATCCTGAATCTGCAGCCGAATAAAATATTCCGTCGGTTTTACCGAATTGAAAAACTGCGCGTCGTCATCCTTCCATTTTGGCAAAAGTTGCTCCTCGCCGGGAATCGTCCACACGTCGTTAAAGGGCGGCTCAATGATATTGGACATTCCGGCCACGAACATCGAGCCGCCGTCCGTTTGCACGCTCACTGACGCGCCGTTTGCGCCGTGCACGGATACGCGCGCGTTGAGGGCGGGATTCAGGCTGTTGCTCACGAGAATGTTCCCGAGCGCGCCGTTTTTGAAACGGACGATCGCGGCCGCGGTGTCGTCCACTTCGATGTAAGGATGATTGAGATTTGCCCAATAACCGAAAACTTCGGCCGGCTCGCCCAGATACCAAAGCAGCAGGTCGAGCTGGTGCGGGGCCTGGTTGACGAGTACGCCCCCGCCTTCGAGCTGCCAGCTTCCGCGCCATGGATCGCTTCGATAATACGCCTCGTCCCGCGAGCCGAAAATGGTCGCCGTGCCGAGAATAGGTTTGCCGAGTTTGCCGGATTGAATCGCCTGATGAATGCGCGCGCACGACGCATAAAATCGCCGCTGGCTGATGGTGCCGAGAATGGCTTTGCCGTCGCGGGCGGCCGCCAGCATGGCGTCGCAGTCGGCCAGGGACGAAGCGAGGGGTTTTTCGACGAGCACATGTACGCCGGCTTTTGCCGCCGCGATGGCGGGCGCGGCATGCTGCGGATGCGGCGTGCAAATGCAAACCGCTTCCACGCCCGTTTTGGCAATCATTTCCTCGACGTTGGTGAAAGCGGCTGCGCCGTATTTTTCCGCGAAGCTGTTGGCTTTTTCCGACGTTCGGGCGCAGACCGCGACGAACCGGGATTCCGGCAGGCTTTGGAGCGCGGCGGCGTGAAAATGGCCCACTTTCCCGCAGCCAATCAAACCCGTTTTGATTTGTCTCATAGATTTAGGGCTTCAGCAGAACTTTCATCAGTCCATTTTCCCCGGCATAAAGGCGTTCAAACCACTGCGGCCCTTCCTCCAGCGGCGCAGTCGCGCTGATGAATTCGGTTACGTTGATTTTGCCGCCGGCGATGAGATCGAGACACGCGGGATACTCGCCGGCTGAGGCGCAGGTGCCGATGAGCGAAAGCTCGCGCGTGACGACGGATTGGAGCGGCAAATCCACTTGCGGCTTGAGATTGCCGACGAGCGTCACGCTGCCGCTCTTGCGGACACAATCAATCGCGGTTTTGACGGTTTGCGGCAGACCGACCACTTCAAATGCCGCGTCGGCGCCACGTCCATCCGTGAGCGCGCGGATTTTTTCCGGCACATCGGAGTTGCCGGCCTTGAATGTTTGGGTCGCTCCGAATTTGGCGGCGAGCGCCAGCCTGCTTTCGTCGAGATCAATGGCAATGATTTGTTTGCAGCCGGCGACGCGCAACATTTGGACGACGAGCAATCCAATCATGCCCGTCCCCACCACCACGGTCGAGGCGCCCTTTTCGAGCGGTGTGCGCTTCACGGCATGGGCCGCGACGGAAACGGCTTCCACCATGGCCGCCTGTTCAAAGCTTAAATTGTCCGGCAGGCGGTAGAGAATCCGCTGCGGCACTGCGACAAACTCGGTGAAAGCGCCGTGCCGGCGATATTCGGCGCAGGACACGCCGAGTACGCGGCGATTTTCGCAGAGATTCACTTGTCCGCGCCGGCAATACCAGCATTCGCCGCAATAAATGGTCGAATCCAACGTGACGCGGTCGCCGATTTCCCACCCGGTGACGGCACTGCCAATTTTTGCAATTTCTCCGGCGGCTTCGTGCCCCATGACAATCGGCGGTATCCGCCGGCCTGAGCTGCCGTCCATGCCATGGACGTCGCTGCCGCAAATGCCGCAGGCGCGGACCCGGATGAGAACTTCGTCCGGCTGCAAATCCGGGATCGCAATATCTTCGATGGCAAAGCGGCGGTACTCTTTGAGGACGAGCGCTTTCATGCGGGAAGGTTAGCGATTATTTTTGTGGGCACAACGTTGCAGAGTGTGACCGTGCTGATTGAACGAAAAGGTTGAGCGAGATAAAACTGTCAGAATTGGAGCGCGACTGTGTCGGAGACCAGTCGCAGCAGGTTCGCAATGGGATGAGCCGTGGCCTAACGCAAGTCCTCTGGCTGACCACGTGCTGCGGCTGGTCCCGCAGACGGGACACCGTCCGCGCTCCAGCGGAGGGGTTTCTCGCGCTCGAAAAACTTTTCTTGCCCGCGCGTTGCGCTTGTGAAATAATTCACAAACTATGGCGCATGTAAAATTGCATATTCCGGGGCCCGTCGAGGTCAGCGAAAAAACGTTCAAGGCGCTCTGTTCGCCGATGATCGGTCATCGGGGGCAGGGTTTCAAAGACCTCTACGCAAAAATTCAACCGCAACTCCAGCAGTTGCTCTCGACGAAGCAGCTCGTGTATTTGAGCACGTCTTCCGCGTGGGGCGTCATGGAGGGGGCGATCCGCAATCTCGTCTCCAAAAAGGTTTTGAATTGCATGTGCGGCGCATTCTCGGACAAGTGGTTCGACGTGTCGAAAAAGTGCGGCAAACAGGCCGACGCGCTCCAGGTGGAATGGGGTTCGCCCATTCGTGGCGAAGCGATTGATAAGAAGCTCGCGACGGGCGAGTTCGACGCGCTGACGATCATTCACAACGAAACTTCAACCGGGGTCATGAGCCCGCTGGACGAAATCGCCGCGCTCAAGAAAAAGTATCCCGACGTCATGTTCATCGTGGACGCCGTCAGTTCGATGACCGCGGTTCCGCTGAAATTTGACGAGTTGGGAATTGACGTTTTGCTGGCGGGCACGCAAAAGGCATTCGCGTTGCCGCCGGGAGCGGCTGTATTCGCCTGTTCTAAGGCCGCGCTGGCCAAGGCGGCCACCATCAAAGATCGCGGTTATTATTTTGATTTCGCCGAGTTCCAAAAGAACGCGGAGCAAAGCATGACGCCGAGCACGCCCAGCATTCCACATATCTATGCGCTGAGCTCCAAACTGGACGAGTTTTTTGCCGAGGGCCTGGAAAATCGCTATGCGCGCCACAAGAAAACCAATCAAATGACCCGCGATTGGGCGACTAAACATGGATTTACCCTGTATGCGGACAAAGGATTCGAATCGGTGACGCTTACCTGCGTCAACAACGGGGCGAAGCCCGGCGGACGCACGGTGGACGTGGCGAAATTGCAAAAGCTGACCAAGGACCAGGGCTTTTTGATTGACGGCGGCTACGGCAAAATCAAGGGCACGACGTTCCGTGTTTCCAACATGGGTGACGAAACAGAAGCGACCATGGGCCAGTTGTTCGCGGCCATGGACAAGGCGATGGGGCAGTTGTAGGGTAACCCCGCCGGGGCAACGGCGAGCAACACCCGTCGGTCTGGTGAGTCAAGCCTGTGATGGATTGCAGCGCTTGGACGGCGGGAGACGCCATTACGCCTAAACCCTTTCAGCCTGTATCGTTACCGTAAGGTTCTTCGCTGTTTTCGGTGGAATGAGTGTGTAGGCTTTGGGCATGACGCCTGAAAAATTATTTCACGAACTGTTGGGACTGGGACTGAATTGGGAAGTAGTCGAGAGCCGTTTTGAAGCGGCCAGCGGGACTGTATTTTTGGAGATACGGGAGACGAGCCGGCTGATGGAACAGGTCCGGTGCCCCAAATGT
>JASHPN010000341.1 GCA_030038175.1 Verrucomicrobiia bacterium
CCAACGTTGGCCAGCGTCCTGGTAGGCGCCCCTAATAGCGTGTGGGTTGATTCATTGGGAACCAATGACACGGGCGTGATGCAAGCCAATGGCACTCCAACCACAACCTTGCAGGATAGCTGGACTCTCCCATTCACGCCGCAGGCCGGCTATATTTACACGCTATCCGCGACGGAAACGTTCCTTGGCGCTCCCAGCAGCTGGGTGGCCATGGGTTTCTGCCAAGCGATCGTGACCAATGGGACGGTCGGTGTCACCGGAAAGATCAATGGCGGCACCGGCAGCCCTAATGGTATGGATTGGATCCTTTGGCAACAAAATGGCAGCGTGCAGTATTTTGCGACCGGCACGGCAAATCTTGCCGGCACGGCCACCGCCACCGCCGGCAACGTCGCCCATGCCGTATCGGTTCAATTGGCTACGACGGGCGCTGTTTGGACATGCTCTGCTGTGATTGACGGCCATGCAACATCGGCAGGCAGCTTCAGCCCCACGAACATCGCCGGTATCATCATTGCTCACAACAGCACTGGTGGAGCCAATACGAATATTCAATGGAATACCTTCATGCTGACTCAATCGGCGCCCGGCGGTGTTCCGCCCTATCTCGTGCCTCCGTCGCCGCCTACCAACAGCATCACGCTGGCAAGCCAAACCGTGACGCTCAATGCAACGGCCTTCGGATCGGCGCCCATGGGCTATTACTGGATCAACAACTCCACGGTTCTCGCGTCGGGTGCGACCAATACTCCCAATCCCGTTACTCCAAATAACGCGGCGCCGATTTCGGCCAACCTCAGCGTGCCCGCCAGCAGCCTATCGGCCGGCACGTTGGAATTGGTGGCAACCAATGCCTACGGTACCAACATCACCTCGATCACGCTGGTGAATGCAATTAATACCAACTCGGTGCCCATCAACTTTGGAGAAACGAACGGCAACCTGTACGTGAGCTGGCCGGCCAATCACACCGGTTGGACGTTGCAGGCCCAGACCAACAATTTGAGCGTTGGCATCAGCACCAATTGGGTGAACGTCGCCAACTCAACAGGAACCAATCAAGTAGTGGTTCCGATAAACCTGACTAACGGATCGGTGTTCTACCGCCTGATATATCCATAAGATCAATGGGAGCAGTTAAAATTGTGAAAAGCATCAAATGGTCAAGTGTCAATGACATCACGAACAGTGATGCGATCATTGGCCCGGCCCAAAGCCGTGCGAATGTCGTAAACAAATTATCTATGAACAAAGCAGGCGCTTCGGACGACGAATCAAGGAGCGCGAGGTCTGCTTATTATGGATTAACTCCCGGTGTGAGGGCGCGTTCGCGCGCCTTCACCTTGATTGAGCTGTTGGTGGTCATTGCCATTATCGCCATTCTGGCGGCAATCCTGCTGCCGGTCCTGCATCAGTCGCAGGAACGCGGCAAGCGCATTAGCTGTCTGAATAACCTAAGGCAAATAGGCGTTGGCGCCCTGGTATATGCCAATGATAACACGGACTATGTGCCGCCAGCCGACCAGAACTTATATTCGGTCCAATTTAACCCCGGCTCCCCTTGCTTTGGCGCTTGGAGCGATGTGGGGGCTCCCATCACGAATGGTGTTGGAGAGAGCGTGTGGACTTGTCCCAATCGTCCGGGCAAGCCATATTTTAACGGCAGCCAGTATATAATCGGCTACCAGTATTATGGCGGAATAACGAACTGGATAAATAACATTTCTTCGTCCGGTCATACTTCCGACAGTCCGATTAGGACCGTTCTTTCAAAACCTGGCTGGATGTTGTGTGCCGATTTGGTGGCGGAGCCTAATGGACTTGATAATACCTGGAATTATCCGGGTATGGCGCCTACCGGTGACTGGGGCGCCCTGCCCGCACATATGGATAATGGAGATGTAAATAGTCCGGCCGGCGCCAACGAGGTATTTATTGACGGTTCAGCCCGGTGGATCAAGGCTTACGGCAACATGTACTTCTTTCACTCATGGGGCGGCATAGACCGCGCTTTATTTTTTTCTCAGGGAGACCTTGATTCGTATTGGGCGCCGCGAATTGCAGCAGCGGGAATACTGGCTGGAGTATCCAGCGGTGCTCAATTTCATTAAACGGATTGTCAATCTATTGCCTCTTTTGGGTGAAAGAGCGCTGATTTTCGTGGCCATCGGTATTTCAGTTGCTCGCCCAAAAAGGCGATACCCCGTTGATAACCTCTTGTTTAAACTGCAGGCGATTTCAATGAAAATGAACGTCTTGCAGTTTCGTGTTCGTGCCGAAAGAAAGCGGGAACCAATCCAAATCACGGGTCACTGACTGCAATTTTAGAATCGTGGATGCCAAACAAGGAAAATAGAATAGCCTCAAAATCCAGAATGCATATGAAAACAATCAAAAACGTGTTGGTGGCGGGAATGCTCGCCGTATTCGGTTGCTCCCTCGCAAAAGCGCAAAACACCTATTCCAACTATTTAATCGGGGCGACGCTCATTTATTCCAACGGCTTTGACGGCGCGATGGTGAACATTTCCAACACTCCGCCCGATTACGCCGTCACCCTTTTCGGCGGCACCAATGAGGCCCTCTGGATTGATGCGGCCGGATCCGGTGACACCAATGCTTTTTATGCAAATGGTGACATCGGCACGGCGCAGGGTGACAGCATCCTTCTGCCGTTTTATCCGCAAACCAACCAGGTTTATATTTTATCGGCTTCGGTGACCTTCAGCGGCAATCCCGGCAACTGGGTTGGCCTTGGTTTTGCGCAGAACTACGCGATTCCCGGCCTCGGCAATGCCCGGTTCGCAGATAGCGGCGTCAATGGTTATGATTTTTCCATCCTGACTGAATCCAGCGGCAATATTCAGTTTTTCGGAGGGCCGCACGCAACGCTGCCAATCTTCAATCAAAACAGCTTTTTCACCCCAGGCACCGGAACGCATATCCTGACCCAGATATTGGATACAACCGGCAGATGGATTATCACGTCTTATCTTGATGGCATTCAAGCAGGGACAAACGCGGTGCCCTTTGCGAGCAACCCGGCCCTGGCTGCGCTGGGAATAACCCAAAATAACTTCACGGCCGGCGCCCAAAGCGATGTCCATTGGAACTGGCTGACGCTTTCCGCCAATCAATTGGTATTCATGCAACAACCGGCCTCGGCGAGTACGAGCCAGGGCGCTGCCTTCACCAATACGGTCGTGGTTGGGGGCGCTCAACCCTTCTCCTATCAGTGGTACACCAATGGCGTCCCCCTCGTGAACGGCGGCGGCATTAGCGGGGCCACCAATGCCGCCTTGATCATCAATCCCGTGTCCACCAACAACATGAACACGAATTATTATGTGGTCGTGACAAACATTTACGGCGCCATTACCAGCTCGCCGGCCAGCCTCACCGTTTACACCGCTCCGGTCTTTTCGAGCCTGCTCCCCGTTGCTTATACCAATCTGATAACCTTGTACGGAGGGACGAACGTTGACGGGACGAATTATCCGGGTTCCTCCCCGACTTTCTCGGTGATCGCGGCGGGCGCAAACCCGATTTATTATCAATGGTTGACCAACGGCGTGGCCGTGGGCGGAGTCACCAATTCCAGTTTTTCGTTGAAAGATTGCCAGTTAAACAGCCCAACCAATTTCACCTGCATTGTGTCCAACAGTTTTGGCGAAGCGACCAATGCCTGGTCGGTCGAGTACCTTCCGACGCCCATCGCGCCCTTCCCGGATGGCGTTCTGGCGCTCAATCCCATCGGTTATTGGCGCTTGAATGAGCCGGATTGCTGCGGCGGCGAAACCGGTCCCGATAACGGATTGCTCTGCCATGATTACGCGAGCGGCCATGACGGCATCTATACCAACCTGTCGCTGGGCTGGCCCGGTTATAACCCCACCAGCGATCCGTTGGAAACGTCGGCTCAATTTGGCGAAGTGGACGAGAATGGTGATAGCGGCGACAGCGACGCCAATTCAATCGCCGGCATCAATTTTGCCACCAATACCAGCACGGCGTTTACCATCGAGGCCTGGGTGGCCGGGTACGCTCAAAGCGAGGACGCAGGCATCGTAACGCTGGGCTGGGGCGGAGGCGGCGAGCAATTCGACCTGGACACCGGCGCCAACGACCCTAACCATGACTTCCGATTTCTGGTGCGTGACGCCGGCGGCACCCTTCACACGGTCAGTAGTTCCATCTCGACGCTGAGTTCCATCGGGTCAACCAGCATTACGCCCTGGTACGAAGTGGTGGGGGTCGTGGACGAAATTTCCAATCAAACGGTGAGCCTTTATGTGAACGGCGTCCCGGCCGGCACCGCCTCGATTACTTCGGGAAGCGGCATCTGGACCGCCACCAACGTGGCGCTGGGCCAGCCCATGCTGATGAGCATCGGATCGAGAATGGGCAGCGAAACCGGCAATTATAGTTATCAATTCTACGGCAACGTGAATGACGTGGCCGTATTCAATTATGCCTTGAATCTTCCCCAGGTGGCCCAGTTGTACGAGGATGGCGGCGGCGCCATTCCTTCCACTCTTGTTACCCCCTTGCCCCCCACCAATTCCGCGTACCTCCAGTCCAGTGGAACACTGACGGTGCCCGCGACGGCTTTCGGCACGCCGCCCATTGGTTATTATTGGACCAACCTGAACAATGGGACGGTGCTCGCTTCGGGTGCAACCAACGTCCTTGAGGTGCTGAACGCAACCCTGGCCATATCAAACGTTCCCCCCGGCCTGAGCGGCGATGTGCTGGAACTGGTTGTCACCAACGCCTATGGTTCCACTAACTGGTTTACCACGCTGTCCAGCCTGCCGCCGCCGGTCGCACTGAGCTATACCAACCCCATACTTTATTCCAACGATTTTAACGGGGCCGCGTATTCGATCGCGGGAACGCCGCTGACGGAGGCCAACACTCTAGTCGGCGGCGCGAATGCGGCAAATTGGACTGATGCCCTGGGAACAAACGACACTGGCGCGGTATTGGCCAACGGCGTGGTTGCGAGTCTGGAGCCGGATAGCTGGGTTTTGCCGTTCACGCCCGAAGCTGGTTATATCTACACCCTGACTGCGTCGCTGACGTTCGACGGCAATCCCGGCAACTGGGTGGGCCTGGGCTTTGCCCAGAGAGTCCCGACCAATGCCGTGGTCGGTTATGGGCGGTTCTCCGACGGCGGTAGCACGCCGCCCGAAGAGGGGCCAAATGGTTATGATTGGATCATCCTGACGGAATCCAGCGGAAATGTGCAATATTTTGCCGGGGCGGGTGGCAGCGCGGCAATTACCAATGGGAATGGCTTTTTCACGATCGGCGCCGGAACTCACACGGTGCAGGTCCTGTTGAACACGACGACCAATCATTGGATTATATCTTCCTATGTTGACGGTGTTCAGGCCGGGACAAACTATCCCTATCCTTCCAACCCGCCCATCGGCGCGGCCGGATTTACCCAAAACACGCCGACCGCCATTGATGAGGTACAGTGGAATTACCTGACCCTTTCCCAGGTGGCGCCCGGCGGCGTGCCGCCTTATCTCCTGGCCCCATTACCGCCGACCAACAGCATCCTGTTGACGAATCAAACCGTGACGGTTTCTGCGACGGCCTACGGCTCGGGACCGCTCGGATATTACTGGAGTGACAACTCCACCGTTGTCGGGTCAGGCACGACCAATAACACAGCACCGATCAACGCCACCCTGAGCGTTCCCGCCAGCAGCCTGAGCGGCGGCCAGTTGTCATTGACTGTCACCAACGCCTACGGCACCAACGTCACCCTTATCACGCTGGTATCCTCGATCAATACCAACCCGACGAACATTGTCTGGTCGGTGACCAACGGCAACCTCTACCTGAGCTGGCCCACCGATCATACCGGCTGGACCTTGCAGGCCCAGACCAACAGTTTGAGCGTTGGTCTCAGCACCAATTGGGTGAACGTGGCCGCTTCCACTTCAACCAACCAGGTGGAGGTTCCCATGAACTTAACCAATGGCAGCGTGTTCTATCGCCTGCTTTACACCCCGTAGGGCCGGGAAATGGAGCGAACCGTGCTCAAAAAGTTTCGACAAAAAAAACAGTTTGTTCATCCGCTACCGGGCCGGGCGCACTGGATGATTTGGCAAGGAGGAAAACCCGGCTTTTAGCGGATCAACTTCGGGCGTGAGGGCGCGGCAGCGCGCCTTCACGCTCCGTGAATTTGAAAAGGGCATTCAATGGATCACTTCAAACAATTGACATCAACTTATTACGCGATTTTCCTGGCGGCAGCGGTATTGCCGGACGCCCAATTGCACGCGCAAAGCACGCCGCCGCCAACCAATGTTGGCCCATCCAATTCTCAAAATTCCGCGAGCTTTGGCCTTCGCGCGGATACGCCGGGGAGAATTCAATTCTTTGGCTCCGACAGCGCCCGCTTGTTTTCCACGGAAGTCAGTGACTCATTCCAGGGTGTGCTGGACCGGGATTTCGTCTCCCGTCCGGATGGCAAGTATCCGCCGGGATTTCTCAACGCTTCGCCCGCATCGCAACCCTGGTATGGAACCATGTGGACGCGTGACGCCGGAACATTCATGCGCGAGTTGGTTTATTGGGGTGATTACGAGCACGCCTGCCAGGTGGCGCAATGCGTCATGGATTTTGTCGGCACCAACACCGACGGATTCATCGCTTTCCCCAGATACTTTGATCCGCAGGGTGGCCCGGGCCAAAGCGGTTCGGAGATGGACGGCCAGGCCGCGACGATTATTTCCATGGTCGCATTGTGGCAACGGCTGCCGGCGGAGGACCCGTTCCGCGCGCGCCTCTACCATTTTCTTCATCAGCAATCCTCGCCAGTGCGCGGCATCCACTATTTTCTCAAGCGCGGCCCGCTGGTGCCCGGCTCGGGCGAATTTGGCGGGGGCAAAGGCCATGATGATTATAATGTCATTCAAAACAATTTATGCGCGCTGGCCTTGTTGAGCGCGGCCAATATGGAAGACGAGGCCGGCGACCATGCCACGGCGAAACATTGGCGTCGCGATGCGCGGACCCTGTTCCACCACATCCAAAAATATTTTGTGAACAGCCGCGGCTCCTGGATTTGGGGCATTGACATGAAGACGCTAAACCCGAACGCCAATGACGTGGATAGCGCCACGCATTCCGGCGGCGGCGGCCTGAACGGGGTCGTCTGCATGTCCGCGGACGTCCTGGGATTCGATCCGGCGGCCTGGCCGTGGCAGGGAGCTTTGATTTATTGCCGAAAAACGTTTGATGAACTTTACGATTTCCCTCCCCGCAAAGAGCAATTTGATAAATACGGCATTTGGCCGCAGATGAACTATACTCACAAGGGCCTGCTCACCAGCCCTTCCTACGGCCAGGGTTATGCCCTGCAGGACATGTTGTTGTTCGATAAACTGGCGATGGCGGATCACGGCCTCGATTTTCTGGCCCAGGGAACTTTCAAATCGCCTCACCTGATCTTCAGCCTGGACCAATATCATTACCAGCGCCTTTCCCCATACTATTTCTATGAACGGATGTATTCACCCGATGCACTCGGCAAAATCCAACTGACCGCCGGTTGCGGTCCGCTCAATCTGGTCAACGTTGCCGAGCCGCTCAAAGTCGCCCGTCTGATTGCCGGCGTTGATGACACCTCGATGGATGAAGTTCGCGTGATTCCCCGTCTTCCCCCCTCCTGGTCGGGATATCACATGGAAAACTGGCCTATTTGCACGAGCCACGGAGTTGTGCGCACCAGCATTTCTGTTGAACGAAAAGATGGGACGACCGACTTCGCCCTTCACATTGAGCAAGGCGGCGATATTCCCAAACTGGCTGTGTGCCTGCCGGGAAAAAATGGAACGATTTGGAAACGCCAGGGCAATGTTCAAAACTTCACTTTTGCCGCCGCCCCCGCCGTAGCGGCCGCCCATTGATCCGCCCGAAAATCAATTTGATGGATATGCCAATACCGAAAATTTTTAAGAGCGCTTACGTATAAATGTCTATAGAATTCGCGGCTGTAAAATGAAATTGAATTTTTCCCGCAAAGGCCTTGCGTTATCTCTGGTCATTCAATGGTTGGCAATTTCATCCCTGGCACAACCGGCTGGCCAGGCGGATGTCTATTGGGCCATTCCCCTGTCAGTTAACCCGGCAGCAACGACGAACATCAACCGATACGGCGTCCCCTTCGCCGAAGCAACGCTCGCGTTTGACGGTAAAAAGCCGGCGCGGATTAATGTCGGCGGCACGGCCACGAGAATATACCTCCTGGGTATGACCGACACGGCCCAGGCCCACAGTTGGACAAACCTTGGGGATAAGGTTCCCTATGCCAAACGGTATTTTATCGGCGACGACATGGGGATGGTCCGCGTGGATTACGCCGACGGTACAGAGCAGGTTTTTCCTCTGGTCTTTGGCGAGAGCCTCTGGTGGGGACAGATATTTTACAAATATCCCGAGCCTTATTTTGCAGATTCGAATTTTCGCGAAACCCTTCAAAAAAGCCTCCGCCTTTATCCGGCCGCGCCGGTCAAAGGCGGGAACTATGTGGCGGTGGTTGTCCCGAAGGACTCCCCGATCAAAGACATTGTCGTTCAAAATTCCCCGGTCAAGCTCGGAGTTCCCGTGATCACCGGCATCACGTTGCAAACAACTGCCGGCGAAACAATTGCAAATGGAACCGAGCTGCCGGGCCAGACCCTGGCTCCGGACTTTGCAAAATTTGCGGACGAAAAACCTTTGTTGCCGTCAGGCGCGGACACAAATCAGGTTCAGGCAACACTCAATAATCTCGACCGCGCCTTTTACCAAAGTGACCGGGATTTTAAAGGCCGGGTGCCTGTCCAAATTCCCCAGGGCTATTCCGGGCCGACCGTTTCCTTTTCCGGGGACATTTACGCGCAAATTTTGGTCAACGCATTTTATGCCAACGTTCAGGACATGAGGGATAAAATCACGGAAGACGGCATGTACCACACTTCAACCAAAGGAGCGCCCAATTGGAGCCGGTATGCCGGTTTTGGCACGTACCAAACCAACGAAGGCCTTTATTATAATGATTCCTGGTCGCGGGACATGGGCCGAAGCCTTCAGGAGTTGACGGAATTGGGTTACACCAACGAGGCCTTGCGTTGCGCGGACTATTGTCTCCGCACGGCGCGCTTGTGGGAACAGCCTGACGCCCCGAAATTTGAGGGCCAAAATTATCCGCCCCATTGGGGCCGCATCGCCAACCGGCCGCAGAGCTGGTGCGTCTTCGAAAACGACGGCCACGGTCTCACCTCCATGTTTCTCTATCGCCTTTGGCTGCGGTTGCCGGACCGGAACGCATGGCTCCAGGCCCGCTGGCCGGATATCAAAGCCGCCGGCGATTGGGTCCTGTGGCAGTTTAACCATCCGAAAATCTCCGGGGCCACCAATGGCGTCCTCTTCACGACCAGCGAGTCCGCGGCCATGGTCGGCTATTCCGTTTATCCGGACTATACCTGTCTGAACGCGCTTCAGGCGCTCGCCGAGATGGCGGATTCGATTGGACAGACCAAAGCCGCGGCGCAATGGCGTGAACGAGTGAATAAAATGCGAAGCGCCATCGCCGCGCAATATGTGGTAAACGACCCTAAATATGGCCGCGCCTGGACGACCAAATACGGCGGTTTTCCAAACAAAAGCACCGTCCTGGGACCGCTCATTCTATTGGCCGATTATGAAGGATTTGCGCCGGAAGACGATGATCCAGCCTGGCGTCCGATTAACGAGGCCGCCTACCAAAGATTGGTTGATACCTATCGGCCGTTTGGATTTTATGGCCAGGCCATGGGTTACGGCCAGGGATATGTCACTCAGGCGGCGTTGCTCCTGGACCGCATGCACGACGCGACGACCATGCTGAATTGGGCGGCCAAGGTCATTTATGACCCGCGCTTCAACTCCTTTATCACGCCGGAAGCTTGCGACATAGACGCAACCGGCCGCTACTGGTATCGCATCGGCGACCTCGGAAACGGCGTGCAGGAGGCGGAAATAATCAAGATGCTGCGCCTCGTCATTGGCGTGGATGACACGCATCCGGACCGGCTGCGTTTTTATCCGCGGCTGCCGTATGATTGGAATCAGATCGCCGTGAAAAAATATCCCGTGCTGTTTGAAAACTCCGGAAATATCGAAACGGCGCTCCTTCATTATAAACTCACCCGTTCCGGCAAAGGGATGACTTTGAAAATCGGCGCCGACCGGGCGCTGGGTCCGGTCGCCATGCGCCTCGGGCCTTTTGAAACCCAACCGGCCATCTCAAACATCCACGTCAACGGCCAAAATCCCACGGGCGCTCAGATTGAATCCAGCGGCGATTCGTGGTGGGTCGCGTTTAACGAAAATATCGAAACGGACAAATAGCCTTTGAACGATATGATCCATCCGCTCGCGCGCCTCCGTAACCGGCCCACCGCGAACTTTTCATCAGGCGCGGTACAGAATTCTTCGGAGCGCGGCTGTGTGCGCAGCACCAGCCGCAGCGCTGCCGAATTCGCTGCGTTTGGCCGGAACGACGCATTCGCACTCCCTAAAGTTTTCTGGTTCCTCGGCTTCCTTTGCCTTTTCCTGGCGGCACCTGCAACTTTGGCCGGCTCCCTGGCATCCCCCGTCGCGCCCGGATTGCCGACCATGGCACATCCCGAGTTGCTCCCGCTCCTGCCCCCGGACGGCACGGAGACCCGGCAATCCAGTTCTTATGACCCAAGCGGCGCCAATAACGACGGCAATTTCATCAACGCTTACACCAAATACATTGATACCAACGGCGAGTACGTCATTTTTGACGCCTCCGGGCCGGGCTGCCTTTATCGCCAACAAATCAATGTTTGGTCACGAGGACGTAAGAAAGCCGCGGGTTTGGCTCATATCAAATACTACTTTGATGACGAATCCAAACCGCGGGTGGATGCGACCATTGATGATTTTTTTGGCGGCAAAATCGAGCCCTTCACCGAACCGTTTGCGTTCCTGGATCCGCGCCCGCGCTTCGGAATTGTTTACTACCCTTTTGTATTCAAAAAGCATTTGAAAATAACGACAACCGGCGATTTCAGCAAACTTCCCGATACCAATTCCTGCTGGTATCAATACACCTATTTGACCTTCCCGAACACCAATGGAGTAACGACCTGGCCTGGTCCCCGGGAAGACAGCCCAACGGTGCGGTCCCAGTGGACTCATTTGGGACTCGACCCGAAGCCAGCGGCGGGCAATGTCACCGTCTCGAATACCGTTGCGATTCCGAATGGAAAGAGCGCCGTCCTGGCGCAGTTGCGCGGCGCCGGCTCCATTACGAGTCTCAAACTCCACCTCGATCCCTATGGGCGCGAACCATTTTACCATGCGATTCTAAAAATTTATTGGGACGGCGCCAGGGAACCCGCGGTGAACGTGCCCCTCGGCCTGTTTTTTGGCGGCGGCGGCGAGACCTATCCCAATTGCCGGCGCCTGCCGGAGATGTCGCTGCGCACGCTATTTTATGGTTTCGACGGCACGAACCACGATTTCTATTGCTATTGGCCGATGCCTTACTGGCATTCGGCGCGGCTGGAACTCGTTAACGAAAGTGGCGCTGACTTGCAGTCCGTTTCCTGCGTGGTCCAATACAAACCGGCATCCGTCCTGGCGTATCCGGCGGACGATACCGGTTATTTTTGCGCCAAACGCACGCTGGCGCGTGATCCCGGCCGCGGATTGTTCAACACCGCTTTTGAGGAAAGCGGCCGGGGCAAAGTCGTCGGCATTTCCTTTTACTCAACCGGCTATGCGATGGATGGCGACGAGTTCACCTACCTTGACGGCAGCCGCACACCGCAGATTCATGGCGATGGCACGGAGGACGACCACAACCAGGGATATGGCGGGGACGCCTACCAGAAGCCGCTCTGGGGCGGATTGATCAACGGATACCAAACCGCCTATCGCTTCTACTACAATGATTCCTACATCTTCAACCAGCATATCCGAATCAACTACGAATTTTCCCGCGAGGGCGGTCACGATAATGGCGGCGAAACCGACGTGGTGATTTTTTATTATAAAACGTCTTCCGCCGGCCGCCTGCTCTTAACCGATCAACTGGACGTCGGCGACCCCGCGTCCGAAGCGGCGCACCGGTATTCTGTGACCGGCCAAACCTGGGCCGGAGTCCGGCACAGCGGCTATGACGGCTACGAGCGCAACTACGAATATGATTTGTGCCAGGACGATGGCCGCGCTTTCACCGGTTCCAGCGAGTTCACCGTGGCCATCTCGCCCGCAAACCACGGGGTGGAACTGAGACGGCGGCTGTATCGCTCCGGCAATGGCCGGCAGCTCGCGTTTGTCTATGTGGATGGCGTTCGCGTGAACGAACGGCCCTGGGATGTCTGCACGCTCTCCTCCGCTCCGTTTTATCAGGGCTGGTACGATGCCGACTTCGAAATTCCCGCCGCCTGCACTCAAGGCAAACGGCAACTGCGCATCCGCGTGCAAAATGCCGGCGGCGCCAACTCCAAAATCAACGAGTTTTATTATTGGGTTTATTGTTTTGAGAACCATCCTCCCGTCAAACCAGGGCCAATCCGCAAGCTGAGCGCGACGCCCTTGGGTAGTAGTGGTGTTGATCTGCATTGGGCCGCTGCGAAAATGGCCGACCAGGTCAACTATTATCAAATCGAGCGCAGTGAACATCCGGACTTTTCCAATCCGGTTCTGGCCGGCCGGAGCAACGCCAGCCACTTTAGCGATTCGCGCGTCAAGCCCTCGACGACTTATTATTACCGGGTGGCGGAAGTCGGGCTTTCCGGAAAAACCGGCCCCTTCTCCAAATCGGTCACCGCAACCACCGGCCCCAACACACAAATTCCCACCGCGGCTTTCCTCGGAATGGATGACACCACCGAGGGCAATTGGGCGGAAAAATACGGCGCTGATGGCTTCCTCATGCCGCGTTACTTTTACGGCCGCGATTGCCAGGCCTGGCCTGATTACCTTTGCGCTGTGGATTTCGGCGGCTTCACGAGCCGGCAATTCTCCATCTGGAGAAACTCTACGCCATCGTCGCTGCTCACCAGCCCAATCTCGTATTGCGCGCGTTACCTGGGCGCTTTGGAAACTCCCGGCTCCGATTTGCTCACTCTTTACGTCCGCGATACTCAGCCGCATCAATTGGCCCTTTATGTTTGCGATTTTGACAAGGCTGGGCGTGAAGAAACCATCGAGCTTGCGGATTTGAACGGCCATGAGCTGGCGCCCCCCTGCACGGTGAGCCATTTCGAGCAGGGAAAATGGCTGCGTTTCAAATTCTCCGGCAGTATCCAGGTGCGCCTCACCAACCGCAACCGCGCTTCCTCAGCCGTGCTCTCGGCTTTGATGTTCGACCAGGCCCCATGAAAAAGCGCCGGTCCTTCGTTGTCTTGTGTTTGGTGCTGTTGGCCCTGAAACCGGCTTTGGCCGGCGAACTGCCCGACCTGATTGGAACGGGCGCTTTCCGCGTGGACACCCTGCCCTTTTTGCAGACCGGCGTACAAACCCGCCAATTCTGTTCTTACGACCGCGCGGGAGACAATGACGACGCCAAATATTTTCCCATCTACACCGATACCAACGGCGAATGCGTGATTTTCGACGCCATGGGCCCCGGCTGCCTCTATCGCCAGCAGATGAATATATGGTATGGCAATCCGGTCTATCGAGGCGTCCATATCCGGTATTATTTTGATGATGAGACAAAACCGCGCGTGGATATGGATGTCTCCACGTTCTTCAGCACCAACAATCCCATCTTTCAGCCGCCGTTGGCAATTGACGGGTACGATCTGAAAAAGAAGCGGGACCGTTTCCGAAATCTCTACCACCCCATGTATTTCAAAAAACGGTTAAAAGTCGCGTTAAGCTCCGAACCGGGCGGCCGGCCCTTGCCGAATCTGTGGACCGGACCGGCCTCCAAAGATCCCGATCGCGGTCCCAGCCACGTGCATTGGTATCAATATACTTACCG